>JBLMWU010000073.1:0-17035 GCA_050257395.1 Gemmatimonadota bacterium | reverse complement strand
ACACGCCGTGATGGATGACGGCGGGACCGGGGCGGGCGGCGGCCGCCCGCCCGGGCCGGGCCGGCCCCCGGCACCCGGCGGCCCCCGCAGGCCGGGCGGTGGGCGCCCGGGCGAGACCGGGCCCCGGCCGGCCGGCGGTGACGGTGCCGGGCGGGACCCGCGGCGCGGCGCGCCAGCGGACGGGCCGCCACCGGGCGGGCCGCCCCGCAGCGGCGCCCCCCGCGGCGGCCCGCCGCGCGCTGGCTCCGCGGGCACGGGATCGCCCCGCACCGGGGGACGGGGTGCGGGGCCGCCGCGTGCCGGGACCCCGCGCGGCGGGCCCCGGGCCAGGGGATCCGCGGGCAGCGGGCCGCCAGGCGGCGAGGCGAACGGGGCCGCGCGGGGCGGGGCGGCGGCCAGCGGGCAGCGCGGCCCGGCAGCGCAGGGGCCGCCCGGCGGCACACCGCCCGGCAGCGGCGCGCCGCGCGGCGCGGGCGGGCGCGGGCCCCGGCGGGACGGGCCGTCACGGGACCGGTCCCGCCCGGAACGGCCGCGCCCGGACCGCCCGCCGCGGGGCGCCGCATCGGGCGCCCCGCCGCGGGCACCCGGCCAGGCCGCCCGCGCTCAGTCTCTGCGCGGGCAGGGGCCGCGCGGCCAGCCCCGGCGTGCGCCGTCCGGGCGCGGGCAGGCCACGGGCGGCCCGCCCGGGCGGGGCGGGGCTCTGCCGGGCGGGGCGCTGCGCGGCGGGGGGCTGCGCCGCGCCTGGGGTGGCAGCCGGCCGCCAGGGCCGCCGCAGCCGCCCCGCCGCAGCAGCCTGCGCCGCGGCCACCCGGCCCGGCGGCTGCGCATCGCCCTGGCCTGCTTCGGCGTGGTGCTGGCCCTGGTCGCGGGCAGGCTCGTGCAGCTCCAGGGGATGGACGGGGCCCAGTACCGGGCCATGGCGGAGAGCCTGCGGCTCAAGAAGATCAGCGTGCCCGCGGTCCGCGGCAGCATCACCAGCGCGGACGGCACGCCGCTCGCGATGACCGTGCAGACCGACCTGGTGACGGCCGACCCGCCGCAGATCAAGCAGGCGCAGCGGCCGCTGGTGGCCAGCCTGCTGGCGGGCCCGCTGCATCAGCCCGCCGCCGTCATCCTCGGCCTGCTCAACCACCCGACCTCGCGGGACTACGTGGTGCTGGCCCCGTCTGTGCCGGCCTCGGCCGGCAGCCAGATCACCGCCGCCATGGCGAGCCATCAGCTGGCGGGCATCTACCTGACCCCCACCTATGCCCGCGACTACCCGGGCGGCGGGCTCGCCTCCAACCTGGTCGGCTTCACCACCGGGGGCGGCAGCAGCGATCTGCGCGGCCAGGCCGGCCTCGAGCAGTCGTTCAACTCGCTGCTGGCCGGCCAGGACGGCCAGGACGAGCTGGAGACGTCCACCACCGGCCAGCCGATACCCGCGGCCACCGACCGGATCAAGCCCATGGTCCCCGGCGGCAGCGTCCGGCTGACCATCCTGTCCAGCCTGCAATGGGCCGCCCAGCAGGCCTGCGTTCAGCGGGTGCGCCAGACCCGCGCCGACAACTGCACGGTCGTGGTGATGCAGCCCAGCACCGGGCGGATCCTCGCGCTCGCCCAGGCGCCCGGCTACGACCCGGCCCACGTCACCAGCCTGGCGGGCACGATGGACCTGCCGGTCTCCGCGGTGTTCGCCCCGGGCAGCACGGCCAAGGTCATCACGGCCGCCGCCGCGCTGGAGCGAGGCGGGCAGACCGCGATGAGCCCGTACACGGTGCCGTCGCAGATCGCAGAGGGTGGCTTCACCTTCCAGGACGCCGAGCCGCACGCCACCGAGCGGCTCACCCTGGCCGGCATCCTCGCGCACTCCAGCAACGTGGGCATGGTCCAGGTCGTCCAGCACGTGCCCCCGCAGGTGCAGTACCAGTACTTCCGGGCCTTCGGGCTGGGCAGCCCCAGCGGGCTGCCGGTGCCGGCGGAGAGCGGCGGGATCCTCTCGCCGCCGTCGAAGTGGTGGGGCACCCAGCGCTACACGCTCGCGTTCGGCCAGGGCGTGTCGGCCACCGCGGTCCAGATGGCCAGCGTCTACGCCACCATCGCCAACGGCGGCGTGCGGGTGCAGCCCACCCTGGTCGCCGGCACCACCGGCCCCAGCGGCGTGTTCCGGCCCGCCCGCGCGCCCGCCCGCCACCGGGTGCTCAGGGCCGCCACCGCCCGCCAGCTCATCGCCATCCTGCAGCAGGTGCCCATGCTCGACGCCACCCTCGCCGCCGAGCCGTGGGGCGAGATCCCCGGCTACTCGGTCGCCAGCAAGACCGGTACCGCCCAGGAGGGCGCCTGCCAGTGCCATTACGGCTCCAGCTACATCGGCATGGCCCCGGCCAGCAACCCGCAGGTCGTGGTCGCGGTCAACGTCCAGAACCCGAAGCGGGGCGGCTACTACGGCAACCTGGTCGCCGGGCCCGTCTTCTACAAGGTCATGAAGTTCGCGCTGCAGACGCTGAAGATCCCGCCGGATGGGGGCAAGCGTCCGGACGTGAGGCTCACGGCCCCGTAATGAGCGGTACCCTCGGCCCGTGTCTGCGGCTCTGCGTCCCCACCACGTCCCGGCACGCCCGCTGTCCGGTCTGGCCATGCTGCTCGGCGTGAGCGTCACCGGGCGGGGGCTGCCGGGGTCCGCCAGCGGCCCGGACAGCCTGCCCGCCGTGACCGGCATCAGCCACGACTCCCGGGCCGTGCTCCCGGGCGACCTGTACGCCGCGCTGCCCGGCACGCAGCACCACGGCGCGCGGTTCTGCCAGCAGGCGGCGGAGGCCGGGGCGGTCGCCGTGCTGACCGACCCGGACGGCCGGCTCACCGCCCAGCGGAGCGGGTTGCCGGTGCTCGCCGTGCCCGGCGTCCGGGACCGGGTGGGCGAGGCCGCCGACTGGGTCTACGGCCACCCGTCCGGGTCCATGCTGCTGCTCGGGGTGACCGGCACCAGCGGCAAGACCACCACCACCTACCTGCTGGAGTCCGCGCTGCGGCTGGCGGGCCACCGGACCGGCCTGATCGGCGGGGTCGAGACCCGGGTGGCCGGCGAATCGGTGGCCAGCAAGCTCACCACCCCGGAAGCCACCGACCTGCAGGCGCTGCTGGCGGCGATGGCCGAGCGTGACGTCACGGCCGCCGCCATGGAGGTGTCCAGCCACGCGCTCGCCCTCGGCCGGGTGGCCGGCACCTCCTACGAGGTGGCGATCTTCACCAACCTGTCCCAGGACCACCTCGACTTCCACGCTGACCTCGAGGAGTACTTTGCCGCCAAAGCCATGCTCTTCACGCCCGCCTTCACCCGGGTCGGCGTGGTGAACATCGACGACCCCTACGGGCGCCGCCTGGCGGCGGCGCCGCGCATCCCGCTCACCACGTTCTCCGCCACGGGCAGCGAGACGGCCGACTGGCGGGCGGCGGATGTGCGCTGCGGGGCGGACGGCAGCTCCTTCCGGATCATCGGGCCGGGCGGGGTGGAGGCCGACGCCACCGTGTCACTGCCCGGGCCGTTCAACGTCGCCAACGCGCTCGGCGCCGTGGTCGCGCTGGTGGAGACCGGGCTGCGGCTGACCGCCGCGGTGGCCGGCGTCGCCGCCTGCCCCGGCGTGCCCGGCCGGCTGGAGCGGGTCGAGGCCGGGCAGGACTACACCGTGCTGGTCGACTACTCGCACAAGCCCGGCGCGGTGGAGGCGGTGCTGCAGGCACTGCGGCCGGTCACCGGCGGCCGGCTGGCCATCGTGCTGGGCTGCGGCGGCGACCGGGACCGGGCCAAGCGGCCGCTGATGGGCGCGGCCGCGGCGGCCCTGGCCGACCTGGCCATCCTCACCAGTGACAACCCGCGCTCGGAAGACCCGCTGGCCGTCCTGGCCGAGATGCTCGCCGGGGTGCTGACCGTGCCGCAGCGGGACCGGGCCCGGGTGATCATCGAGCCGGACCGGGCGGCGGCGATCAGGCTGGCGGTGGCGGAGGCCGGCAAGGGAGACGTGATCGTGGTGGCCGGCAAGGGTCACGAGCGGGGCCAGTACATCGGCACCTCGGTGATCCCGTTCGACGACCGGGAGGTGGCGGCGGAGGCCATCACCCGCCGGGCCGCGGGGGAGGCGGAGTGATCCCGCTCTCGCTGGCGGCCATCGCCCAGATCACCGCGGCCCGGCTCGACCGGGTCCCGGACCCGGGGGTCACCGTGACCGGCCCGGTGGTGATCGACTCCCGCAGCGCCGGCCCCGGCGCCCTGTTCGCCGCCCTGCCGGGCGAGCGGGTGGACGGGCACGACTTCGCCTCCGCGGCCGTGGCCGGCGGGGCGGCCGCGGTACTCGGCACCCGGCCCACCGGGGTACCCTCCCTGATCGTGCCGGATGTGCCCGCCGCGATGGCCAGGCTGGCGCGGGCGGTGGTGGACTCGCTGCCCGGGCTGACCATCGCTGGCATCACCGGCTCCGCGGGCAAGACCACCACCAAGGACCTCGCCGCCCAGCTGGCCGAGAACCTGGGCCAGACGGTGGCGCCGCACGAGTCGTTCAACAACGAGATCGGCCATCCGCTGACCGTCCTGCGCTCCACCGTGGCGACCCGGTACCTCGTGCTCGAGCTCTCGGCGCGGGGCGCCGGGCACATCACCCACCTGTGCGAGATCGCGCCGCCGTCGCTCGGCGTCGTGCTGTGCGTGGGCCACGCCCACACCGGCGAGTTCGGCGGGCTGGCCGAGGTCGCCCGCGCCAAGTCCGAGCTGCCGGCCGCGCTGCCCCCGCACGGGGTGGCCCTGCTGAACGCCGACGACCCGCTGGTCGCGGCGATGGCCGGGCAGACCCGGGCCCGGGTGGTGACCTTCGGCCGGGCCGAGGGGGCCAATGTCCGGGCGGCCGGGGTCCGGGTGGACGGGCAGGGCCGGGCGGCCTTCACCCTGATCACCCCGGCGGGCTCCGCGCCCGTCCGGCTGCGGCTGCACGGCGAGCACAACGTGACGAACGCGCTCGCGGCCGCCGCGCTCGCGGGCGAGCTCGGGCTGGGCGTCGCCGCGATCGGCGAGGGGCTGTCCGCGGCCGCGCCGCGCAGCAGGTGGCGGATGGAGGTCACCGAGCGGCCGGACGGCGTCACGGTCATCAACGACGCCTACAACGCCAACCCGGAGGCGATGGCCGCCGCGCTGCGGACCCTGACGGTCATGGCCCGGGGCCGCCGCTCCTTCGCCGTCCTCGGCCCCATGGGCGAGCTCGGCGACGACGCGCCGGCCTGGCACGAGCAGGTGGGCGGCCTGGCCGCGCAGGCCGGCGTGGCCGGGCTCATCGTGGTCGGGGACGACGCCGCGCCGATGATCACCGGGGCCAAGGCGGAGCCGGCCTGGCGGGGCGAGCTGCTGGGGGTGCCCGACCCGGCGGCCGCGCTGGAGGCGCTGTCCGCCCGCCTGAAACCCGGCGACGTGGTACTGGTCAAAGCGTCCCGGGCCGCCGGGCTGGAACGGGTCGCGCACGCGCTGACCGGGGAGGGTGCCCGGTGAAGACCATCCTCATCGCCTCCAGCATCTCGCTGGTGCTGGCGCTGTTCGGGACGCCGCTGGCCATCAGGCTGTTCACCCGCCGCGGGTACGGGCAGGCCATCCGCGAGGAGGGCCCGGCCGGTCACGCGACCAAGCGCGGCACGCCCACCATGGGCGGGACCGTCATCGTGATCGCCGCGCTGGCCGGCTACTTCGCGGGGAACTTCGCCACCGGCCAGGTGCCGTCCGTGTCCGGCGTGCTGGTGATGCTGCTCATGACCGGGCTGGGCGTGGTCGGCTTCCTGGACGACTTCATCAAGATCTACAAGCAGCGCAGCCTGGGCCTGCGCAGCGGCGCCAAGCTGACCGGCCAGGCCCTGGTCGGGGCGCTGTTCGCGGTGCTGGTGCAGCAGCAGCGGTTCGCCGACGGCTACGACCTCACCCCGGCCGACCCGCACCTGTCGTTCCTGCGGGACTTCGGGCCGCCGCTGGCGCTGGCCCCGTTCGTGCTGTGGATCGTGTTCCTGATCGCCGCCACCTCCAACGCGGTAAACCTGACCGACGGCCTGGACGGGCTCGCCACCGGGGTCTCCTGCCTGGTGCTGGCCGCCTACGTGCTGATCGGGAACTGGCAGCTGCGCAACGACTGCACCAACTTCCTGGCGCCGCACTGCTACAGCGTCCGGGACCCGCTCGACCTGGCGGTGGTGGCCGCGTCCGTGCTCGGGGCCTGTTTCGGCTTCCTGTGGTGGAACGCGCCGCCCGCCCGCATCTTCATGGGCGACACCGGGTCGCTGGCGCTCGGCGGCGTGCTGGCCGGCCTGGCGGTGTGCACGAAGACCCAGTTCCTGCTGGCCATCCTGGGCGGCATGTTCCTGATCATCACGCTGTCGGTGGTCATCCAGGTCGGCTCGTTCAAGATGACCGGGCGGCGGGTCTTCCGGATGGCGCCGCTGCAGCACCACTTCGAGCTGCTGGGCTGGGCGGAGACCACCATCGTGATCAGGTTCTGGCTGATCTCGGCCATGTTCGTCGCCCTCGGCCTCGGTGTCTTCTACGTGGAATGGATGCCCAAGTAGGCGGCGGCGGGCGGCCGCGGCGCGACACGCGCCGGATGTCCCGCTTCCGGCGGCGGCCAGCCCGGACACTGGGAACATGCACCAGCAGACGACAGCCGTCACGGCTGCGGGGCAGCCATGAGCGCCGGCACCGCCGGGCCGCGTGAGGCGCGGGCGGGCCGGCCGGCCCCGCGGGACATCGCGGCCAGCGCGCTGTCCATGCTGGACCGGCCGCTCACCTCCTACTACCTGATCCTCGGCATCGGCACCCTGCTGATCGCGCTCGGGCTGGTCATGGTGCTGTCCACCTCGTCGGTGGACTCGCTGATCAACGGCGCGCCGCCGTACGCGGCGTTCCAGCACCAGCTGGTCGGGGTGGTGGCCGGCATCCCGTGCATGTGGCTGGCGGCGCGCTCCAAGCCCGCCCTGTTCCGGGCCGCCGCCTACCCGCTGATGTTCCTGGCCGTGCTCGGCCTGCTGATAGTCCCGTTCGCCGGCCAGCAGCAAGGCGGCGCGGTCCGTTACTTCATGCTCGGCCCGGTGGCCTTCCAGCCATCCGAACTGGCCAAGCTCGCGTTCGTGCTGTGGGGGGCGGACCTGCTCGCCCGCAAGGAGCGGCTGGGCCAGCTCGCGGACTGGCGGCAGCTGCTGATCCCGCTGCTGCCCGGCGCCGGGGTGCTGTGCCTGCTGGTGATGCTCGGCGACGACCTCGGCACCACCTTCCTGCTGCTGGTCATCTTCCTGGCGCTGCTGTGGGTGGCCGGCACGCCGGCCCGGCTCTTCGCCGGCCTCCTCGCCATGATCGGCCTGGTTCTGGCGATCTTCATCGTGGTGCGCGGGTACCGGATGACCCGGCTCACCATGTTCCTGCACCCGACCGGCGGCCCGCTGGGCATCGACATGCAGGGCATCCAGGGCCAGTGGGCGGTCGGCTCGGGCGGCTGGTTCGGGGTGGGGCTGGGCGCCAGCCGGCAGAAGTGGGGCTGGGTGCCCAACGACACCACCGACTTCATCTTCGCCATCATCGGCGAGGAGCTCGGCCTGGTCGGCACCTTGTGCGTGTCGTTCCTCTACGGCGGGCTGGCGTACGCGGGCCTGCGGATCGCCCGCCGGGTCGACGACACGTTCATCCGGCTGGCGGCCACCGGCGTCACCGCCTGGATCGTGGTGGAGGCGCTGGTGAACATCGGCGCCGTGCTCGGGCTGCTGCCGATCACCGGCGTGCCGCTGCCGCTGGTCTCCTACGGCCTGGCGTCCCTGCTCCTGACCATGGTCGCGCTCGGGATGCTGATGTCGTTCGCCAAGCGGGAGCCCGGCGCCGCCCAGGCGCTTGCCGCAGCCGGCCCCGGGCTGCCCCGGCGGGTCCTAAGCTGGCTGGGCCTGGCCCGCCGGCCTGACTGACCAGCCAGGCGGTACCGGCCGCGCCGTGGCGGCGCTGCCGTGGCGGGCAGGACGAGGACGAGGAGGCCCGTTCATGAGCGTCGTTCTTGCCGGCGGGGGGACCGCTGGCCACATCGAGCCCGCACTGGCGCTCGCGGACGCGCTCCGGCGGGCTGAACCTGCCATCCGCATCACCTGCCTCGGCACCGAGCGGGGCCTGGAGACCAGGCTGGTCCCGGACCGCGGCTACGACCTGCAGCTCATCCCGGCCGTCCCGCTGCCGCGCAGCATCACCCCGCAGCTGCTGAACGTGCCGGGGCGGCTGGCCGGGGCGGTCGGCGCGGCGGCCGAGGTGCTGGACCGCTCCCGGGCCCGGGTCCTGGTCGGCTTCGGCGGGTACGTGGCGACCCCCGCCTACCTGGCGGCCCGGCGCCGGCACGTGCCGATCGTGGTGCACGAGGCCAACTCGCGGCCGGGGCTGGCCAACAAGCTCGGTGCCCGGTTCACCCGGCACGTGTTCACCGGGCAGCACGGCACCAGGCTGGCGCACGCCACCTACATCGGCATGCCGCTGCGCGAGCACATCGCCAGCCTCGACCGGCTGGCCATGGCCGACAAGGCGCGGGCCCACTTCGGCCTGGCCCCGGACCTGCCGGTGCTGCTGGTCACCGGGGGCTCGCAGGGCGCCCGGTCGATCAACTACGCGGTCCTGGACGCGGCGGCGGAGATCCGGGCCGCGGGCATCCAGGTGCTGCACATCATCGGCCCGCGCAGCGACCTGGATGTGCGGCTGCCGCACAACGGCCCGCCCTACGTGGTCCTCCCGTACGTGGACCGGATGGACCTCGCCTACGCGGCGGCGGACTTCGCCCTGTGCCGCAGCGGCGCGATGACCTGCGCGGAGCTCACCGCGGTGGGGCTGCCAGCGGCGTACGTGCCGCTCCCGCACGGCAATGGGGAACAGCGGCTCAATGCGCTGCCCATCGAGCGGGCAGGCGGCGGGCTGATCGTGGACGACGCGGCGCTGAGCCCGGAATGGATCTGCGACGTGCTGATCCCGGTGCTGCTCGACCCGCAGCTGGTCAGGGACATGTCCGCGGCCGCGGCCGGGATGGGCAGCCGGGACGCGGGCCAGTGGCTCGCCGCCGAGGTCATGGACATCGTCCGGGGCAGGGCGTGAGGGGTCCCGCGAGGAAGGCAGAGTACTGACATGGGCCTGGTAACGCCGGTCGCGCCGGTGCCGCTGGCAAAGCTCGGCCGGGTGCACTTCACCGGCATCGGCGGGGCCGGCATGTCCGGCATCGCGCGCATCATGCTGGCGCGCGGCATCGCCGTGTCCGGCAGTGACCAGGCGGGCGGCGACCAGCTGGCCGCGCTCGCCGGCCTGGGCGCGCAGGTGCACACCGGGCACGCCGCGGCGCACGTGGCGGGCGCGGACACGGTGGTGTTCTCCACCGCGATCCGCGACGACAACCCGGAGCTGGTGGAGGCGCGCAGGCGCGGCCTGCGGGTGCTGCACCGGGCGGCGGCGCTCGCCTCGGTGATGCTGGACCGCCGCGGCATCGCGGTGGCGGGCACGCACGGCAAGACCACCACCACCTCGATGATCACCACCGTGCTGCGGCAGTGCGGCGCCGACCCCGGCTACGTGATCGGCGGCATCCTGGCGGAGACCGGGCTCGGCGCCGAGGACGGCACCGGGGAGGAGTTCGTCGTGGAGGCCGACGAGAGCGACGGCTCGTTCCTGATGCTGGCGCCGGAGGCAGCCATCGTCACCAGCATCGAAGCCGACCACCTGGACAACTACGGCGGCCTCGCGGAGATCGAGGCGGCATTCGCCGGGTTCGCCCGGCGGATCCGGCCCGGCGGGATCCTCGTCGCCTGCGCCGACGACCCCGGCGCGGCTGAGCTGGCGGCCTCGGCGCGGGCGCTGCCGGTGCGGGTGCGCACCTACGGCCAGGCGCCCGGCGCCGACTACCGGGTCAGCGACGTGACCGCCGAGGGCATGGCCGTGCGCTGGACGGTCCGGGGCGGGCCGGACGCGGGCCCGGAGGCGGCCCTGGTGACCCCGCTGCGGGTGGGGGTGCCCGGCCGGCACAACGCGCTCAACGCCACCGCCGCGTTCGCGGTGGCGGCCGAGCTGGGCCTGCCCGCCGGCCAGCTGGCGGCGGGGCTGGCCGCCTACCGGGGCACCCGGCGGCGGATGGAGCCCAAAGGTGAGGCCGACGGCGTGCTGGTGCTCGACAGTTACGCCCATCACCCCACCGAGATCGCCGCGGACCTGCACGCGGCCCGGGACATCGCGGCGGGCGGGCGGGTCATCGCGGTGTTCCAGCCCCACCTGTTCAGCCGGACCAGGATCTTCGCGGCGGAGTTCGCCAGCGCGCTCGGCCTCGCCGACGAGGTGATCGTGCTCGACGTGTACGCGGCCCGCGAGGACCCCGAGCCCGGGGTGACCGGGGAGCTGATCGCCAGCCGGGTGCCGGAGTCCCGGGCGCGCTTCGTCCCGGTCCGGGCGGAGGTGCCGGCCGCCGCGGTGGCCGCGGCCAAGCCGGGTGACCTGGTGCTCACCATGGGCGCCGGGGACGTGACCGCGCTCGGCCCGCGCATCCTGGACGAACTGCGGGCCCGGGCAGGGGAGGCGCCGCGGTGACCGGGGCCCGGCCCAGCGCCGGGCCGGCCCCGGCGGCGGCCCGGGCGCGCGGCCGCCCGGTCCCGGGCTCGCCGCGGTCGCGCTGGAAGGCTGCGTTCTTCGTGATCGCCATCGGCGGGATCCTGATCGGGGTGGGCTGGGCGCTGCTGGACTCGCGTTTCCTCATCGTCCGCTCCGTGCAGGTCGCCGGCACCGGCCGGCTGGTCTCCCGGGACCAGGTGAGGGCCGCGGCCGCGATCCCGCTGGGGGTGCCGCTGATCCGGGTCGACCCGGCCGCCGTGGCGCGCCGCGTCGAGCGGATCACCCAGGTGCAGTCAGCGCAGGTCAGCAGGGACTGGCCGGATGCGGTGACGATCACCGTCCGGCAGCGCGCCCCGGTGTTCGCGGTGCCGGATGCGGGCGGGTACGACCTGGTCGACCCGTTCGGGGTGGCGGTGGCCCGGGCTGCCCGGCGGCCAGCGGGCATGCCGCGGCTGTCCGCGGGCGCGCCCGGAGCCGGGCTGCGCGGCAGCCCGTCCGTCCGGGCGGCCGCCGCCGTGCTGCGCCAGCTGCCGCACCGGATCGCCCGTCAGGTCACGGCCGTGACCGCGGCAAGCCCGGACGAGGTGTCGGTGCGGCTGGCGGACGGCGTGACGATCGTCTGGGGCGGCCCGCAGCGGGCCGCGGCGAAAGCCAGGGAACTGGCCGTGCTCATGCGGGTGCATGCCCGCCGGTATGACGTGAGCGGGCCGGGAACCGCGATGACGCAGGGGTGACCATGCGGGCAGACCGCTGTTACCGGACGGTAAGCCGGATCCGGGCCGTCCTGGGCGCTGGGCATAGCGAAGTGCGGCCGCGACCTGCGACACGCCGGGCGGCTTCGCGCGTGGTTAGTTGACCCTGGTGCCGGGCGACCCTACTGTCCCTATCAATCGCCAGTATAGTATAACTCTAAGGCTCAACTTGAGGATGAGGGTTGAACCGCAGAAAATTGCGGGAAAATTCCCGGCCGACGTTTATTACCGGGGGCACACTCCGGCAGTCCGCTGGCGCGGCTGCTTTGCTGGCTTAGCGGATTCACCGGCTGTGGCAGCGGCGGCAGGGACACGATAGAGGCAGACGAGCGGAAAGGGCCCTCCTCGTGGCAGCACCGCAGAACTATTTGGCGGTCATCAAGGTCGTCGGTATAGGCGGGGGCGGCGTCAACGCCGTGAACCGGATGATCGAAGAGGGGCTCAAGGGCGTTGAGTTCATCGCCATTAACACGGACGCGCAAGCGCTGTTGATGAGCGACGCCGATGTCAAACTCGACGTGGGCAGGGAACTGACCCGGGGCCTGGGGGCGGGCGCGAACCCGGAGGTGGGCGCCAAGGCGGCCGACGATCACCGGGAAGAGATCGAAGAGGTCCTCAAGGGCGCCGACATGGTGTTCGTCACCGCCGGCGAGGGCGGCGGGACCGGCACCGGCGGGGCCCCGGTGGTGGCCAACGTGGCCCGGTCGCTGGGCGCGCTGACCATCGGCGTGGTGACCCGCCCGTTCGGCTTCGAGGGCAAGCGCCGGGCCGCCCAGGCGGAACTGGGCATCGAGCGCCTGCGCAGCGAGGTCGACACTCTCATCGTGATCCCGAACGACCGCCTGCTGTCGATCTCCGACCGGCATGTCAGCGTGCTGGACGCGTTCAAGGCAGCCGATCAGGTGCTGCTGTCCGGTGTCCAGGGCATCACCGACCTGATCACCACGCCCGGGCTTATCAACCTCGACTTTGCCGACGTCAAGTCGGTCATGTCGGGGGCGGGCTCGGCGCTGATGGGGATCGGCTCGGCCCGCGGCGACGACCGGAGCGTGGCCGCGGCCGAGATGGCTATTTCCAGCCCGCTGCTGGAAGCCAGCATCGACGGCGCGCACGGGGTGCTGCTGTCCATCCAGGGCGGCTCCGACCTCGGCCTGTTCGAGATCAACGAGGCGGCGCAGCTGGTGTCCAATTCGGCGGCACCGGAAGCGAACATCATCTTCGGCGCGGTCATCGACGACGCCCTCGGCGACGAGGTGCGGGTCACGGTCATCGCGGCCGGCTTCGACGACAACGCCACCCGGGCCGCCGTCCGGCCCGCGGGCGCGGTGGCGGGCTACGGCCCGCCCAGTGACGGGTCGAATCCCGGGACCAGTCCCTGGGGTGCGGGGAGCGGCGCGGGCGGGGCGGCCCCTGGAGGGCCGCTGCCCGACTCCTTTCCGGTTAGCCCTGACCCTGTGGCGCAGCCTGCGGCAGATCCTGAGCCGCTGGTGACCGGCCTGGCGGCGGACACGGACCCCAGCCCGGCCGGCGACAGTTACGGCGACGTGGCCGGTGACGCTGGCGCGGCGGCCGCGGAGGATCCCGGGGAGGCCGGCGGCGGGCTGGCCGGGGCGGATGAGGTGCCGCCGCCCCGCGCCGCGGAGGACTCCGCGTCCGGGGGCGCCGCGCGCGGGCGGGCCGACCCGGCCTCGGCGGCGCGCGTGTTCGACGCCGCCACCACCCGGCGCCGCTCCGTCGTCTTCGAGGATGACGACGAGCTCGACGTGCCCGATTTCCTCAAGTAACCGCTGGCGGCAGCGCTGCCGGGCTGGCCTCGCCACCTGGCCTGCAGGCATGCCCGCCGTCCGGCCCCCCGCCGGCCCGCCCGGGGGGCGGGCACGCCCCGGAGCCGGCCGGCCACCCGGCGCGGCGGGCCGGGCCGGGTCCCGGAGGGCCAGCGGGCGGGCGTCATGATGGGCGTGTGACGCACGCATCCGCAGTGGCCGGTGACCGCCGGGCGGAACTCGCTGCCAGCCTGGCCAGGCTCCGTGACCGCATCGCGGCCGCCTGCCAGGCCGCCGGCCGGGCCGGTGACGAGATCACCCTGGTCGCCATCACCAAGACCTTCCCGGCTTCGGACGTCCGGCTGCTGCACGGGCTCGGCGTCCTGGACGTGGGGGAGAACCGGGACGCCGAAGCCGCGCCCAAAGCCGCCGAATGTGCCGACCTCGCCGATCTGACCTGGCACTTCGTCGGGCAGCTGCAGAGCAACAAGTGCGCCAGCGTGGTCTCGTACGCCCAGGTCGTCCATTCCGTGGACCGGCCGCACCTGGTCCGGGTGCTGGCCAGGCAGGCGCGCAGGGCCGGGCGGGCCGTCACCTGCCTGATCCAGGTGAGCCTCGACGGCGATCCGGCCCGGGGCGGGGCGCTGGCCGCCGACGTGCCCGGGCTCGCCGCCGCGGTGGCCGCGGAAGAAGGCCTCGTCCTCGGCGGCGTGATGGCCATCGCGCCGCTCGGCATGCCCGCCGCGCAGGCGTTCGCGCCGCTGCCGGAGCTGAGCGCCGCGGTGCGCGCGGTCCGCCCCGCGGCGGGCATCATCTCGGCCGGGATGAGCGGCGACCTGGAAGAGGCCGTCGCGGCCGGCGCGACACACGTGCGCGTCGGTACGGCGTTGCTCGGAGGCCGGCCGGCACTTGTCCGGTAGTGTCCGACCCAGCGGGGCCGCATGACGCGACGACGGAGGACTGACGGATGGCCGGCGCGATGCACAAGATGGCGGTCTATCTCGGTCTCGTCGAGGACGATCGCCAGTACGACGAGTACGAGCCGTATGAGGAGTATGGCGAGTACGACGACGCTGAGCAGCTCGACGACGACCTTGCGTCACCGCCGCACGGGCACGACGACGGCCTGGCCGCCACCCTGGCCGCGGACCACCGCCTGCCGGGCACCGCCCGGCAGGCCACCGACCTCGCCCGGATCACCACACTGCACCCGCGCACATACAATGAGGCGCGTACGATCGGGGAGCATTTCCGCGAGGGCACGCCGGTGATCATGAATCTGACCGAGATGGTCGATAGTGACGCCAAGCGGCTGGTCGACTTCGCGGCCGGGCTGATCTTCGGGTTGCGCGGGAGCATCGAGCGGGTGACCAACAAGGTCTTCCTGCTCTCGCCCGCCAACGTGGAGGTCACGGCCGAGGACAAGGCCCGGATGGCGGAGAGAGGGTTCTTCAACCAGAGTTGATGCCGTCAGTGACGCACGACACAGTCCGCAATCGCACCTGCTGCCCCGCTCGTGCCGGTTGTGAGGGCGGAACAAGGTCATGGAGATTGTAAAAGCCGTACTTATTTACCTGCTGAGCTTCTATCTGATCCTTCTTATCGGAAGGCTAATCATCAGCTGGATTCAGGCATTCTCCCGGTCCTGGACCCCGACCGGGGTGTTGCTGGTGATCGCAGAGGGTGTGTTCACTGCCACCGATCCCCCGCTGAGATTGCTCAGAAGGTTCATCCCCATGGTGAGGCTCGGCGCCGTTGCCCTGGACCTCAGCTTCATGGTGCTCTTCTTCATAGTCATAGTTTTGCTGAACTGGGTCGTCCCCGCGCTGTGATCAGGTACGGTCCGATAGGAACACACTCCAAGCGTGCCGAGGAGACGAGATGCCGCTGACGCCCGCGGATGTGCGGAACAAGCAGTTCAGTACCACCCGGTTGCGGCCCGGCTACGACGAGGAAGAGGTTGACGCCTTCCTCGACGAGGTCGAGGTCGAGCTGGACCGGCTGATCCAGGAGAACGAGGAGCTCCGGGCCAAGCTGGCTGAGTGCTTGCGCGGGGGCTCGAAGTCTGCAGTGTCCGCACTGAGCTCTCCGCTGGCCGAGCCGGAGCCCGAGATGATGGCGCCGGAGCCGGTCATGCCGGAGCCGGAGCGGCGGCCTGAGCCCGTGATGATGGGCATGCCGCCGGCCGAGGACAACATGGACACCGCGGCGCGCGTGCTGGCGCTCGCGCAGCAGACCGCCGACCAGGCGATCGCCGACGCGCGCCGGGAGGCCGACGAGACCCTCGGCCGCGCCCGCCGCGAGGCGGACGAGATCCTCGGCAAGGCGCGCCGCCAGGCCGAGCAGATCACCAGCGACGCCCGGGCCCGGGCCGAGAGCCTGGAGCGGGACGCGCAGGAGCGTCACCGCCAGGCCATGGGCTCCCTGGTCCAGCAGCGGGAAGAGCTCGAGCGGCGGGTCGACGACCTGCGTGCCTTCGAGCGCGAGTACCGCAGCCGGCTCAAGGCGTACCTGGAGGGCCAGCTGCGTGACCTCGAGGCCGGTGCGGCTGACAGCGGCACCTTCCCCGCGATCATGACCGGCCCGCAGTCGAGCATGTCGGGTGGCATGCCGCGGATGGAGCCGCGGCCCAGCCAGCCCGCCGTGGCAGGTGCGTACGCGGGCTCGGAGTCTGCGGGGCACAGCGGCGGCTTCCACCCGTCCGACAGCTCCGTGCACGACCGGCGGTAGTCAGCAGCAGCTTGGTGGTTCCTGCCTGGCGCATGGAGGGCGCACGTGATCCGGCTGAGCGCCATCCTCAGCGTCGTGGCGATCGTGGTACTGATCGCGGGGGTTGCCGCCAGTAGCCTGCTCGTGGTCTACCTGTCGATAGGCGCGAGTGCTCTGGCAGCGGTTCTGCTGGCGACGGGGGTCCTGCGTCACCGAGGGGAAATCTTCGGTGAGGCGGCCCCCGGCCGCATTTCCGGGGAGGCCGCCCGCCGGCTCGGGGAAGGCCGGGACCGCGAGGATGCGGCAGCCCCCGTCATGGTCGGCGGCCGGATGAAATCCAGCCGGCCCGGCGTGCGGGGAGCGATTCCCGGCAGGGCCGCGCCCGCCGGTACCGGCGCCCCCGGCAATGCCCGCGGCGCGGCTGTGACCGAATCCGGCCGCGAGGCCAGCCGGGCGTCAGGCGCTCACGCGGCAGCACGTTCCGGCCGGCTGGCCGGGCCGGCTAAGCCGGGACGGCCGGGCCAGCCGCCCGCCCAGCGCGGGCCTGGCGAACGCGCTCCCGGTGAGCGGGCGCCAGCCGAGCGCGGGCCCGGGCGGCGCGGCTCCGCTGACCGGCCGGGCAGCGAAAGGACAGCGGGTTCGGCGGGGGACCGGAACGGCGAGCGCCGGGACGACCGCACACCCGCTGCCCGGTCAGGATCTGAACGGTCACCCGTCAGCGACGCTGTCCCGTCCCAGCGGGACGCCGCCGAGCGGGACACCCGGGATCGGGACAGCCGGGACCGGGATGGCCGGGATCGGGACAGCCGGGACCGGGACAGCCGGGATCGGGACCGGGACAGCCGGGACCGGGACAGCCGGGATCGGGACAGCCGGGATCGGGACAGCCGGGATCGGGACCGGGACAGCCGGGACCGGGACAGCCGGGATCGGGACCGGGACGACCGGGACCGGGACAGCCGGCAGCGGGACGACCGGGAACCGGGCAGCCGGCAGCGGGACGACCGGGACCGGGACAGCCGGCAGCGGGACAGCCGGGAACCGGGCAGCCGGGAACGGGCCCGTTCCGGGCAGGCCGCTGCCGGCCAGGCAACCGGGCGGGCAGGCGCCGGGCAGGCGCCCGGGGACAGGGCGGCAGCCGGCCATGTGCCCGCGGCACAGGCGTCCGCCGGTCCTCCCACGGACTCCGCTGGCCGGCCGGCAGATCGCGGTGA
>JBLMWU010000072.1:0-11468 GCA_050257395.1 Gemmatimonadota bacterium | reverse complement strand
GCCGGGGCGGCCACGGTCCAGCGGGTGGGCGTGGTGGCCGGCTCGGCGCCGCTCGAGGCCGAGCTGCGCGGTCTGGCCAGGAGCGCGGGGCTGTCCGTGACGCTCGTCAGTGAGCCGGGCCTGTCCCAGGCGCGTGCCGCCCTCAGCTCCGGCCGGCTCGGCATGGTGGTGAACGGCGCGGGGGAGATCCTGGTGAAGCAGCCCGTCTCCGGCACCTCAGCAGCGGCCCGCTACGTGCGGGACGTGTCGGTGGCCCTCGGCGCCCAGCACGCCTTTGCCCAGGCGGGCCTGACCCCGCAGCAGGCGGCCACGGTCGCCAGGGCCAGGCCGCTGCCGGTCGTGAGCCTCCAGCCCGGCAAGAAAGCCCGCACCACGGCGGAGACGACCGCGCTGCTCGGCGTGATCCTCATCTTCATCGTGCTCACCCAGTACCTCACCTGGACGCTCATGGGGGTGATGGAGGAGAAGGCAAGCCGGGTGGTGGAGGTCCTGCTCGCCACCGTGCGGCCGATCCAGCTGCTCGCCGGCAAGGTCATCGGGATCGGCGTCGTCGCGCTCGCCCAGGCGGTCGCGCTGGTCGCCTTCGCGCTGGCACTGGCCGCCGCGGTCGGGTCGAGCCTGGTGCACGGCGCCGCCCCGCTGGTGGTGGCGGCCACGCTCGTGTGGCTGGTCCTCGGGTACGCCTTCTACAGCTGGGTGTACGCGGCCGCCGGCTCGCTGGCCGAGCGGCAGGACCAGGTTCAGAGCCTGGCCCTGCCGCTGAGCGTACCCCTCATCTTCGGCTACATCGTCTCCCTCATCGGCGCCAGCTCGGGCACTCCCTCCCTGCTGATGAAGGTGCTCGCCTACCTGCCCCCCACCGCCCCGTTCGCGATGCCGGCCCTGGTCGGGTTCGGGGCCGCAACCTGGTGGCAGTTCCTGCTGTCCGTAGTGCTGACCCTGGCCTGCACGCTCGCCGTGGCGTTCGCGGCGGCCCAGGTCTACCGGAGGGCGGTGCTGCAGACCGGCGGGCGGGTACGGCTGCGCGACCTGTTCCCGGCGCTGGCGAGGTAGCTAGGCCGGCTGGCCGGGCCGCTGTGCCTGCGACTGGATGTAGTCGCCGAGCATGCGCTGCAGGGCGGTGAAGTCGGCGTCGCGCTGGGGGCCGGCGTGGTTGCGGAAGCGCCCGGCTGCCTCGCTGGCGGCAAAGCCCAGGATGGCGGTGCTGATCAGGCGCTCTGCCTGCGGGATCTGCTCCCCGGCCAGCCCGGCCTGGCGCAGGGCGGCGTAGACGCCTTCGCGCGTCCGCAGCGCCTGCGGGGTGGTGGCCGGGCGCTGCAGCAGGAGCGGGAAGACGCTGGGGTGGCGCTGTGCCGATGCCCGGATGTTGGCGGCGAGTGCGGCGAGCCGTTCGGGCCAGGGGAGGCCCGCCGGGGGCGGGGGGAACTCGGTGAGCAGCAGTTCCACCATGCCGTCGAGGAGGCCCGCCTTGCCGGTGACGTGCCGGTACAGCGCCATGGGGGTCACGCCGAGGCGGCCGGCGACGGCGCCCATCGTCACCGCGCCGAGGCCGTGCTCATCGGCGATCACCAGCGCGGCCGCGAGCACCTCCGTCCGGCTGATCCGCGGCGGCCTGCCCGGTGACCTGCGCGCTGGCTCGCCAGCTGACATCGTCATGTAGTTAGTGTATAGTATATACAAATGAAGGTGCTACTCAGTGACGGCTCGGGACTGACCTCCCGCCAGTGCGCCACCCGGCTGTCCGCCGCGGGTCACGAGGTCGAGGTTCTCGCGCCTGATCCGCTGTGCCTGTGCCGGTGGACCCGGCACGTGAACCGGGTCCACCGGGTGCCGGTGTATGGGGCCGACCCGCTGGGATGGCTGGACGCCGCCCTGGCCGTCTACCGGGCGGGAAGTTTCGGCGTGCTCCTTCCCACTCAGGAGCAGGTGGCCGTGCTCTCGCTGGCCGCCAGCCGGCTCGCCGCCGCCGGCGTGGCAACCGCCGTGCCGCCGTTCGCGGCCCTGGCCGCCGTCCAGGACAAGATCTCGGCCTCCGCCACGCTGAGCCGCCTGGGCATTCCCCAGCCGCCCACGGCGACCGGGACCGCCGGCTGGTCCCGCTTCCCGGCCTATGTGAAGCACCCCATCGGTACCGCGTCGGCAGCAGTGACCCGGGTGACGACCCCGGCTGGACTGCAGCAGGCAGCGGCCTGCGGCCCGGTCCTCATCCAGGCGGCCGCCGACGGCCCGCTGGCCATGTGCCAGTCGGTGTTCGACCACGGCCGGCTGGTCGCTTTCCACGCCTGCCAGCGGACCGGTGAGGGCGCGGGCGGCGGGGCGAGCCACAAGCTGAGCATCACCCTGCCGGAGGCCCGCCGCTGGCTCGAGACGCTGGGATCGGACCTGGGCTGGCACGGGGCACTGTCAGCCGACGTGATCCTGGCGGCCGCCGGCCCGGTCGTCATCGACCTGAACCCCCGGCTGGTGGAGCCGCAGAACGCGTGGGCATCCGGGGTGGACCTGACAGGCCCGATGCTCGGCCTGGCCCGCGGGTCACACCCGGCAGCGCAGCCAGCGGGCCGGCCCGGTGTGGCGACCCATCAGCTCCTGCTCGGCGTGCTCGGCGCCGCCCAGCACGGCCGCGGACGGCGCGGCGTCGCCAGCGAGCTGGCCCGCGCCTGGCGCCGCAGCGGCGCCTACCACGCCAGCACCGAGGAACTCACCCCCGTCGCCCGCGACCCCGAGGCGCTGCTGCCTCTCGCCGGCGCCGCGATCGCCACGCTGGCCGCGCCCGGGACATGGTCGTGGTTCGCGGGCGGGAGCGTCGCAAACTATGCCCTCACCCCCGAAGGCTGGCAGCAGATCAGGCACGCCGCCAGTGCGGCGCATGGCGACGGCGATCATGCCGCCCGCCCGGCGTCAGTCCCGGGCCACCGGCGCCCTGCCACCTGAGCAGTCCCTGCGGGACGGGCGGCCGTGCGTGACGGCCGGGCTGAGGTGCGCCCAGCGGGCGGGCCGGATCAGCTCACAAGGTCAGGGCGGGCTGCGGCCTCGGGCACGCGGTCGAGGCCGATCCCGAAATGATCCCGGTAGGCGGCGAGCACGGCCCGGTCGTCCGGCAGGTTCTCCTCGGTGCGCTGTCCTCCCGCGGTGCGGATCAGGCTGCGCCCGCTGATCGAGATCCGGCCGTCCCCGGTGAGCCGCGAGCAGATGACGGACCTGGTGAAGTGCGACTGCGGCGAGGTCTGCTGCCACCAGCAGGTGGGCACGAAGTCGTCAAGCGCCCGCTCGCGCCCCTCGAACCGGTACTGCGGCTGGCCATCCTTGACCACGTCGATGTCCCCGTCGGGCGCATCGGCGAGCAGGAACCGCCCGCCCGGATCGGCCTGCTCGGCGCGGGCGCCGGCCTGCAGCGGGTAGATGCTGTGACTGCCGAACCCCACGTCAGCCAGCCACGGGCCGGTCCCGTCCGGCAACCGCACCACGAGCGCCAGGTGGTCGAATGGCGGGCCGAGCCTCCCGCCGCCGTAGACCCGGGCGGAGACCCGGCTCACCTGAGCGCCCAGGCTCTCAAGCAGGCACGCGAAGGCCCCGTTGAGCTCGTAGCAGAAGCCGCCGCGCCGCCGGCCGACGATCTTGTCAATCAGGTCCGCCTCATCCAGCGAGATCGGCTCGCCCAGGTGAATGCTCAGGTTCTCAAAGGGCACCGCCACCTGGTGCGCCCGGTGCAGGTCACGCAGGCTCCCGGCGTTCAGGACCTGTGGCCTGGGCACGCCGATCCGGGCCAGATAGGCGGCAAGCATGTCGTCGGTCAGCACCCCGCCAGCATGCAAGTTAAAGCACGCTTCGAGTCAAGCGCCCGCCCGCAGCGCTTGCCCGCCCCTGGCACGAAGACAATGGGCGCTGGCGACGCGATAAGACCCGATCCGTGCGGGTCCGCGTGCTGGGTCTGCCGTGCGGCGGCCGCACGTGGTCAGATGGGTGCTAACCCCCGCACCGGAGCGCTCGGGCTCACGCTCATCAGGAGGACTCAGTGGCTCATGGAAGTCGGGCGCGCGGCCGGTCCCCCGCCGGGATGATCGCCGTGACCCTCCTGGTCATCATCGCCATCCTGGCGATCATCGCCGGCATCCTGTACCTGACGGAGCCGGCGAAGTCGCTGCCCAGCATCCTGGGCACCATCACCCATCCGCCATCCTTGGCCAGCGCGCACCGTACCTTGCGCGGCTGGACCGCCCTTGCCGTTGGCGTGATCTGCCTGGCGGCAGCCTGGGCTGTCAGCAGGATGGCCAAACCGTCACGAAGGTGAGCGAGGGGCCAGGGCAGCGCAGCCCAGGCCGTATCAGCGTCCCACCGGGCCGCCCGATCACCTGCCGCAGGCGAGGCACCCGCCTTGGTGCCGGGCCACAGCAGGCACCGCTTGGTCAACCGCCGTGATCACCCGCGCTCCGCTCACCGGGAGCCATCAGCGGCGCAGCAGCAGCCGGCGGGGACGGCTGCCGCAATCGGTCAAGCAGGAAAGGCCTGCTGGAGTCGCACCGCGATCAGCTTCTCAACCAGCGGTACCGGAAGTGGCTGGTCGATGGCGAAACGCAAAGCCCCGGATGAGGTTGTGTACCCCGTGAGTTCGCCTTTGAGCTGGGGAAAGACCGAGCCGCTGTGGGGCAGGTAGCTCAGATGGTCCTTGAACGCGGCGAACCCGGCGATTGTCTTTCCCCGGACCTTGAAGGCGGGGGCGCCGTAGGAGATCCCCTGCTGGGCCTCGGGGACGATCTCGAGGATCGTCTGTCGCAGCCGGGTCAGCGTTGTGCGCTTCGGCTCCTCCAGCGCACCCAGGTACTCATCGATTTCCTGAGCAGACACGACCACATTCTGCTCATCTGCCAGCCTCAGCGGCAAGGAACGCCACGTCGGCCAGTTGGGGCCTTCGCTGCCGCGAGCCACTGAGCAGGTCCTGCGGCGCCGAGATCAGCGCGCACGCCAGGCCCGCCGGCGGCCTGTCCATCGAGGTCACCTTCCCCGCGAGACCGGATGAGACGCCGCCGGCCAGCACTCATGCGGGATAGACGTTGGCAGCCACCAGGACCAGGTCGGCGGCATCGTCGGCCCAGAGCCCGTGCGCTTCATTGATCTTGGTAGTGATCACGTCGCCGGGCCCGATCTTTTGCCTGGTGCGACCGATCATCACCTCTCCGGTGCCCTCGCGGACGCAGAAAACGTGCTCGTAATCGTCCACGTGCGGGCCGAAGGCCGACCCAGCCTCGATCCGGGTCAGTGAGAGCCGGGTGCGGCCGCCTTCCTCCAGCGGGAGCAGCACGTGCGACGTCACGTTAACCGCGCCGCGCCGCTCGACCTTCGTCCAGGTCTCGTCCTTCGGGTTGTAGACCCGTCCCATCGCTTCCTCCGGATGTGCTGGCACGCACTGCGGGCGGTGTAAGCCCGGTTGCACGCCGACCGCGACAAGGTGTCAAAGACATACTCGGGCTCTTTTGATCGTGAATCGAGGGAGCTTCGCCGCCGGGAGGCGCCGGGGCAGTCGCGGCTCACCGGCATTCCGCAAGAGCCGCGGTGCCGGTCCCGGTGTTCGCCGGAGGCCAGCAGCCTGCGCAGTCACCGCTGGCGGGCGAAGCCGCCGTGATGCCTGGTGCATCTGGCCAGTGGAGCGATGCAGGCTGGCCGCCGGGGGTGTTTTCGTCCCGTCAGCGCGGCGCTGGGGGAGACCGGCCAGCCGAGCTGACCGGGTCAGGCCGCCTGATGGCTGGCCTGGGTTTCTTTACGGGCGTTCGCCGCCCGTGTGAACTGCCAGATGACCACGCTGAACCCGGTGACCGAGACCACCAGCCCAGCCAGGCTGATCCAGTCTCTGACCGTCATTGCCGGCTCCTGTGTTGTGAACCGGGCGAACGACAAAGGGAGGGCGACGTTGGTCCTGTTCCTCGGGGACACGATCTGCTGTGCCGGGCGTGATCGTGGTTCGCGGGCTGTGTTCTTGCGGTTGGCCATCTCCCAACCTCCCATCCGCCAGACAGGCGACCTGCCTGTATGCCTTTCCCGTCTCAGCGCCGGGTACTCTCGCCTGCCGACGTCAGCCGGGCAGCGGCCGAACAAGGCCCCACTCGCGGCCGCCGGGCTCGTGCAGCTTCACAGCTGGGATCTCAGCACGGCGAACTCGCAGCCTGGCGAGGACGGGTCGAAGCCGTGCTCGATCAGCCAGCGGGCCGCCCGCAGGCTTCGCAGCGACCACCACGCGCGGATCACGTCGAGGTCGACGTCGGTGCCGTAGCCGGCGACGACGTCGCCAAGGTGCTCCTCGTGCCCGAGCGTCAGGCTGGCGAGGTCGTACAGGGCGTCGCCCTGGCCCGCCTCGGACCAGTCGACCACGCCGGTGACCTCGTCACCCTCGACGAACACGTGGGCGATCTGCAGGTCGCCGTGCGTGAACACCGGTGTCCACGGCCGGAGCGCAGCCTCGGCAATCCGGCGGTTGCGCGTGACCAGGTCGGCGGGAAGGATGCCGTTCGTGACGAGCCACTCGCATTCGGCGTCGAGGTGCGATGCGATCTCGCCGGGGCTCCGGCCGGGCCACGGCGGCAGCGGTGCGTCGTGCAGCGTCCGGGCGGCGGCACCCGCCGCGGCCCACGCCGCCGGCGACGCGGCCGACGGCTCGCCGAGGCGGCCGAGAGCCGTCCCCGGGAGGGCGGCGAGCGCGAGCACGGGCGGCTTCCGCCACAGGACCTCCGGAGTCGGGATCGGCGCCATAGCCATCGCCTCGACCTCGACGTCAGTGCGCGTCTGATCAGCGTCGATCTTCAGGAACACGTCGCCGACGCGCAGGGTCGCGCGCTCGTGATGGGCGACGACGACCTCGACCTCCTCCACGCCGGCCATTATCGCGGGATGACCACCGAGGTCACACCGGGTTTATCGCGTGCGGCTGCGCGGCTGGCACCAGGCCAGCGCGGGTTCGCGCTCTACAGCGCAGGCACGGCCATCACCATGCCAGCCACCATGGCCCTGGCCGCCGCGGGCTTCGGCCAGTCACCCAGGCTGGCCGGTCTCGGCGGGCTGTTTCAGCGCGCCAGCATCATCACCGGCTTCGCCTGGCTGACAGCCGTGTCCGCACGCGCACTTCCGCATGCACCCGCCACCGGCATCGCGACGCCCACTGCCAGCACCGCCCCGCTATTGCCTGGGGCCAGCACGCAAACATAACGGGGCGTGAGAGCGCATAGCCGCTTCCTTATGGCGCTAGTCCGGGGTCGACCGTGCGCGCCATCCAGCGGGAGGGTCCTCACCGGCGAGCCCGTCCACGGCCTCGCGGAGGAGGTCGGCGTGGCCGGTGTGCCGGCCGTACTCCTCGATCAGGTCGCACACGAGGCGCCGCAGGCTGGCGTGGCGGCCGTCGGGCCCGGAGACGTGGATGAGCTGGCCGAGGCCGCCGTCGGCCAGGGCGGCGTCGAGCCTCGCCCTGGACCGCTCGACGGCGTCGTCCCACAGCGCGTAGAGCTGTTGCGGGGTGTCGCCGGCGGCTGAGTTGAACTCCCAGTCGGGGTCGGCGTCCCAATCGACGTCGTCCCATGGCGCTCCAGGCGGCGCCCCGCTGAGCTTGGTGGCCGAGCAGTGCTCCTCGACGAAGGCAAGGTGCTTGAGCAGGCCGCCGAGGGTCAGCGAGGAAGCACCGATGCGGGTCTGCAGCCCTGCTGAGTCGAGGCCATCGGCCTTCCAGCGGAACGTCGTGCGCAGGCGGTTGAGCGCACCGACCAGTTGCTCGGCCTCGGTACCGGCGAGGGGTGGTTCCCAGGGGCAGTCGCTGTTGGTCATGGCGCCACCGTAAACGTCACTGCGGACACTGCGCGCCGGGAGCCGTGCAGGCTTGCGGCCTGGGCATCCTCGGCCAACCGCGCACCAGGAGCGGCAGATGCGGAGGGGGCCGGGGGGCGGGTGGGCTGGCACGACCGTCGCGTGGTGCCGCTGGCGGCTGGCCCGGTATGAGGGTGGCGAGCACGTCGCGGTGTGGGACAGCGGGCTGCGGGGCCGTCAGCGAGGCCTGCCGTCCGTCAGCACGAGCGGAGCAGGGTGATGCCGTCCCCCGGGGCCCTTTTCCGGGCAGGGTCAGGGCCAGTACGGCTGAGCGTGCCCGGCCGCGGCGACTATCGCCCGCCCATCCACCGGGCAGGCGGCCGGCTCCGGGCCGAGGCTGGGCGCGATGATCGATAGCGTCCCCGTGACCGGCGGCGGCAGCGGGTACAGCCAAAGCCGGAGGGCACCGTCAGCGCGCCAGCCGGTCCCGTCATCAGGGCCGGCGGTGCTCTGCAGGCCATAGCGCATCAGCATGAGCGGGCCCTGGCCCAGGGCGCGCCACGGGGCGTCATCATCCATCACCGCGGTGATGTCGTCACCGAACCGCAGCTCGAACACCAGCGGGTCGAATGCATCGTGTGCGCGGGTGTCCAGGCCACGAACACCGGCCCAGGCGCCAACCTGCACCTCGAGCATGCACCCGTTCGGGTAGGCAGCCACATGAGAAAGCGCCACGGCGAGGTGCTGAGTCCGGATGAGGAACCGGCCGGCCGGCACGATCGCCGCGAGCACACCGCCGGCGGGCATCCAAGACGGGCGGGCCGGCTCTGCGTCACCGCTATCCATATCCGCCGACGCTAATAGGGCCGCCGGGCCGGCGAAGCTCAGCTCGACGATCGGCAGGCCGGTCAGGCCCAGCCGGCGGATCGCGGGCACCCGGCTAAGCAGCGGGAACAGCCCCCCGTGCAGCGGGCCCCGGCCGCGCGGCGGCCGAAGCTCGGTCAGCCCGGAGATGTTCGGGTGCAGGCGGCGCAGCCGGGCCAGTTCGGCCGCGTCGAGCGCCCACGGCATCGGCGGCGCCTGGTAGCCCTGGCGGGTGCGCATCTGCCCGCTCATCGTGCGGGCGCTGAACCAGGGCGGCACCCCGTCCAGCACCATCGCGGCGCCGGGCAGCCGCTGCGCGCAGGCGGAGATCAGCCCGTGCACCTGCTCCGGCTGGAAGTACATCAGCAGCCCCTGCGCGGTCACCAGCACGCCCGCGCGGGGGTCCACCTCCGCCAGCCAGGCCTCGTCCAGCGCGGAGCAGGCCAGCGTGCGCTGCCGGGCGGATCCGGCGGGAAGCACCTCGTTCCTTACCATGATCGTTTCCGGCAAATCCACGGTCAGCCAGCGCACCCGGCCGTTGTCCACCCGCCAGAACTGGGTCTCCAGCCCTTCCCCCAGCGCCACCACGGTGCCGTCCGGGTGGCGGCCGAGGAACCGGCCGACCGCCAGGTCGAAGCAGCGGGCCCGCAGCGCCTGCCACTGGCCCAGGCCGGCCTCCCCGAACCGCTCCCGGAACGGGTAGCCGATGGTCTCCACCAGCGCGACCGCTGCCGGGTCGGCGAGCACCGCGTCCGGCCGCCGCGCCTCGGCTGCCCGCTGGTAGAGGTTCCACAGCAGGGTCTCCGGCACGCCGCTGAGCGCGGCCGCGCCCCCGGGCTGCTCCGTCATCGGGTCTCCTCCCCCTCAGCCGAGCGCCTTGCGCCGGTACAGCCGCACCGCCAGCGGGGCGAACACCGCCAGCAGCAGCACCGACCACAGCACCACGGTGAGCTCCGGGTGCTGCATCGGCCAGGAGTGCAGCCCGGCCACCGGGTCCGGGTTGCCGAACAGGTGGCGGCACGCGGCGCCGAGCGCGCTGAGCGGGTTCCAGTTCGCCGCCGCCTGCAGCCAGCCTGGCATCCCCTGGGTGGGCACGAACGCGTTGGACACGAACGTCATCGGCAGGAACAGCAGGAACCCCGCCTGCTGGGCGGCCTCCGGGCTGCGCAGCACCATCCCCAGGCACACGCCCAGCCAGGTGAACGCGTACCCGAACAGCAGCGCCAGGCCGAACGCGGCCAGCGCGTCCGCGGCCGGGGCGTGGATCCGCCAGCCGATCGCCAGCCCGGCCGCGGCCACCACCGCGGTGCCGATCAGCTGCGCCGCCAGGTCGGCCACGGTCCGCCCGGCCAGCACCGCCGCCTGCGACATGGGCAGCGAGCGGAACCGGTCGATCAGCCCGCTGTGCATGTCGGCGACCAGCGCGACGGCCGTGCCGGGAGCGGTCGAGGCCAGCCCCATGCCGAGCATCCCGCCGACCAGGAATTCGCGGTAGCTGCCCCCGCCGGGCATGACGATCGATCCGCCGAAGACATACACGAACAGGAGAACGAAGATCAGCGGCTGGACCGTCACGTTCATGAGGGTCTCTGGCTCACGGGCGATCCTGGCCAGGCTGCGCCAGGCCAGGACGGCGACGTCGCTGATGAACCAGCGCAGCCGGGCGGGCCGCTGCGCTGCCTGCCGGAAGGGCTCCGGCGCCGTGATCGCGGTCATGCTGCGCTGCCTCCTGCCTGGGCGGCGGGCACGGGTTCCGGGGCGGGGCCCCCGCTGCCCGCCCCGTGCCCGGTGAGGGTGAGGAACACGTCGTCCAGGGACGGACGGCGCACGGTGGTGCTGGAGACCCGGACACCGGACGCGCCCAGGGCCTGGATCAGGTCGGTGGTGAGACCCTCGCGGTCCGGCACCTGCGCGGTGAGCACCAGGCCGCCGGGCTCGGCGTCCACCGGCCCGGTCGCGAACGCCGCCAGGGTGGCCGCGGCCACCGCCAGGTCGGCCCCGGGCACCAGGGTGAGGGCGACCCGGTCCTCCCCCGCCCTGGCCTTGAGCTGGTCCGGGCTGCCCTCGGCGATCACCCTGCCCGCGTCGATGACCGCGATCTGGCTGGCCAGCTGGTCGGCCTCGTCCAGGTACTGGGTGGTCAGCAGCAGGGTGGTGCCGCCGGTGGCCAGCTCGCGGATGATGTCCCACATGACCGAGCGGCTGCGCGGGTCGAGCCCGGTCGTGGGCTCGTCGAGGAACAGCACCTCGGGGTGGCCGATCAGGCTGGCGGCGAGGTCGAGCCGGCGGCGCATGCCGCCGGAGTAGGTCTTGACCGCGCGGCCCGCGGCGCCGGTCAGCTCGAACCGCGCCAGCAGGTCGTCCGCGCGCTGCCGGGCCTGGCGGCGGTTCAGCCGGCCGAGCCGACCGATCATGATGAGGTTCGCGCGGCCGGTCAGGTAGTCATCCAGCGCCGCGTACTGGCCGGTGAGGCCGATCCGGGCGCGCACCTCGGGCGCCTGGTCCACGACGTCCGCGCCCAGCACCCGGGCCCGGCCCGAGGTCGGCTGGAGCAGGGTGGAGAGGATCCGGACCGTCGTGGTCTTCCCCGCCCCGTTGGGACCCAGCAGTCCGACCACCTGACCTCGCTGGACCGTGAGGTCGATGCCGTCCAAGGCCTTGACGTCGCCGAAGTGCTTCACCAGCCCCTGGACGTCGACCGCGTTCTCGCTCACCTGGGGCCTCCTTGCCGGGTCGGTTCCGCGCCGCTACGCATCCTTCCTGCAGATGTGCCCGCCCGCCAGATCAGGCCGCCAGATCCACGGCCCGGTAGGCGCTCACCTGAT
>JBLMWU010000071.1:0-24830 GCA_050257395.1 Gemmatimonadota bacterium | reverse complement strand
GAGCGCGGGGTCGATCCGGTCCAGCCCCGCGTACAGCACCAGGATCAGGTACGGGATGTACCCGTACACCAGGCCGAGCACCACGGTCACCGGGTTGCCGCCCAGCCAGTTGACCGGGGCGATGTGCAGCACGGACAGCGCCCGGTTGAGGTAGCCGTCGGTCTGCAGCAGGTCCACCCAGGCGAGCAGCCGCATCATGAAGCTGATCCAGAACGGCGCGACCAGCAGCACCAGGAACAGGCCCTTGCGGCGGCCCGCGAAGCGGGCCACGAAGTACGCCGCCGGGTAGCCGATGAGCAGCGACAGCAGCGAGGCCGCGGCCACGTACCCGAGGGTGCGCACGATGATCGGGCCGACGAACGCCCCGGTGCCGGCGATGTCGTGCAGCACCGCCAGCAGGTTGCCGCGGCTCCACGCGAGCGGGTTCCAGACCGGCACGGGGGTGCGCAGGACCACGTTGAACTGGCCGGCGCCGATGGCCAGCATCACGTAGAACGGCACGACGAACAGGATGACCAGCCAGATCATGCCGGGCGCCGCGAGCGTGACCCAGAACAGCCGGCCGCCGGCCGGGCGCGCCCGCCCGCGCCGGGCCGCCCTCGCCGGGGCGGGCACGGGCGGGGCGGCGGGCGCGCTGGCCACCGGTTAGATCCCCTTGCTCACGCTCAGCCAGGCCTGCTGCCACAGTGAGTCGGCCGAGGCCGGCAGCTGGAGCTCCATGACCCCGCGGCGGAAGTAGGACGGCAGCACCGTGGTGGAGGTCAGGTTGGGCGGCAGCAGCCCCTCCTTCACCAGCCGCTGCGGGGTGATGGCGGTCAGGGGCTGCATGTAGCCGTTGAAGCTGATGTTGGTCAGCGCGTTGCCGGTGTCGAGCAGGTAGTTGAGGAACGCGTGCGCGAGCACCGGGTTCTTCGCCCCGGCCAGCACGGTCATGGTGTCGTTGCCGACCGGGCCCTTCCCGTCCGGCGGGAACCAGTAGCCGAGCACCTTGGGCGACACGCCCTTGGGCAGGTAGTACGGGGCGCCCGCGATGTCCCCGGACCAGGCGTGGTGGATCCAGATCTGGCCGGTCGGCACGTTGGAGTAGTCGTTGTTGTCGATGTGCACGTTCACCAGCTGCGCCAGCTGCTGCAGCGCCTGCTGTGACCTGGTGATCTGGGCCTGGCTGGTGGTGTTGAGGTTGTAGATCCCGTTCTTCATCAGGCCCAGGCTGATGGCCTCGCGGTAGTCGTCGAGGATCGCGACCTTGCCCTTGTACTTGGCCTGCCACGGCATGGCCCACGGGTTGGCCATCTGGTACGGGTTCTCCGGCACGTGGTCGGTCCGCCACGCGATCCCGGTCGTGTAGATGGTGTAGGGGACCGTGTACTGCCATTTGCCGTCGTAGAAGGGATTGGTGAAGTCGCCCCACGCCTGGGAGATGTTGGGCAGGTAGCTGTGGTTGAGCGGCTGGATGAGCTTGCCCTCGATGAGGGTGCCGAGCTGGTCCACGGTGACGCCCATGAAGACGTCGAAGTTCACCTGCCCGGAGCGCAGCTTCGACATCGCCTCGCTCATGGTGTTGAACGTCGTCACCTGGACCTTGCAGCCGAACTTCTTGCCGAAGTCCTTGAGGCTCTGCGGGTTGACGTAGTCGGTCCAGTTGTAGATCTGCAGCGTCGCATTCTGCTCCGGCGGCAGCCCGCTCTTGATCGCCTTGTTGTCCGCGAACAGCGGCCAGGTCACCGGGTGGCTGGGGCGGGGCAGCGGGACCGAGCCCCCGGCCGCGCCGGTCGCGCCCGCGCCGCCGGTCGTGGTGGTGGCGGTCCCGCAGGCTTCCAGCAGCGGGCCGAGGCCGCCCAGCAGCACCCCGGCGCCTGCGGCCTGCCGGATGAACCCGCGCCGCGACAGGCCCGGGAGCCCCCTGTCGCCCTCCGACCTGCCCTCTCGTGGGTGCATTCGTGAGCTCACCTCTTCCCGTCGGCCGCGCTGGCCCCTGCGGGTCAGCGCTCAGCCGGGCCCGGCGGTGCGGACAGGCTCCTGACTGAACATTCCGTTAGTCGTACTACCGCTGCCCTGCGGGGCGCAAGGCCTTCGATGTAACAGTTGCCCGGCTTTGCGGTGACAGGCCCATCAATCGCTGACTGCCTGCGCAAACTCGCCGAAGTTGCGCACCATCCGGTCGATGTCGGACTCATCGTGCTGGACGGAGATGAGCCATTGCTCGATCTTGCCCCAGGGCGGCAGGAAGACGCCGCCATTGTGCTGGAAAAGCCAGTGCGCGTGGCTGTAACGGTCGTCGATGTCCAGGAAACCGCGGTAGTCGCGGACCGGCCGCGGGCTGAACACCACGCAGCCCTTCGCGCCGGCCGCCACCACGTGCGCCTGCAGGCCGGCCCGCGCGATCTCTTGCTCGATCCCGCTCACCGCCCGCGCCCGCAGCGCGTCGATGCGCTGGTAGGCCGCGCCGGTGGCGACCTCGCACAGCATCGCCCTGGCCGCCGCCATCGCCATCGGGTTGCCGTTGAACGTGCCGACCATGTCGTAGCTGCCGTCGGCCACGTGCGCCATCACCCTGGCGGTGCCGCCGACAGCGGCCACCGCGATCCCGCCCCCGATCGCCTTGGCCAGGCAGATGATGTCCGGGGTCACCCCGGACAGGCCGGTGGCGCCCGCGGGCCCGGCGGTCAGCCCGGTCTTGACCTCGTCGAAGGTGAGCAGCGCACCGTGAGAGTGGACCAGGTCCGCCAGCCCGGCCAGGAAGCCGGGCTCGGGCAGGATGATCCCGGCGTTCATCATGATCGGCTCGATGATGACGCCCGCGACCTGGCCGGGATGCTCCGCCAGCAGCCGCTGCACGCTGGCGAGGTCGTTGAACACGGCGACCAGGGTCAGGCTGGTGATCGCCCGCGGGATGCCGCTGCTGGCGGGCACCTGGGCGGGCCGGGCCGCCGGGCCCACCTCGTCCGCCTCCGGGGTCACCGACACCTGCACCGAGTCGTGGTGGCCGTGGTAGCAGCCCTCCATCTTGATGATGAGGTCCCGGCCGGTGATGGAGCGCATGAGGTGGACGGCGTCCATGGTCGCCTCGGTGCCGGAGTTGGCGAACCGCCACTGCGGCAGGCCGAACCGGCGGGCCAGCTCGTCCGCGACCGCCATCGCGTTCGCGGTCGGCTGGGCGAAATGGGTGCCGAGCCCCGCCTGCGCACGGATCGCCTCGACCATCGCGGGATGCGCGTGCCCGGCCAGCGATGCCCCGTAGCCGCCGTGCAGGTCCACGTACTCGTTGCCGTCCACGTCGTAGACCTTGGATCCGCGGCCATGGCTCAGCCACACCGCCTGCGGGGCGGTGATCTGCCAGCTGGAGGTGACCCCGCCCGCGAGCGAGCGGCGTGCCTCGGCCGCCATCCGGGCGGACTGCGGCTGCCGCCGCAGGAAGATCCCCTCTTGCTCCTCGATGATCTCCGGCAGCTTGGCCACGGCAGGCTCCTTTGACTGACTGAACGTTCAGTCTAAGCCCGGGCGCAGGAGCCGGGCAAGGCCGGTTCACCGCGAGTGGCCAGGGCGGGTCGCCGCGGGTGCCAGGGCGGTGCCGCGGGTGCGGCAAGCCGCGGCCGGTCAGCAGCGCGGGATGGGGCTGGTGTAGCCGGTCGTGCCGGCGGTGGCCACATAGGCGTCGGACACGTAGCCATTGCCGTAGTCCAGCAGCCTGTCCCAGACCTTGGTGCCGCCGACCGTGGAGCCCGCCCGCTGGCAGGTCACCCAGGCGAGCGCGCCGCTGGCCAGATGCCCGGCCAGCGGGTAGGAGGCGCCAGGTCCCGTCCGCACGTTGGCCCCGGCGGCAGGCGTCACCTGGTAGGCGTACATGCACCGGCCTGACAGCCCGCTGTAGGTGGTGCTGGACGGCGTGCTGATGTAGTAGTCGGTCACGTACGAGCCATCGGGAAGCTTGTCCCACACGCTGGTGGTGCCGACCTTGCTACCCGGGGTCTGGCAGACCACAGACACCTGCGCGCGCGCCGGATAGCTCTTGACCACCGGATAGGAGGTGGCAGGCCCGGAGCGCGCATTGACCCCGGTCGCGCTGGTCACCGAGTAGGGGTGCTTGACGGTGGCGATGGGCGCGTTCAGCTGGTCCGGGTCGATGGTGAGCGTGACGCCGCCGTAGGTCTGTTTCTGGTTGCTGAGGTATTGCTTGGCCCGCTGGTGTGTCGCCCACTGCTGGTCGGGGATCCCGGCCCAGCCGGTCAGCGAGGTGCTGCCGTCGTAGCGGGCGATCCAGAGCGCATCCGGGCGGGCGTAGGCGGCTGAGGAGTAGGCGGCGGACAGATCACGTGCGCCGTTGTTGAGGTTCGCGTACACGCCGGATACGTTTCCGAGCTGGTGCAGCCGGGTGGTCCAGGCGGACAGGAAGGTCAGCACCGAGTTGCGGCAGGCGATGTTGGTGGTGGCGTACGCCTCGATGTCGTTGTAGATGGCGCTGCCCTTGGACAGGCCGAGGGCCGCCCGCTGGGTGTCGGCGTCGTTGGCCGCCGCCGTGCCCTGGCTGCGCGCGGTGGTCAGGTTCAGTGAGATCTGCTTGTCGGCTGCCACTGGTGTGTGACCGCAGGCCGGCTGGAGCCCTTTGTAGATGGGCAGGAACCGCCAGCCGAGCTGCGAGGTCGCGGAAATCCAGGCGGCCGTGAGATTCGGCTGTTTAAAGGTGCGGGTGACGCCGCCGATGTAGATGCCGATGACCCGGTAGGGCGAGGCGGTCCATGCCTGCATGGTCGCCAGCGGCGGAGCGGCGCCGATGTCGAACGCGGCACCGCTGAACCTGGACGTGCTCGCCGACACCCCGTACGTGACCGTGGTGGCGGGATTGGCCAGGGCCTGCGCGGGGATGAGGAACGTGGCTGCGGCGAGGCCGGCCGCGCTGATCGCGCCGGTCAGCCGGATATAACGGATCATGCTGACCACTGCCTGACGGATGGATTCCTGCTGGGCACCCTCAGGCTGGATCCGGCTCCCGGCTGCGGCCAGGGCCGCTGGTCCCGGCCAGCCGGCCGGTGGTCCCGGCCATCCCGGTCTTCCGGCCCGCGCTGAACTCAGCGCCCGGCCGGGCCGGCGACGGGCGCCTCCGCGCGGCCGGTCAGGGGCTGGTGAAGCTGATCCGCCCGGCCGGGGTTTGCCAGGCCATGACGTCGTAGCAGTACAGCCCCTGTTTCACGCCGGGGTCGCCGTCCATCAGCTCGCGCACCGCGGCCAGCGAGCCCTGCTGGAACAGGCCGAACCCGCAGATGTCCTCGGCCGGGCTGTCGCGCACCGGCCCGGCTGCCAGCTGCCGCCCGCTCCCCACCAGGTCAAGCACGTAGGCGAGGTGCTCGCGGAAGATCCGTTCCCGATTCCCGTCGTCGAAGTCGCGGTAGCCGCGGGTGTGCGCAGCAGCACCATCTCGTAGGTCTCCAGGGGCCCCGGCTCCACCGTCATCCTTCTGCCCTCCCGAGTACGGCGGCCAGGTGGCCGAGGATGGTGGTCCAGCCTGCCGCGTAGGACCCGCCGGCGTAGCCGCCGGGCAGCGCGCAGTCCTCGCGGAGCTGCCCGTCGGTGAGCGCCTCCCAGCCGCGGTGCTCGACCGTGACCCGGGTGAGCGCCGGGGCGAGGGCGGCGAAGCTGAGCTCCACCTCGGTGGTGGCCGGGGTCATCGCCCAGGTCATCACGAACCGCTCCGGCGGCTCCCAGGCGAGCAGTTCACCCCAGTCCACGACGGTGCCGTCGTCCCAGGTCTCATAGACCCGGCCGCCGGGCCGCTCCTCCACGGTGATGGCACGGACCCGGTCCTTGCCCGCCGAGAACGGCTGCACCGGCCACCAGGCGCCGATGGTCCGCACGAAGGTGGTGAACGTGTGCTCCCGGTCGCTGCGCACGATGACCGACTGCCGGACCGGCGGGCGGCGCAGCGCCGTCACGGGAGCGGGGCCGGCGGGCTCCCGGGGGGCGGTCATGCGGTCCTCCCGGCCCGGGCGGCGGCGCCGTCATCGGTGATGCCTCGTTCGGCTTCCACGATCCGGCGGGCCGCGTCCAGGGACGAGGCCCACATGCCGTCGAGGAACTCCCGCAGGCCGGCGAGTCCCTCCGGGCGGGCCCGGTACAGCCGGCGGGTGCCATCGCGGCGCTCGGTGAGCAGGCCCGCGTTCTTGAGGACGGTGAGGTGCTGGCTGACGGCCGGCCTGGTCACCTCGAACGCGGCCGCGATCTCGCCCGCGGCCAGCTCGCTGTGGGCGACCAGCCGGAGGATGGCCCGGCGGCGCGGCTCGGCGAGTGCCCTCAGCGCCTCGTCGGTTGCCTGTTCACCGGGGCCCGGCTCGCCGGGCGCCTCGTCCGGCCTGCTGCAGGCCCGTTCGCCAGCCATGACGGTCAGGCCCAGAGCCCGACCGGGTTGCCGTCCGGGTCCGTGAACATGGCCGCGACTGGCTGGCCCATGGCTGCTGCCCTCCCAGGGGTGTGCCGGCTGACGCTAACGTTAGTCCTCACGAACGTTAGCATCAACTAACGGAAGCTCGGGATCTCCGGCTGCCCCGGCGTCAGCCGGACACGTTGCTGAACGAGCGGGCGGTCAGCTGGACCACCACCCGCCAGCCGAACAGGAACAGCCCCAGGAACGCCGCGGACACCAGGATGAACGCCAGATCGGTGCCCTGCCCGGAGATGGCCCGCAGCGCCTGGCCGCCCACGACCGTGCAGGCCCACACCACGACCCCGGACGGCCACAGCGCGAACGGCTGCCGCCAGGACCGGCCCGCCAGCACGCCGACGGCCAGCCCGGCCAGGAACGGCCACGCGGTGCTGGCCACCCCGGCCACGGTGACCCCGTCGTGGTGCTGGCCCCGGCCGATGATCACGAAGGCCAGCACGCAGCAGACATCGGCGAGAACACCCAGAGCAGGACGCATGGGCCAAGGTTAGGGCATGTCCCGCCGCGGTTCCGGCCGCGGCGAGCCCCGGGCCCCCGTGGCGGCGGGCGGGCGTACTATGCGGGAATGCCTGATCACTGGGCTGTGAGCCGGCCGGCCCGCGGCTGATGGCGACGCTGCTGATCGTCCACCACACCACATCGCCGGCCCTGCAGGAGATGTTCGAGGCGGTGATGGCCGGCGCTGCCACCGACGAGATCGAGGACGTGGATGTCGTCACCGCCCCGGCGCTGACCGCGTCCGCGCCCGGCGTGCTCGCAGCCGACGGCTACCTGCTCGGCACCCCCGCGAACATCGGCTACATGTCCGGCGCGCTCAAGCACTTCTTCGACCAGATCTACTACCCCTGCCTGACCGCGACGGCCCGGCGGCCCTACGCCCTGTACGTCCACGGCGCCAGCGACACCACCGGGGCGGTGCGGGGCGTGGAGTCCATCGCGGCCGGCCTGTCCTGGCGGCGGATCCGGCCGCCGGTGTGCGTGACCGGGCCGCCGTCCAAGGCGGACCTGGAGGCGTGCTGGGAGCTGGGGGCGATGCTGGCGGCGGAGCTCGCGCCGTGATCGTCACGGTCACGCTCAATCCCGCCCTGCACGTCCAGTACCGGGCGGCCCGGCTGGCGCTGGGGGAGAGCAACCAGCTCAGCCAGGCCAGCTCCCGGGCTGGCGGGCATGGGCTGGCCATCGCCCGGGTGCTGCAGGCCTTCGGGCACGACGTGCTGGCGGCCGGGCTGGCCGGCGGCGCGACCGGCGAGCTGATCAGGACCGACCTGGCCCGGTCGGGGGTGCCGGCCCGGTTCACCTCGATCGGCCGGGAGTCGCGGCGGGTGATCGAGATCACCGACGCCGCCGGGCAGACCACCGGCTTCACCGAGCCCGCCCCGTACATCACCACCGAGGAGGTCGGCCGGCTGGCCGCGGACTACCGCGGGCTGCTCGCCGACGCCGTGGCGGTGGTGCTGTCCGGCAGCCTGCCCGCCGGGCTGCCGCCGGAGATCTACGGCACGCTCGCCACCTACGCCGCCGACGCCGGGGTGCCCGCCGTGATCGACGCGGGCGGGACCGAGCTGGCGCACGGGCTGGGCCGGCGGCCCGCGCTGGTCATCCCCGGTCCCGGCGGCGCCGGGCCGGCCAGCGGGCTGGACGCCGCCGCACTGCTGGCCGACGGGGTCGGCGCGCTGGTCACGGTCACCGCCGGGGAGGTCAGGGCGGTCACGGCCGACGGGCAGTGGCGGGCCGCGCCCCCCGGCGACCCGGGCCGGCCCGGGGCACGGGAAGCACTGGTGGCCGGGCTGATCCCCGGCCTGCTGGTCGGCTGGCCGTGGCCGGACCGGCTCCGGCACGCCGCCGCGCTGGCGGCCGCGGTCCTGCCGTCCGGTGAGGTCGACCTGGAGGCGTACGAGCGGCTGCTGCCAGCGGTCCCCGTCTCCGCCTGCTGAGCCGGCCGGGGGCCAGCGGGCCTGCCGGTCAGCGGTCCCGGGCGCTGGCTGCCCGGTCCCCGGCGGCGGCCGCGTCATCCCGGGCCCGGCGGCTGCCCGGAGGCGCCACGGCGGGCCTGCGCACCAGTGCCAGCAGGCAGGCAACGGCCGCCACGATCAGCGGGATGACGGTCAGCCGGTAGCCGGGGTCGGCCGCGCGGTCGGTGGCCAGCAGCGACCCCACGAAGACCAGGTACATGCCGATGATGAACGCCCCGGTCGCCCGGCTCACCCCGCCGTGCCGGTAGGCGAACGCCAGCGCGGCCAGCGTCAGCCCCAGGTACCAGATGGTGATGAGGTCCGAGTGGGGCGACGGCGCGCCCAGGCCCGTGAACACGGCTGGCACGAGCAGGCCCGCGGCCACGTTGAGCGCGTTGCTGTTCAGGGTGGTGCTCAGCATGGCGGCGCCCCGGCCGCGGCCGGCCAGGTAGACCGCGGCCACCGCGTTCGGCAGGCTGGTGACCGCCGCCAGCACGATGCCGCCGGTGACGATCTGCGGCACCCCGAAGCGGGTGCCGAGGCCCGCCGCCGACCGCTCCATGGTCACGCTCGCCGCGACCACCACCACCAGGGCGGCACCGGCCAGCGCCACGTCCCGCAGGCGGCCCTGGCGCGGGTGGATGACCTCGGTCAGCTCCTGCTCCTCCTCCGTGACCGCCGTGGCCAGCCAGCTCTCCCAGCGGCGGGCGAACGGCAGCCGCGCCAGCCGCACGTGCCCCAGCCCGAGCACGACCAGGTAGGGCACCAGCACGGCCAGCACCAGCACCAGCCCGGCCGCAGGCGGCACCGCCCCGAGCATGGTGATCAGGCAGATCACCGCGATCCAGATGCCGACGGCGCCGTTCAGCGCCACGACCCGGCGATGCAGGGCGATCCGGCCGGCCACCACGCCGCCGAGGCCCAGCAGCGCCGCCAGATTGAAGACGTTCGAGCCGATGATGACGCCGGCGCCGATCTTCTGCTGGTGGCTGGTGAGGGCGGTCACCGAGGAGGTGATCTCGGGTGCGTTCGCGGCGAGGGCGGCCACCACCCCCAGCAGGGCCTCCGACAGGCCCAGCCGCGCGCCGATCCGCTCCAGCCTGGTGACGAGCAGGTAGCTGGTGGCCAGGCTGACGGCAGTAGCGGCAAGGAAAGCGACGATGGAGAGGGCCACGGGCACCGGCTGCCGCTCCTTCCGCCAGGGGGGACGCGCCGACCAGGCTTCCGGCTCTCCGCTGCCAGGATACCCGCCGGGGCACCAGGCCCACTGGCGCGTGTGCAGCGCAGCAGCGACGCCGCCGGAGCCTTTCCCGGCGCGCATCCGGACAGCTAGCGGTGCTGATGGCAAGTGATGCGGATGTTGGGCGGGGCTGCGTTGTCAGTGGGGACTGATGTGATGGGGGCATGCCCAGACGGCGTGGTCGTGATCGTCCACCGGTGGTGCACCGCACAGCGAGGGTTGGGGTGCGGGTGCCGGCGGCGCAGCGGCGGCGGCTGGTGGGGCTGCTCGCCTCTGCCGGTGACGTGTGGGCGTGCGTGCTGGAGATCAACGCGTGGCGGCGCCGTCGGCAGGTCCCGCTGCTCGTGAGCTATCAGGGGTTATTCCGGGAGCTGGCGGCCTCCGGCCCGGGCACGTTCGGGGAACTGGATAGCGTGGGGGCGCGGTCTGTGCTGCAGGGATATTCCGATGCGTGGTTTGCGGCGGCGAAGCGCCGTCAGGAGGGTGACTCGAGCGCGCGGTTTCCCCGGCGGCGTCGGCGGCTGATGCCCGTGCGCTGGTACCACGGCACCTTCACCCTGGACGATCGGCGGCTGCGGCTGCCCGTTGCCCGCGGCTGCCCGCCACTGGTGGTGCGCCTGGAGCGCGACCCGCCTTATCCGCCCGGGCAGGTCCGCTCCGTGACGCTGCTGTACGACGCCGGGCGGCTATGGGTGGACGTGACTGCTGAGGTGCCAGTCGCTTCCTACTCGCCAGGGCAGGGCCCTGAGCCGTCCCGGGTGGCAGGGGTGGACCTGGGAATCATCCACCCCTATGCGGTGGCCGGGCCCGCCGGGCAAGGGCTGCTGGTGTCCGGCCGGGCGATCCGCGCCGAGCACCGCCAGCACCTCATAGAGGCCAAGGCCCGCCGGCGCGCCGTGGCGCGCCGGGCGCCCACGCCGGGCCAGCGGGGTTCGCGGCGGTGGCGTCAGTTCCGCCGCCGGCAACGGCTGGTGGAGGCCCGCCACCGGCGGAGGATCCGCCAAGCCCAGCACGAAGCCGCCCGCACCGTCATCACCTGGGCTATCTCTCAGCGAGTGGGCACGCTGGCGGTCGGTGACCCTCGCGGCGTCCTGGCCCTGAAGGCGGGCCGGAGGCACCACCAGCGAACCCGCGACTGGCGCGTCGGCCACCTCATGTCTGCCTTGGCCGATAAGGCCGGGCAGGCTGGGATCGCCGTGCGGTTGGTGGACGAACGGGGCACCTCCTCCACCTGCCCCGCCTGCACGAGGCGCATCACCAAGCCTGCGGGGCGGGTCATGTCCTGCCCGCACTGCGGTTGTACCGGGCACCGCGACCTGCTCGCGGCTGCCACCATCGCCACCCGAGCCGGTGGCGGAACCACAGCGCCCGCTTTGCCGGCCGCTGTCACGCACCGCCGAGCCGGAACACACCTGCCAGGCGTGTCACCGGCACGACGTGACCCACGGCGCCGCCCCTATCACGGCCCCGCCAAAGGTCCCCTGGCCGGCACCGGCCCGCCCCCGCCCAAGCCCCAAGGGCCCGGCAGGGGAGTCGCTCGCCTCCTGGCGAGGAGCCAGTAAGAGTTCTGTGTACTTACCGGCACGTGCACTAGCCTGTGCCCCGACAGGTCGTGCCAAAGGAGGCATCATGGGGCTCGGTTTCTGGCAGCGGGCGCTCGGCGACCCGGGCTGGGTGGCGGCGATCGACCCGGACGGGACCGAGCACTCCGCCGGCGACCTGCTCGCCCGGGTGAACCAGCTCGTCCACGGGCTGCGTGAGCTGGGCCTGCAGCCCGGTGACGGCATCGCGGGGGTGGTCCCGAATGGTGCCGCGCCGCTGGAGATCTACCTCGCCGTGCTGCAGGCAGGCTGGTACTTCACCCCGATCAACTGGCACTACACCGCGCCGGAGATCGCCTACATCGTCCGTGACTGCGAAGCCAAGGCGTTCTTCGTGCACGAGCGGTTCGCCGAGGCGGGCGCGGCCGCCGCCGACGAGGCCGGGGTGCCGGCCGGGGCGCGGTTCAGCTACGGCAGCGTGCCCGGGTTCCGCCCGGTGGCGGAGCTGCTGGCGGGCCAGCCCACGGACCTGCCGGCGGACCGGACCGCGGGCGCGACCATGCACTACACCTCGGGCACCACCGGCCGGCCCAAGGGGGTGCGCCGGCCGCTGTCCGGGGTGGACCCGGACGACGCGGCGGAACTGGGCACGGTGCTGCCGCAGTTCTTCGGCATCACCGCCGGGCAGCCGAACGCGCACCTGGTGACGTCGCCGAACTACCACACGGCGGTGACCGTGTTCGGCGGCGCGGCCATTCACATGGGCCACACCCTCGTGTACATGGACTCGTGGGATTCCGAGCAGGCGCTGGCGCTGGTGGACCGGTACCGGGTCACCAACTCGCACATGGTGCCGACCCAGTTCAAGCGGATGCTGGACCTGCCGGAGGAGACCCGGCGCCGCTACGACCTGTCGTCCATGCGCTGGCTGATCCACGCCGCGGCGCCCTGCCCGCCCGGGATCAAGCGGGCGATGCTGGACTGGTGGGGCCCGTGCGTGTACGAGTACTACGCGGCCACCGAGGGCGGCGGCACCATCGTCACCCCGGAGGACTGGCTGGCCCGCCCGGGCACCGTGGGCAAGCCGTGGCCGATCAGCGAGGTCCGCATCCTGGACGAGGAGCACCGGGACTGCCCGCCCGGGGTGCCCGGCACCGTCTACATGAAGATGATGCTGACCGAGTTCGAGTACAAGGACGACCCGGACAAGACCAAGGCGGCCTGGCTGGACGGGTTCTTCACGGTCGGGGACATCGGGTACCTGGACGCGGGCGGGTTCCTGTTCCTGTGCGACCGCAAGTCGGACATGATCATCTCCGGCGGCGCGAACATCTACCCGGCGGAGATCGAAGCCGAGATCATCATGCACCCGCAGGTCGCGGACGTGGCCGTGTTCGGCATCCCGGATGACGACTGGGGCGAGTCGGTCAAGGCCGTGGTGCAGCCGGCCGAGGGGGTGGCCGGCACCCCGGAACTGGCCGCGGACATCCTGGCCTCGCTGGACGGCCGGCTGGCCCGGATGAAGTGGCCGCGGTCCATCGATTTCGCGGACGAGCTGCCCCGTGACCCCAGCGGCAAGCTGCTCAAGCGGCGGCTGCGCGACCCGTACTGGCAGGGCCGCGAGGCGGCCATCTGATCAGCCGGCCGGCGCGGCCGGGCGGAGCACGCCGAGCAGGGCGGCCACCGCCGGCGGTTCCGGCGGCTCGCCGTAGGTGAGTGCCAGCACCTGACGGCTGGCACCGGGCAGCGGCTCGGTGTGCACCCCGGGATGGCGGGCGGCCCGCAGGGCCAGCTCGGGCAGGACGGCCGCGCCCAGCCCCGCCGCGACCAGCGCCTGCGCAGCCACGTGGTCGCTGGTGGTGACCGCGACCCGCGGGGTGAACCCGGCCTGCTCGCACACCCAGTCCAGGTAGCCCCGGCTGTCCTCGCAGCCGGCGATCCAGGAAGAGCGGGCGAGCGGGGCCAGCGGATGCCGCCCAGGGACCGGCCGCCCCGCCGGGCCGGCGCCGCCCGGGGCCGGCCCGGCCGCGCTGGTCACCAGCAGCACCGGCTCGGCGAGCAGGAGGTGGCACCGGACCCCGTCGCCGGTGTCGCCGGGCTCATACACGATCTCGCCGCCCTGCAGGTACCGGCAGGCCAGCGCCACATCCGCCGCGCCGGCCCGCAGCATGTGCACCGCTTCGGCGGGCTCCGCCTGGGTGAGCAGCAGCTCGGTGCCGGGATGCTCGGCCCGCAGGCGGGCCGCGGCGGCCGCGCCGATGGTCGCCAGCGCGGAAGGGAACGCGGCGAGCCGGACCCGCTGCGCGCGCTGCCCGACCTGGGCGGCCAGCTCGGTCTCGGCGGCCTCCAGCCGGCCGAGGATCTCCTCGGCCCGCTCGGCCAGCAGCCACCCGGCCTCGGTGAGCCGGACGCCGCGGCCGGAACGCCGGGTGAGCTGGGTGCCGGTCTCGGCCTCCAGCCGGGCCAGGTGGTGGCTGACCGATGGCTGGGCGTAGTTCAGCGACCGGGCCGCGGCGGTCACTGATCCGTGCCGGGCCACCGCGACCAGGACCCGGAGCCTGGTCACGTCCAGCATGAGGCAAGCATAGATCGCCTCGATGTCCCGCCCCGGTGCCAGCTGGCGGGCCTATGCCTGCTGCTCACCCCGGATCTGGCCAGCGCCGGGCCGGCGGCCCGCCAGCAGCGGATCGGCGGGCTCGCGCACCGGCAGCCCGGCGGCCTTGCGGCGCTGCCAGGCCAGCCCGGACAGCGCCTCCAGCACCACCCGGCCGGCCAGCATCGCGGTGACCTCGGCGTGGTCGTAGGGCGGCGCCACCTCCACCACGTCCACCCCGGCCAGCGGCAGTTCCATGGCGATCCGCCGGACCGCGTCGAGCAGCTGCCGGGCGGTCAGGCCGCCCGGCTCCGGGGTGCCGGTGCCCGGCGCCATGCCCGGGTCCACCACGTCCACGTCCACCGACAGGAAAACTCCGTCGCAGTCGGTGGTGGCGATGGTGAACGCCTCGGTCAGGCACTCGGTCAGGCCCCGCGCCACGAGCTCGGTCATCTCGTAGCTGCGCATGCCCTGCTCCGCCATCCAGTCCAGAGTCTCCGGCTCGGGCCAGTAGCCGCGCAGCCCGAGCTGCAGGAACCGGTCGCCGCGGACCGCGCCGGACTCGATCAGCCGCCGCATCGGGGTGCCGTGCCCGTGCAGGGAGCCGAACTGGGTGTCGCCGGTGTCGGCGTGCGCGTCGAAGTGGATGACGGACAGGCGGCCCCAGCCCACGTGCCGGGCCACCCCGGTGGCGTCCGGCAGCGCGATGGTGTGGTCGCCGCCGAGGATGACCGGCACCGCGCCGCCCTGGCAGGCCTGGTGCACCGCGTCTTCCAGGCGGCGCAGCGACAGCTCGGTGTCGCCGGACGGCATCTCCACGTCGCCGGCGTCGGCGACCCGCAGGTCCACCAGGGGATCCACGCCCAGCGCGAGGTGCGGCCGGGAGGCGTCGTGCGGCAGGTAGTCGGTGAAGCGGATCGCCTGCGGGCCGAACCGGGCGCCCGGCCGGTGCGAGGTCCCGCCGTCGAACGGGGCGCCGATGACCAGGACGTCGGTCCCCGCCCACGAGCCGGGCTCAGCCAGGTCGGCCCTGGGCACGCCCAGGAACGTGGCGTCCGGGCCGTACATCCCGCCGAGCCGTGCCATGGCCCCTCCCATCGGAACTGCAGTCCCACCAGTATCGGGCCTTTGCGGACATAAGTGCGCCCGGCGCCGCGGCGGGTTCAGCGGCGCCGGGCGCTCCTCCCGCAGGAGGCCCCGGCCGGGCGGCCGTCAGTCCCGGGCGGGGACGGCGACCGGCGCCGGGACCGGGGACTCGTCCTCGCTGGGGGAGGCCGGGGGGAGGATGCGGGCCAGCGGCCCGGGCAGCCACCAGTTCGCCTTGCCCAGCAGTTCCATGACGGCCGGGACCAGCACCATCCGGACCAGGGTGGCGTCGATCAGCACCGCCACCGCCAGGCCGAGGCCGATCTGCTTGACCGCCACGTTCGCGCCGAGCACGAAGGACAGGAACACCACCACCATGATCGCCGCGGCCGCGGTGATCACCCGGGCGGTACGGGCCAGGCCGCGGGCGACCGAGGCCGCGTTGTCACCGGTGCGGTCGTACTCCTCCCGGACCCGCGAGAGCAGGAACACCTCGTAGTCCATGGACAGCCCGAACAGGATCACGAACAGGAACATCGGCACCCAGGTGGTGACCGGCATGGTCTCGGGGAAGCCGAACACCTGCCGGAGCCAGCCGTGCTGCACGACGGCGACCAGCACGCCATAGGCCGCGGAGATCGACAGCAGGTTCATCGCCGCCGCCTTGACCGCCAGCACCACCGACCGGAACATCACCAGCAGCAGCAGCACCGACAGCGCCACCACCACCCCGATCAGCCAGGGCAGCCGCTGGGAGACCAGGTTCGCGAAGGCCACCCCGCCCGCGTTCGGGCCGGTGAGGTAGGCGCGGATACCGGTGCCGGCGGTCGCCCGCGGGAGCACCTGGCCGCGCAGCTTGCTGACCAGGTCGTTGGTGGCGGTGTTCTGCTCGCTGGTGGTGGGGTAGGCGATGAGCATGGCGGCGTGCCCGTCCCGGCTGACCACCGCCGGGGTGACGTCGGCCACGCCAGCGGTGGACCGGATCGCGTCCGCCAGCCGGGCGGTGCTGGCGCCCGGCGAGGGCAGGCTGGCCGCGACGATCAGCGGGGCGCTGAAGCCCGGGCCGAAGCCCTGCGCCATGGTCTGGTAGCTGGCGTAGCCCATGCTGCCGCGGGCCTGGCTGGACTCGTCCGGCATGTTCAGCTTCATGCCGAGCGCGGGTGCGGCCAGGGCCAGGATGATGCCGGCCGACAGCAGCGCGGCGGCCAGCGGGCGGCGCTGGATGACGCCGGCCCACCGCTCCGCGGCCGGGCGTGCGCCGCCGCCCCGGCGCTGGCCGCCCAGCCAGCGCGGCAGCCTGATCCGGGACGGCCTGGCCAGCCGGCTGCCGGTGAAGCCCAGCAGCGCTGGCAGCAGGGTCAGCGAGCCGAGCAGCACCATGGCCACGGTCGCGCCGGCGGCCACCGCGACCCCGTTGAGCAGGGACTCGCGCAGCACCAGCAGGCCCAGCATGCCGATGACCACGGTGGCGCCGGCGATCAGCACGGTCCGCCCGGCGGTGCGCATCGCGGTGACGACCGCATCCTCCGGGGTCCGGCCGGCCCGCAGCCCTTCGCGGAACCGGGTGACGATGAACAGGGCGTAGTCCACGCCAACCCCCAGCCCGATCATGGCGGCGATGATCGGGGAGAACGACGGGGCCGGGATGAGGTGGCCGAGCAGCGCGATCAGCGACATCCCGGCGCCGATGCCGAGCAGGGCGGTGAGAATCGGCAGGCCCATGGCCAGCAGCGAGCCGAACGCGATGAGCAGCACTACCGCGGCGGCCAGCACGCCGATCCCCTCGGTCGGGCCGCCGTAGGGGGTCTCGGCCAGGTCAACCACGTCGCCGCCGAGGCTGAACGTGACGCCGTGCCCGGACGCGGCCCTTGTGTCGTGCATCAGCGCCAGCGCCTCGGTGTTGCTGATCTTCGCGCCGGGCACGCCGAACTGGATCCGGGCGAACGCGATGTGCCCGCTGCGGGAGATTTGCCCGGGCGCCTGGTAAGGGCTGGCCACCGAGGTGACGTGCGCCGCGTGCGCGAACGGCGCGAGCGCGGCCGTCACCTGGCTGCGCACCGCAGGGCTGGTCACCGGGGCGGTGGACCTGATGGCGAGCGTGAGCGTGTCGCCGGAGGCCTGGTGGAAATGCTGGTTCAGCAGAGCCTGGCCGGGGTCGCCGCCGGCGAAGTTGTCCTGGGCGGGCGCGCCGAACCGGGTCCACAGGGTGATCAGGCAGGCCACCCCGGCGAGCCAGACGAGCAGGGTGAGCCAGCGGTGGCGGTAGCAGGTGCGGCCGGCCCAGCCGATCGGGCCGGGCCCGGCCGGCCGGGCAGCGGATGCGTGTGACATCGGGATCTCCCACGAGCTAGGAGCGGTTAACGCTTCCGATGCTCGCGAGAACGGCCCGCCCGATCGTCCTGCGCAGGGAGGCACCTGCCGGCGCGGGGTACTCGCCGGGAGTACTACCGCCGGAGTAGGCGCCGGCATGGGTGGTGGCCCGCGCCGGCCGGCGCGGGCCACCAGTGCCCTGCACGGGCGGTGACAGGTCAGCCGGTGGTGACCGCCGTGTCGTCAACGACGAACGAGGTCTGCAGCGAGCTGTCTTCGGTGCCGGTGAACTTGATGGTCACGCTGCTGCCAGCGAAGCCGGACAGCGAGTACGTGTGCTGGGTGTAGCCGCTGGCGTGGTTGAGGTTGGAGAACGTGGCCAGGGTCGTGCCGTTGGCCGTGATGGTCAGCTTGTCGAACTGGGTGGTGGTGGTCGTCTCAGCGGTGTCGATGTGCAGCCAGAAGCTGAACGTCGTGTGGGTGCACCCGCTGGGGATGGTGACGGCCTGGGACAGGGTGTCGGTGTGGGTGGAACCGTAGCCGTCCAGCCAGGCGTACCACGAGCCGCTGTGGGCGGTCTCACCGGCGCCGTTGGCGTTGATGACGCCCGCGGTCGAGGTCCACGGCGCGGCTGCGCCGGTCTCGAATCCGGGGTTGCCCAGCAGCTGCTGCACGGTGCAGCCGCCGCTGCCGCCGATGGTCCAGGTGAAGCTGGCCGAGCCGCTGGCGCTGGTGGTGTCGGTGGCGGTCACGGTGACGCTGTAGGTGCCAGCCGTGGTCGGGGTGCCGGAGATCAGGCCGGTGGAGGAGTTGATGGACAGCCCGGCGGGCAGGCCGCTGGCGCTGTAGGTGAGCGTCTGCCCGGAGGCCGAGTCGCTCGCGCTGATCTGCAGGCTGGCGGCGGTGCCGACGGTGCCGGACTGGCTGCCCGGGTTGGTGACCGTCACGGTGTTGCCGCTGCCGCCGCCGTTGCTGACGATGGCGTGGCTGCCCTCACAGGCCCCGGCGCCGCCGGAGCCGTCGTTGGCCCAGGTGGTCTGCACCGCGTAGCTGCCGGTGGTCAGGGACAGGTTGAAGGAGCCGCCGCTGGTGCCGGGGGTGATCCAGGCGCACTTGTCGCCGTTCTCGGCGCCGGAGGAGTCGGTCCAGCCGCCCGCCGGGTTCTGGTCGGTGACGGTCTCGGCGTACTCGTGGCCTTCCACGATGGTGACGCCGTCGTCGGTGCCGGCAGACCCGGAGTTGACGAAGTTCGCGCCGCAGGACGCGCCCTGGTCGGTGACGTAGGGGAAGTTGGTGAAGGCGATGTCGCCGTAGGGGGAGCTGACCGCGCCGCCGGACAGGGTGCTGTCGCCGTTGTAGTCGTGCCAGGCGCAGAACCCGTTGGTCAGCCAGCCGTCCGGGTTGGTCCCGGTCGGGGACAGGACGACGTATTGGGCGTCCCGGTTGGCCGCGGCGGTGGTGTTGCCGAAGTGGGCGGCCGCGTTGACCGCCTCGACGCCCAGCTGATGGCCGGTCGCGGAGCTGGGGGATGACGCGCTCTCGTCCACCCAGACGCCGGCCAGCGCGCCGCCGGTCGGGTAGGCGACGTGCGCGGTGTTGCTCGCCGGGCAGGACTGCGAGCCGGCGGTGACGCCGTCGCAGTACTGGGTCATGACGCCGGACCACAGCTCGCTGCCGGTGCCAAGCCCCTTGAAGAACTCCTGCAGCCGCGGCGCCTCACCCGACGGGTCGCCGGACAGGGTGACATCGCCGCTGCTGTTGGTGCCCTGGGTGCCCCACTGGGAGCCGTAGAAGACCAGGTACACCTTTTCCTTGCCGGTAGTCACGCCGATCCCGTCGATCCCGCCGCCGTAATTCAGGTCATTGGCGGATGCCGCTGCGACGGCGCCGGGGTGGCTGTGCGCCCACTGGCGCATCTTGGCTAGCCGCGGAATGGTCGGCACAACACCGACTCGGTACGAGTGGTGATAGGCGGGTGAGTAGGGGTTGGTCACGGCCGGGGGATGGTGCACGCTGGCGGTGGTCACCGCGGCCTGGGCGCCGGTCGCGGCTGCCTGCATGCCTGTGGCCAGCGTGATGGCCGTTATCGCGGCCAGGCCGCCGCGGGTGGCCCATCTCCGGAGTAGCGGTGTGCGTCTCATGTGGTGCCTCCATTCCGCACATGCCGGCGCTGCCTGTTGGCGTGCCGGGCTTGGCACCCGTGGGGTCGTGGTGCCTGCGCGAAACATAACCAGTGATTTTTGGCGGGTCAATAGGTCACTTTGAGTAGTCAGGAAACGGTAATGGGGCGATGTCAAAGCGAGCAGAGAATGGCTTGACGGCAGGCTGCCGCCAAGCCATGGGGGGAAATCCCGCAACACCCTTTGATGGCGGATGGCGCGGGCACGGGGGAATGGCTGCGGGCGGAGGCCGGGCCGCCCGGTGGGCCGCCCGGTGGGCCGCCCGGCCGTGCCGCCCTGCGCTGGTCAGCCGGTCACGATGGAGTGGCTCCCCTCGCATGCGCCCGCGCCGCCGTTGCCGTCGTTGGCCCAGGTGGTCTGGACGGCGAAAGTGCCGGTGGTCAGGGACAGGTTGAAGGAGCCGCCGCTGGTGCCGGGGCTGATCCAGGCGCACTTGTCGCCGTTCTCGTTGCCGGAGGAGTCGGTCCAGCCGCCGGCCGGGTTCTGGTCGGTGACGGTCTCGGCGTACTCGTGGCCTTCCACGATGGAGACACCGTCGAGGGTGCCGCTGCTGTTGACGAAGTCCATCCCGCAGGAAGCCCCGGCGTCGGGGATGTAGGGAAGGTTGGTGAAGGCGATGTCCCCGTACGGCGAGCTGACGCCGACGTAGGAGTCACCGTTCCAGTCGTGCCACGCGCAGAAGCCCTGGCCCTGGTAGTTGTCCGGGTTGGTGCCGGTGGGGGAGACGATGACGTACTGGGCGTCCCGGTTGGCCGCGGCGGTGGTGTTGCCGAAGAAACCGGCGGCGCTGACGGCCTCGTTGCCGATGTCGGCGGGTGTGGCCTGGCTGGGCGCGGCGCTGCTCTCGTCCACCCAGACGCCCGCCAGCGCGCCGCCGCTGGGGTAGCCCACATGCTGGGTGCCGGCCGGGCAGGACTGTGCACCGCTGGCTGCGCCGTCGCAGTACTGGGTCATGACGCCGGACCACAGCTCGCCGCCGGTGCCCAGCCCCTTGAAGAACTCCTGCAGATATGGCGCTATGCCGTTGGGATCTCCGGAGAGGGTGACGTCCCCGTTGCCGTCGCTGCCCTGGCTGCCCCACTGCGAGCCCCAGAAGGCCAGGTACACCTGTTCCGGGCCGGTGGTGACACCGATGCCGTCGACCCCGCCGCCATAGCTCAGGTTATTGGCGGATGCCGCGTGGATCCCGTGCTGGCGGGCCCACTGGCGCATCTTCGCGAGCCGCGGAATGGAGGGCACAACCCCGTGCCGGTAGGGATGGTGATAGGCGGGCGAGTAGGGGTTGGTGACGGCCGGGCTGGCGGCGGCCTGCGCAGGCCTGACCGCGGCCTGGGCGCCGGTCAGGGCGGCCTGCGAGCCAGCGGTGAGCGCGATGGCGGTTAACGCCGCGGCCACACCGTGACCGGCCCATCGCCGGCGGGGAAAGCCGGATGTCATGCTGCCTCCATTTGCTCGTGGCCGGCATTGCCTGTTTGACATGCGGCCAAGGCACCCTGGGTAGTGGTGCCTGAGCGCAACGTAACGAGCAGCTCAAATGACGTCAATAGATGAAACTGTAAAGAACCTGGAAAATGGCAAAGGGTTCTCGATGGCGGTTGCGGTGCGTCCGGCAAACGGCACGCAGATGGCAGCATGAAGCGATGCCGGCCGGCACGGTTAATCCCGGCACGCCTATTGGCTGCGGCATACCGGGGCGATGACGGGAACGGCTTTCCGCGGGGCAGGCGCCGGGCCCGTTGTGCCGGGCGGCCCGGGGGGGCCGCCCGGCATGGCTGGGTCAGCCGTTAGGCACGATGGCGTGGCTGGCCTCGCAGGCGCCCGAGCCGCCGGAGCCGTCGTTGGCCCAGGTGGTCTGCATCGCGAAGCTGCCGGTCGCCGTGGACAGGTTGAAGGCGCCGCCGCTGGTGCCGGGGGTGATCCAGGCGCACTTGTCGCCGTTCTCGGCGCCGGAGGAGTCGGTCCAGCCGCCGGGCGGGTTCTGATCGGTGATGGTCTCGGCGTACTCGTGGCCTTCCACGATCGTCACCCCGTCCAGGGCGCCGGCGCTGCCGGAGTTGACGAAGTTCGCCCCGCACGAGGCGCCCATGTCGGTGACGTAGGGGAAGTTGGTGAAGGCGATGTCACCGTCCGGGGAGCTGACGCCGACGTCGCCGTTCCAGTCATGCCAGGCGCAGAACTGACCGGAGGGGGTGTTGAACCCGTCCGGGTGGGTGCCGGTGGGCGAGATGATGACGTACTGGGCGTCCCGGTTGGCCGAGGCGGTGGTGTTGCCGAAGTGGCCGGCGGCCTTCACGGCCTCGCTGCCCAGCTGCGCTGCGGTGGCCTGAGAGGGGGACGCGGCGCTCTCGTCCACCCAGATCCCCGCCAGCGCCCCGCCGGTCGGGTACGCGACGTGCTGGGTGTTGGTGGACGGGCAGGACTGCGCGCCCTTGCTGACCCCGTCGCAGTACTGCGTCATCACGCCCGACCACAGCTCGTTGTTGGTGCCGAGCCCCTTCATCAGCTGCTGCAGGCGGGGCGCCTCACCTGACGGGTCGCCCGACAGGGTCGTGTACCCGCTGCTGTTGGTGCCCTGGGTGCCCCACTGGGAGCCGTAGAAGACGAGGTACACCTTTTCGGCGCCGGTGGTGACGCCGATCCCGCCGACCCCGCCGCCGTAGCTCAGATTCTTCGATGACCTGCGGGCGGGGTGGCTGCGCGCCCACTGGTGCATCTTGGTCAGCTGCGGGCGGTCCGGCACGACCCCGCGCCGGTAGGCGTGGTGATAGGCCGGCGAGTACGGGTTGGCCACGGCCGGGGAGCTGGTGACGGCGGCCTGGGCGCCGGTCGCTGCCATCTGCATCCCGGTCGCCAGCGTCACCGCCGCGAACGCGGCGGTCCCGCCGCGGGCGGCCCATCGGCGGACGGGGTTGTGGTGTCTCATCCTGCTGCCTCCACTCAGGAATCTGCCGCGCTGCCGGGTTGGCCTGCGCGTCACGGCACCGTGGGTCCGGGTGCCTGCGCGCAACGTAACCAGGGCCATTCAGGGCGTCAATAGCCATTACCGAATGTAGTGAAAAACGGGCGCGCTGCCCGGCGGATCCGGAAACAAGGCGCGGTGGAACCAAGACAGCCTGAAACGGGGACGTGGCTGACGTAACAGGGCGGCAGTCAAATGGGCCGCCAGGGGCGGGCCGGTGGCAGCCGGCCCGCCCCTGGCGGCGCTGGTCAGCGGTGGACTGACCAGGTGAAAGTGGCCGATCCGGCGGCGCCGGTGGTATCGGTCGCGGTCACGGTGACGGTTTTGGTCTGCACCTTGGTGGGGGTGCCGCTGATCAGGCCGGTGGCCGAGTTGATGGACAGCCCGGTGGGCAGCCCGGTCGCCTTGTAGGTGAGGGTCTGGCTGAGCGCCGAGTCGCTGGCGGTGACGAGCAGGCTCACCGCGGTGTTGCGCTTGGTGCTCTGGTTCCCGGGGCTGGTGACCGTGACGGTGTTGCCGCTGGTGCCGGTCCCGTTGGTGACGATGGGGTGGCTGGCCTCGCAGGCGCCCGAGCCGCCGGAGCCGTCGTTGGCCCAGGTGGTCTGCATGGCGTAGGTGCCGGTCGAGGTCGTCAGGTTGAACGCCCCGCCGCTGGTGCCGGGGGTGATCCAGGCGCACTTGTCGCCGTTCTCGCTGCCCTGCAGGTCGGTCCAGCCGCCGGCCGGGTTCTGGTCGGTGATGGTCTCCGCGTACTCGTGCCCCTCGACGATCGTGATGCCGTCGACGGAGCCGGCCGAGCCCGCGTTCACGAAGTTCGCGCCGCAGGAGGCGCCCATGTCGGTCACGTACGGGCTGTTGGTGAACGCGATGTCACCGTAGGGCGAGGACACTGCGCCGCCGGACAGGGTGCTGTCACCGTTGTAGTCGTGCCAGGCGCAGAACTGCCCGGTGGTGGTGTTGAACCCGTCCGGGTGGGTGCCGGTCGGGGACAGGATCACGTACTGGGCGTCCCGGTTGGCCGCGGCGGTGGTGTTGCCGAAGTGGGCGGCCGCGTTGACCGCTTCCACGCCCAGCTGGTGACCGGTGGCCTGGCTGGGCGACGCGCTGCTCTCGTCCACCCACACGCCCGACAGCGCACCGCCGGTGGGGTAGGCCACGTGCTCGCTGTTGCTGGCCGGGCAGGACTGCGCCAGCTGGGCGACCCCGTCGCAGTACTGGGTCATGACCCCGGACCAGGTTTCCCCGTTGGTGCCCACGCCCTTGAAGAACTCCTGCAGCCGGGGCACCTCGCCGGACGCGTCATTGGCCACGGTGACGTCGCCATTGCTGTTGGTGCCCTGCGTGCCCCACTGGGAGCCGTAAACGACGAGGTAGACCTTTTCGTGGCCGGTGGTGACGCCGATCCCGTCAATTCCGCCGCCGTAGTTCAGGTCATTAACCGACAGCGGCAGCGCACCCGCGGTCTGCTTCGCCCAATTGAGCATTCTGGCGAGAGCGTCAGTGGTGGGAACGGCGCCATACCGGTAGGGGTGCCCGAAGAGCGGCGAGTACGGGTCGCTGGTCGCCGGCGCGTGGCCTGCGGGGGCGGCCTGGGCGGCCTGGGCGCTGACCGCGGCCGCTGACGGGCCCGCTGCCAGGGCCAGCGCCGCGACCGCGACAGTGCCGCGCGCGGTCCACCGTCGGAGGGGGGTGGGGGGTGTCATCCTGCTCCCTTCACGGCAACCGGCCAGCGCCTCCTGCTGGCCGGCGGGCACCGGGGCGCGGTACCTGCGGGTAACCTAGCGAGGCTGTAATTAGGGCGTCAATACACGTCACTGCGGTAAAGCCGCAATAGCACTATCAATTCGGATTGCCCGGCCGCTGATTCGGGTGGTATGTCCGGAAACTCCCGCAAAGCCGAAAGTCTGGCCGCTGTCAAGCCACACATTCCTGGCCGGCCCGGTCAGCCAGGGCCCTGGCCGGGCGGCCAGCGGCTGCCGGTGAGCCCCGGCCGGGACCGCCCGGCAGGCCGTCCGCCCGTGGGGCGGGCCCGGATCGGGCCCGCCCCACGGGGTCAGGTGCTGCTGATCAGACGGGTCAGGACGCGATCAGCGCGTTATCATCGACCAGAAAAGCCGTGTTGTGCTTGGTCAGGGTTTCCTTGCCGGTGAACTTCAGGATGATCGTCTTGCCGAGGTAGGAGTTCAGCGAGAACGAGTGCTTGAAGTAGCTGTTCCTGGTGTTCTTGTTCGAGTAGGTCGCCAGGGTCTTGAGCACCGTCCCACTGGAGCTGAGCACCTGCACCTTGAGGGTGTCCCACGCCTTCGCATTCGTGGTGGGATCGTTGCTCCGGATCTGCAGGTAGAACTGGAAGGTCGCGCTCGTCCAGGTCTTGGAGATGGCCACCTTCTGGGAAAGCGTGTCGGTGTGCGTGCCGCTGCGCCCGTCCAGCCGCGCCAGCCAGTTGCCGGAGTGCGCCGGGTAGGTCCCGTTCGGCTTGAGCACGCCCGAGGTCGAGGTCCACGGGGTGATCACGCCGCTCTCGAAGCCCGGGTTC
>JBLMWU010000070.1:0-2878 GCA_050257395.1 Gemmatimonadota bacterium | reverse complement strand
AGATGATTGGCGGATCAGTCCCGGGACATGCTTTCAGATGGCCTAGGAAACATGAACAGCCTTGCGGGGCTGCTGGGCTTTGATGCTGCGGACCGGCTGGGTGGTGGTCCGGCGGACGGTGCGGGTGTCGTCGCCGCCCAGGTCGATGGTGATGACCTCGGCGCTGACGTGGACGGTGACGATGCGGCGGGCGTGGATCCGGCCCAGCGCGATCTTCTGCCCGGCGATCATGATGACGCCGGTGTTGCTGGCGACCCGCTGGGCGGTGACCGGTTCGGTGGAGGGCCGCGGGGGTGGCCCGGCGGCCCTGGCGCCGCGCAGGCGGCGGGCCTGGTCCCAGGTCAGCGGGTTCGGATGGGTGCGCAGCAGCTCGCGGGTGGCCGGGTCGAAGCACATCAGCGTGTTCTCCTCGATCCGGACCGGGACCCGGCGCCCGGCGAGGATCTCCCCGGCCGGGACAGAGCGGCTGGCCAAGGTGACCGCGCCGGTGCGGCTGACGGTCCGGTCGACCTCAATGGCGGCACCCGGCTCGGCGGGTGGCAGGGGCGGTGGCCCGGCCGGCCGGGCCCCGGTTGCGGCTAGAGCGTGTCCCGTAGATCATGGGACTGGGTCACGGAGCCAGATTCTGATCGAGGCCACGTCGATGGTGCCGCGCCAGACGTAGTCGCGTTTGTCGTATCTGGTAGCCACGGCGCGGTGCTGGCGCAGCTTGCAGAAGGCGCGTTCGACGGTGTTGCGCTGCTTGTATGCGGTGGTGTCGAGGGCGGGTGGGCGGCCGCCGTTGCTGCCGCGGCGGCGCCGGTTGCGGGCCTGGTCCGCCGGTTCGGGGATGGTGGCCTTGATGCCGCGGCTGCGCAGGTGGGAGCGGATCGCAGCGCTGGAGTAGGCCTTGTCGCCCAGCACCTGCCCCGGCCGGGTCCGGGGCCGGCCGCGGCCCCGCCGGGTGATCTTCAGCCGGGCCATGAGCGGTCCGAAGGCCAGGGAATCGTGGCGCTGACCGGCGCTGGTCACCCGGGCCAGCGGCCGGCACGCCGGATCGGCCAGCAGGTGGATTTTGCTGGTCAGCCCGCCACGCGAACGGCCCAGCGCCTCCCGGTCCTTGTCATTCGATCCAGCCCCTCTCACGCGCCGGGGCGCTCAGCGGATCGCCCGCCAGCCGCGCCGGGTCAACATCGCCCGGCGGCAGGTGGCGCGCCCCGGCCGCATGCTGGTGGGCCCGCACCACCGTGGCATCCACCGCGACCGTCCACGCCTTGCCCTGCGCCTCATCACACCCAGCCCGCAACTGGTCCAGGATCTTCTCCCAGGTCCCATCCCCGCACCAGCGCCGGTGCCGGTTATAGACCGTCTTCCAGTTCCCGAACCGCTCCGGCAAGTCCCGCCACGGACACCCAGCCCGGGTCCGGAACAAGATCCCATCGATCACCAGCCGATGATCATTCCACCGGTGCCCCTGCCGCGGATGAGCAGGCAGTAACGGCCTCAGCCGCGCCCACTCCTCATCATCCAGGTCATGCCGTCTCAGCCGGTCATCGTCCACGGGCCAATCCAAGCCGAAACAACCCGTCAAGATCTACAGGACACGCCCTAGCGGGCTGCCGGGGTCCTCGGGCTCACTGTCAGATTCAGGGCTGGCGGGAGGAGCTGGGGTTGATCTTTGCCGGGGTGGACTGGGCGGAGTCTCACCATGATGTCCATATTCATGATGAGCAGGGCCGCCGGCTGGCTGGTGGCCGGCTGGCGGAGGGAGTGGAGGGGATCGCCCGGTTCCATGAGCTCGCCGCGGCGCACGCTGATGAGCCGCGTGAGGTGGTGATCGGGATCGAGACCGGCCGGGGCTTGTTCGTGGCCGTGCTGGCCGCGGCGGGCTACCAGGTGTTTGCGGTCAATCCGATGCCGGCCTCGCGTTACCGGGACCGGCACGGGTCTTCGGGCGCGAAGTCTGATCCCGGGGATGCGAAGGTGCTGGCAGACCTGGTCCGCACCGACCGTCACAACCACCAGCCGGTGGCTGGTGATAGTGACCTGGCTCAGGGGATCCGGGCGCTGGCCCGCGCGCACCGGTCGAGGATCTGGGCGCGGCGCCGGCAGGCGAACCAGCTCCGCTCCGCGCTGCGGGAGTTCTACCCCGCCGCGCTCGCCGCGCTTGACGACCTGACCAGCGGTGATGCGCTCGCCGTGCTGAAGGTGGCGCCGCAGCCAGCCCTCGGCGCGGCGCTGTCGCGGGCCCAGATCACCGCCGCCTTGCGCCGCGGTGGCCGGACCCGCCGTCTCGCCGAGCGCACCGCAGCGGTCCAGGCCGCGCTGCGCGCCGCATCTGGCGCCCGCTCCCGCCCTGGCCGCCGCCATGGGCGCTGCGGTGGCCGCCACCGCGGCGGTGATCGCCGAGATGAACACCCAGATCGCTGCGCTCGAGCAGCAACTCGCGGCGGATTTTGAGCTGCACCCGGACGCCCCGGTGGTCCGTTCCCTGCCAGGACTGGGGACCATCCTGGGCGCCCGGGTGCTCGGCGAGTTCGGCGACGCTCCAGGCCGTTACGCCAGCGCCAAGTCTCGCAAGAACTACGCCGGCACGTCACCCATCACCCGCGCCTCGGGCACCCGCCGCGCCGTCCTGGCCCGCCACGCCCGCAACAGGCGCCTCGCTGACGCGATCTACCTATGGGCCTTCGCCGCGCTCACCGCCAGCCCCGGCGCCCGCACCTTCTACGACCAGCGCCGGGCCGCCGGTGACACCCACCATCAGGCCCTGCGCGCCCTCGGCAACCGCCTCGTCGGCATCCTCCACGGCTGCCTGGCCAGCAACACCCCCTACAGCGAAGACACCGCCTGGGGCCACCGCGTTACCCAGCAACCCGCCTGCGCTGCTTGACATTTA
>JBLMWU010000069.1:0-18086 GCA_050257395.1 Gemmatimonadota bacterium | reverse complement strand
CGTCCACGCCGCGCCGTCGTCATTTACTTGCGGAATACCCTGAGACCGTGAAAATCGTTAACCCCAGCCGGGCATGGCGTCAAGCACTGCGCGGGGTCGACTTCACCGCCCCCCGCCCGGCAGGCTTCAAGACGGTCACCACGATGATCGCCGCCGCGGTCGAGGAACGCTACGGCTGACCAGGCGGGGCCTCATCCGGGAGATATGCCACAATTCACCCCCTGCCCATGTCAGCAGGCACGAGTCAGGCGGGTCGCGGCGTTCGCGGCCGGCCGAAGGAGGTCCCATGCCGGATGCTGCCGCGTCAGAAGGCCCGCGGGGGCGGGTGAGCGGGAAGGTCTGCATCGTCACGGGCGCCGGCTCCGGCATCGGGCGGGCGACCGCCATCCGGCTCGCGGAGGAGGGCGGCAAGGTCCTGTGCGCCGATCTGTCGGCGGACGGCGCCGCGGGCACCGCCCGGCAGATCGAGGCCGCCGGCGGGGAGGCCCTGGACCGGGTGGCCGACGTCGCTGACTCCGCTGCCGTCGGCGCCATGGTCGCCGCTGCGGTGGACCGCTGGGGCGGCGTCGACGTGCTGGTGAACAACGCGGGCGTCAACATCCCCGGGCTGCTGCACGAGGTCAGCGACGAGGTGATCGACCGGACCCTGGACGTGAACGTCAAGGGCCAGCTCTACGGGTGCCGGGCGGTGATCCCGGTGATGCTGGAACGCGGCGGCGGGTCGATCGTGAACATCGCCAGCGTGAACGGGATCGTCAGCGAGCCGTTCCTCACCGTGTACTCGGCCTCCAAGGGCGCGAGCGTGATGCTGACCAAGGGTGTCGCGCTCGACTACGCCAGGCAGGGCATCCGCTGCAACGTGGTGTGCCCGGGCTGGGTGGACACGCCGATCAACTACGCGCACGCCGAGCTGCTGGGCGGGCTGCAGCACGTCTACGACACGATCGGCAGCTTCCAGCCCATCGGGCGGCCTGGCGAGCCCCGCGAGATCGCCAACGTCGTGCTGTTCCTCGCCAGCGACGAGGCGAGCTTCATGACCGGCAGCGTGGTGTCCGCCGACGGCGGGATGACCGCCCAGTAGCCCGGGCCGCTATCGCCCGGGCGGGAGGGTCACGCTGGCGGCGTAGATCTCCGAGTCCTGGCTGCCGCCGACGGCGCTGCCCCAGGTGAGGGAGATCCGCTGGCGCAGTCCCGGCAGCACGGCCATGCCGAACGTGTCGCCCGGCCAGATCGCCGGGTTGCCGTACTGGCCCGAGACCTGGATGGCCGGCCCGAGCCAGCCACCGCCCACAGCCGGTCAAGGAGGTACACCGGCCGGACTGTGACCTTTGGTCCTACCTCGCCAGCGACTCATCGTTTACTTTCAGTGACAACTGGTGATGAAAGTGACGGCGAACGGGGGTTAGCCGTGGCTGGTTTTCCGGGCGCCCGGGACGGGGCGCCGCCCATCGTGACCGAGAAGCTGACCAAGCGCTTCGGCTCGTTCACCGCGCTGGACTCGCTTGATCTGGAAGTCCGGCGGGGCGAGGTCTTCGGCTATCTGGGACCGAACGGGGCCGGCAAGTCCACCACCCTCCGCCTGCTGCTCGCCCTGATCCGCCCGAGCAGCGGGTCGGCCCGGATCTTCGGGGCCGACGTCCGGAACGTGAACCGGGTGCATCCCCGGCTGGCCTATGTCCCCGGTGACGTGGCGCTGTGGCCGCGGCTGACCGGCGGGCAGTGCCTGTCCCTGCTGGGCAGGCTGCACGGTGCGGTGGACACCCGGCTGCGCGGCGAGCTGGTCGAACGGTTCCAGCTGGACCCGTCCAAGCGGGCCCGCGCTTACTCCAAGGGCAATCGCCAGAAGGTGGCGCTCGTCGCCGCCCTCGCGAGCCAGTCGGACCTGCTGCTGCTGGACGAGCCGACCAGCGGACTCGACCCGCTGATCGAGGCCGAGTTCATCCAGACCGTGCGGGACGCGGCCGCGCGGGGCCGCACCGTGTTCCTGTCCTCCCACATCCTCGCGGAGGTGGAGACGCTGTGCGCGCGGGTGGGGATCCTGCGCGAGGGCAAGCTGGTGGAGGTCGCCGACGTCAGCCAGCTGCGGGCGATGCACGGCACCGAGCTGGACGTGGACATCGACGGGCCGGCCCCCGACGTGAGCCGGGTGACCGGGGTCAGCCGGGTGGACCGCACCCCGGAGGGGATCCGGGTGCAGCTGACCGGCGAGCCGGGACCGCTGCTGCACGCGCTCGAGCCGGCCACCGTGGTCGGCCTGCGCTCCCGCGAGGCGTCGCTCGAGGAGATCTTCCTCGGCTACTACGGGAACGGCGGCGACGGCCACGCCGGCGGGGAAGGGCGGCAGCCGTGACGGCGCAGGCTCCGGTCCGGCCGGTGCCGCCGGCAGCCGCCCCCCGGCACGCGCGGCCGGCCCTCCTTCACTCCGAACGGGCCAGCGCCGGGCTGGCGCTGCGCCAGATCTGGTTTGGCGGGCTGCTGGTGGCCGCCTGGACCGGCATCATGCTGTGGTTCGGCGCGGTCGGCTTTGACAAGGCGCACAAGCTGGCCGGCGGGGTCTCGCTGGCCTCGCTGGCGGACAACCCGGCCTTCCGGGCCATCTACGGGCTGCCCACGGCGGTGGACACGCTCGGCGGCTTCATGGTCTGGCGGGTCCAGATCCTCATCACCATCGTCGGCGCGATCTGGGCGGCGCTGGCCGTGAGCGGGGTGCTGCGCGGCAGCGAGGAAGCGGGCCGGTTCGACCTGATGCTGGCCACCCCGCTGTCGCTGGCCAGGGCGACCGGCGCCAGCCTGCTCGCCGCGCTGGCGGCGCCGCTGCTGGCGATGGTGGTGGCGGCGTCCGCGCTGCAGGCGGCCGGCGCCCCGGCCGGCGGAGCCTGGCTCTGGGGCGCCGGGCTCGGGCTGCTGATCGCCACCTTCGCCGCCCTGGCCGCGCTCACCTCCCAGGTGGTGCCGGACCAGCGGCGGGCGGGTGGCCTGGCAGCCGCGGTGGTGCTCGGCACGCTGGTGCTCCGGATGGTGGCCGACGGCTACCAGGGCACCAGCTGGGTGCGGTGGACGACGCCGTTCGGCTGGCTGGAGAACCTGCACGCGTTCGGCGGGAACGACCTGCTGCCGCTCGTCGCCCTGATCGGGGCCCCGCTGGTCCTCGCCGCCTGCGCGCTGTGGCTGGCCCGTCAGCGCGACACCGGGGCCGGGCTGGTGCGCGCCGCCGACTCGGCGCCGCGGGCCAGCACCAGGATGCTCACCGGGCCGCTCGGGTTCCTGACCAGCCGCCGCCTGCGCGGCCTGATCGGGTGGGCGCTGGCGGTCGCGGTGGTGGCCGTGTTCTCCGGGGCGCTGGCGGATTCGTTCACCGGCTTCACCAGCACGCCGCAGTACGTCCAGGAGCTGAACAAGTTCGGGATGGGCGCGGCGGTCACCCCCCGCGGCTTCCTGGCGATCATGAACGCGATCCTGGCCGTGGTGATCGCCGGGTACGCGGTGACCTGCGTCCACGGCGACTATGCCGACGAGGTCGCCACCCGGCTGGACCTGCCGTACTCGAACAAGGTCACCCGGACCCGCTGGGCGGGGTCCAGCCTGGCGACCATCGCGGGCGGCCTGGTCGCGCTCACCGTGGTGATCGCGCTCACCACCTGGGCCGGGTCTGCGATAGCCGGGGCGGGCCTGTCGGCGGCGGACTGCTTCGAGGGCGCCGCGAACGTGCTCCCGGTGGCCGTCCTGTTCCTGGGGTTCGCGATGCTGCTGCACGGGGTGTGGCCGTCGTGGACCGCCGGGCTGGTGGGCGGCCTGGTCATCGTCCTGTACATGGTCAGCCTCATCGGCCCGGGGCTGTCCTGGCCGGCCTGGCTGGTGGACCTGTCTCCGTACCACCACCTCAGGCTGGTCCCGGCGCAGCCGCCGGGCTGGACGGCGCTCGGGGTGATGCTCGGCATCGCCGTCGCTGCCGCCGCCGCCGGCCTCGCCGGCTACGCCCGCCGCGACCTGCGCTAGCGCTGGCCGCGGGTCACGGTGCGGGCGAGGATGCCCAGGGTGGCCCGCAGCGCGCCCTCGGAGATGACCGGGAAGATGCCGGCGTCCTTCCAGTGCTGGGCGGCATCGGACCAGTCGCAGTACGAGGTCACCAGGGTGCCGTCGGGGACCGGCTCCAGCCGGTACCCGTAGGTGTGGCCGACCTGCGGGCGGATCCGGCCCAGCACCGACCAGGCGATCTCGCGGTCCGGGACGAACCGGGTGATGCTGACCGTGACGTCGTAACGCCCGAGCGGGTAGTCGTTGAGCGCCTCCCGGTCCATGTGCACGACAAAGCTGTCGCCCGCCGCGGTCACCGGGTCCCCCGTGGCGTCCATCAGCATGCCGGAGCTGTCGATCGCGACATGCCCCTGCGGATCGCACAGCAGCCGGAAGATCACCGCCGGGTCCGCCGGGATGGTCCGCTGGACTTCCAGCCGTTCGTCCGCCATCGCCCGTTCTCCTCTCGCGGCCCTGCCGGGCCCGTCTCAGTATCCCGGGAGATCAGCCCCACCAGAAGGCCGCGGCGATGACCACGTAGAGGCCGGCCAGGCAGGAGCCTTCGACCCAGTTCGAGTCGCCGTCGAACACCACCAGGATGGCGATGATCGCGGAGAGCGCCAGCCCGACGACCATGAGCGGGGGGAAGACGAGGGTCAGCTGGGCGCCGCCCATCGCGGCGGAGATCAGCACCAGCAGGGGCGCGATCCCCAGCGCGATCTGGACCGGGCTCTGCAGCGCGACCGACAGGGCGTAGTCCATGCGGTTGCGCGCCGCCAGCTGGATGCCGATGACGTTCTCCACCGCGTTGCCGGCGATGGCGATGATGACCAGGCCGGCGAACGCCTGGGAGATGTGCAGGGCCGACAGGGCCGGGGTGATCGAGGTGGCGAACCAGTCCGACACGAAGGCGGCGGCCCCGCCCGCGGCGGCCAGCAGGCCGAGCGCCAGCCCCAGCGGCCAGCGGGCGCCGTGGCGCTGGCCCTCCGCGGCCTCCCCGGGCAGCCCGGCCGGGCCGGCCCGGCGCAGCGACGCCGGGATCGACAGCACGAACACGGCCAGCAGCACGACCGCCGCGATATCGGACAGCACCCGCTCGTGCGCGGCCGCGGGCAGGCTCAGCCGGGCGGTGAGCGTGGGGATGATCAGCACCGCCACGGACAGCAGCAGGAGCAGCGAGACCATCCGCGGGCCCTCGGCCGCGAACCGCTGGGTGCCGTGGCGCAGCCCGCCGACCACGATGGCCAGGCCAAGGACCAGCAGCACGTTCGACAGGATCGAGCCGACCACCGTCGCCTGGACGACCGTGACCAGTCCCTTGCGGAGCGCGAAGATCCCGAAGAGAAGCTCGGGGATGTTGCCCAGCGCGGACTGCACGACCCCGGTGGCCCCGGACCCGAGGCGGTCACCCAGGCCGTCCACCGCCCGGCTGACCAGCGCGGCCAGCGCCGCCAGCGCGAGCGCGCAGGCCACGAACGGAACCACCTGGCCGGTGGGGGTGTAGCTGGCCACCCCCGCCGCCGCGGTGAGCGCCCCGCTGGCGCCGATGAGCCACCAGTCGCCCCTGCCCAGACCCGCCATTCATCCCCGCCCTGTCATCCCCGCCCTGTCATTCGCGCCGTTCTGTGCGTCATCGGGGCGCACCGCCCAATCCGGCCGGCCGCCCCGCGTGAGCATGCCACGCATCCGCGGCGATCACCCGCCGGATCGCCGAGACCGGCGGCGGCTCACGAGAGCAGGCGGGTCAGGGCGGCGGCGGCGGATTCAGACTCCGGGCTGGGCCGCGGTCAGCACCTCGCGCTCCCGCCGCAGCCCCACGATCGGCGGGGCCTGGCCCGGCGATCCGGGTGTCACGCCTGCCGCCAGCCGGGCCTGCTGCCGAATTCCGGTATCCGGAACTGGGCGCGGGTGTTGACGTGGGGGAACGGGTCGCCGGGCGCCGGGACGCCGAGCGCCGCCGCCAGCGGCTCCCAGCCGTCGGCGGCGCGCCATTCCAGCAGCCGGCCCGGCGGCGCGCTGGCGCGCACCGTGTCGTTGTGCCGCTGGTAGGCGGCCATCATCGCGTCCGGGTCGAGGATGCTGGCCGGGCCGGCCCAGGCCTGCCACACGTCCAGGGCCATGGCCAGGTACTCGTCCATGGTGCTGCCGGGATCCGGGCTGGGGCCGAGGCCGGCCGGGGAGAAGAACGTGCCCGCGCAGCTGTCCCACCACTGCTGCGGGCTGTCGCGGACCGACAGCACGATGAGGGCGCCCGGGTTCGCCGCGGCGAGCTGCCGCCAGAACGCCGCCGCGGGCAGGTCGACGGCGGCGGGGTAGCCGGCCAGGAACGTGTCCCAGTCCGGTGGCCGGCCGCGCACCGCGTCGTGCCAGACCGGGATGTGCCCGGGCTGGGCGAACACCTCGAACATGTGGTAGCAGGGGCCGCCCAGCAGGCGTTCGAGAGCCAGCTTGAGCGAGGCCGTGCCGGTCCGGGGGAGACCGGCTCCCACCACCCGCAGCGCCATGTCCGGGGCTCCTTCCGTCAGCGGCCGCTGAACACCGGCTTCTCGCGCGCCAGGCTGGCGGCGATGCCGGCCGCGCTGTCCTCGGTGGCCCACAGCCGGGCCTGCTCGGCCAGCTCGCGTTCGAGCACGGCGCGGACCTGCCGGGCGAGCGGCCCGCGCAGCGTCTGCTTCATCGACTGCACGGCCAGCGGCGCGCACCCGGCGATCTCGGCGGCCCAGGCGATCGCCTCGCTGCGCTGCGTGCCGTCCGGCACCAGCCGGTCCACCAGGCCGATCTCCAGTGCCCGCTGCCCGCCGATGCGCCGGCTCGTGTAGAGCAGCTCCATCGCCTGCTGCAGCCCGACGATCGCGGGCAGGGTGACGCTCAGGCCGAAGCCCTGGTGGAAGCCGAGCGCGGAGAAGTTGGCGTGGAACCGGGCCGACGGGGAGGCGACGCGGAAGTCGGCCGCGCACGCCAGGCCGAGACCGCCGCCGACCGCGGAGCCCTGCACGGCCGCGATGACCGGGACCGCGATCTCGAACATGCGCACCGCTTCGCGGTACAGGTCCTGGGCCGCGCGCTCGCGGTCGGCGGCCATCTCGCCGCTGGCGAAGTTGGCGCCCGCGCAGAAGTGCTTGCCCTCCGAGCACAGCACGATCGCCCGGGTGCCGCCGGCCTGCAGCCCGGCCGCCGCGGCCACGATCTGGGCGATCAGGCCGCGGTCGAAGTAGTTGGCGGGCGGCCGGTTGATCTCGATGACGGCGACGTGCCCGTCCTCGGTGACGGTGATCTGGTCGGGCACGGTCAGACTCCCACGGTCGAGGCGACGGAGGTGGCAGCGGCGATGATGCCACCAGCATCGGCCATCGCGCTGCCGAGGCGCAGGTTGTGGCTGGTCTCGTCGCCGAACTCGCCGCGCCAGGCGTGCAGGCGGCGGGTGAGCTGCTGCAGCCGGTACTCGCGGGTCATGCCGATCGCGCCGTGCGCCTGGTGCGCGGCCCGGGCGGCCAGCCCGGCGTGCCGGCCAGCGACCGACTTGGTGGCGGCGATCTCCAGTGACGCCCGGCCGGCGGCGGCGGCCCGCCCGGCGCGTTCCACGCACAGCGTGGTGAGCGTGGCGGCCTGCGCGAGCTCGACGAGATGCTGCTGGACCGCCTGGAACCGCGCGACCGGCCTGCCGAACTGCACCCGCTCCATGGTGTAGCCGCGGGTCAGCTCGTACGCGCCGGTGATGGCGCCGGCGAGCTGCGCCGACCGCAGCAGCGCCCCGCGCAGCAGCAGGTCATCGGCGGTCACCACGGCGGGATAGGTCTCGGCCGGCACGCCGGCGGCGGTGAGCGTGTCGCTGGGCATGCCGGCCAGGTCCGTGCCCGGCGTCACGCCGAAGGCGGCCGGATCGGCCACGGCCACCCGCCCGCCGATGAGGGCGGCCACCCGCGCGGCGCCCCGCAGCCACGGCACCGCGCGGGCTTCGCCGGTCAGCCGGCCGCCGTCCAGGTGCAGTTCGTTCACCTCGGGCATGACGGTCATCGGCCCGGCCGGCACCGGCGCTCCGGAGGCGGCGAGCAGCCAGGCGGCCAGGCTGGTCTCGGCCAGCGGCAGCGGCACCGCCCACCGGCCGGCCCCCTGCAGCACGGTGAGCAGGTCGGCCACGGTCCCGCCGGAGCCGCCGTCCTCCTCAGCGATGCCGATCAGCGGCAGGCCGAGTTCCGCGGTGGCCCGCCACAGCGCCGCTGACGGCCCGTCCCGCTCCACCGCGGTGATCACCTCAGGGCCGAAGGTCTCGCCGAAGAACTCATCGACCAGCCGGGTCAGCTCCGGATCGTGGCTCATGCCCGGGTCAGCCCCTTCGCGATGATGGTGCGCAGGATCTCGGTGGTGCCGCCGCGGATCGTCCAGGACGGGCCGGTCAGGATCGCGCGGGCGAGCAGCGACTCAAACGGGTCCGGCGACGTCAGCTGCGGCGTGCGGCCGTAGTGGCGGGTGACGATCTCGACGCACTCCTGCTCGAAGCGGGTGGCCATCTCCTTGGCCAGCGCGGCCTCCACCATGGGCGACTGCCCGTCGTCGACCATCCGGGCGATGGCCAGCGACATGCCGTGGAACGCCCAGCACCGCGCGGTGACCGACCCGAGGTCGGCCAGCGCCCAGCCGGGCACCCGCCCGGAGACGGTCGCCGCCCAGTGCTCCAGCACCGGCATCAGCGACATCCACCGGTCGACGCCGCCGCGCTCGAGCACCAGCTCGGCGGTGTTCTGGCCCCAGCCGGCGCCGGCCGCGCCCAGCCGCATGGTGTCGGGCACGAAGACGTCCTCGAACACGACCTCGCAGAACTCCTGCGTGCCGTCGATGAACGGGATCCGGGAGATCGTCAGCCCGTCGGACTTCGTGTCCACGATGAACTGGGTCAGCCCGCCGTAGCGGTCGCCGGACGTCCGGAACAGGGCGAGGATGTGGGTGGCCGCGTAGGCCGCGGTGGTCCAGATCTTGCGGCCGTTGACCAGCCAGCCGCCGTCGGCCGGGGTGGCCCTGGTGCGGACCGAGGCGAGGTCGGAGCCGGAGTCCGGTTCGCTCATGCCGATCGCGAAGCACAGCTCCCCGCGCGCGATCCGGGGCAGGAACCAGCGTTTCTGCTCCTCGGTGCCGTTGGCGGCGATGTTCGGGCCGGACTGCCGGTCGGCCACCCAGTGCCAGCCCACCGGGGCGCCGGCCGCGAGCAGTTCCTCGACGACGATGAGCCGGTCGACCGCGCTCCGCCCGCCGCCGCCGTACTCCGTGGGCAGCGTCATGCCGAGCCAGCCCTGCGCGCCGAGGTCGCGCGAGAACTGCGGGTCGACGTCGCCGCCCATGCCCAGGCCGGGCTGGTAGCTGCCCGGGGGCAGGCGGGCGGCGAGGAAGGCGCGCACCTCCTCGCGCAGCGCCTGCTCGGCAGCGGTCAGCTCGGTGGGGTTCAGCCGCATCCGGTCACCTTCCGCGCCCGGCCGGGCTGGCGGCCGGCAGCACGCTGGCGCAGGTCACCGTCACCGGGATGCCGTTCAGCACCGCGGTGCCGGACAGCGGGTCGAGTGGCGTCCCGCCGGTCAGCAGGTTGCTGTTGACCCCCGGCCGCTGCGCCGCCACGGTCAGCCTGCCGCCGGCCGTGTCATGGCCCCAGCCGTGCGGGAGGCTGACGACGCCCGGCGCGACCCGGTCGGTCACCTCGACGGTCACGGTCAGCTCGCCAGCCGCCGACCGCACCACCGCCGGGCCGCCGTCGGTGAGCGCGCGGTCGGCGGCGTCGCGCGGGTGCACCTGCAGGGTGCACTCGTTGCTGCCGCCGGCGAGCAGCGGCAGGTTGTGCAGCCACGAGTTGTTGCTGCGCAGCTGCCGCCGGCCGACGAGCACCAGGCCGCCGGCGGGCTCGCCGAGCAGCGCTTCGAGCGCGGGCAGTTCCGCCAGCAGCTGGGGCGGCGCCAGCTCGGCGCGGCCGCTGGGCGTGCGCAGCACCTCCGGGATCCGCGGCTGCAGCGGGCCGAGGTCGAGGCCGTGCGGCGCGGCTTCGAGCGCGTCGACCGACAGGCCGCCGGGGTGGCTGCCGAAGCCGTCGCCGTACGGCCCGGCGCGCAGCAACAGATCGAGAATGCGGTCCTCGCGGCGGCGGGATACGGCGGCGATCAGCTCGCCCGGATCGCGCCCCGCCGCCCGCGAGGACGGGTCGCGCGCGAGCCGGCCGGCCACGTCCGCCGCGGCGAGGTCGTCGACCGCATCGGCGCCGAGGCCGCCCATCACCAGGCCGGCGAGCCGGAGCAGGATGTCGGCCTCGCCCGGGGTGCCGTCGGGGAGCGCGAAGACCGGCGGCGACCACGCGGCGACGTTCCGGACAGCGAACGAGGAGAGCGCGACGTCGAAGTGGCTGCGGGTGAGCGGCGACGGCGGCGGCAGGATGACGTGGGCGTGCCGGGTGGTCTCGTTGAGATAGGGGTCGACCGAGACCATGAACTCCAGCGACGCGAGCGCGGCGTCGAGCCGGGCCGCGTCGGGCGTGGACAGCACCGGGTTGCCGGCCACGGTCACCAGCGCCCGCAGCCGCTCGCCGCCGGTGCCGGGAGTGTCGATCTCCTCCGCCAGGGTGGCCGCGGGAAACTCCCCGAAGACGCTCGGGGCGCCGCGCACCCGGGTGCGGGCCGAGCCGGGGATGCGGACGCCGCGGCCGCGGCCCGGCGTGCCGCTGGTGTTCGGGCTGCCAGCGGGCGGCAGCGGGAACATGACGCCGCCGGGCCGGTCGAGGTTCCCGGTCAGCGTGTTGACCACGTCCACGAGCCAGCTCGCGACCGTGCCGAAGGCGGTCGTGGTGGTGCCGATCCGGCCGTAGACCGCGGCGGCCGGCGCGGCCGCGAGCTCCCGGGCGATCCGCCGGATGGCCGGCGCGGAGATCGAGGTCGCGGGCGCGGCCGCGTCGGGGGTGAACGGGGCGAGCGCGGCGGGCAGCGCGTCCAGCCCGGCCAGCCACGGGCGGACGTGCCCGCCGGGGTCGGCCAGGCCCGAGGCCAGCAGCTCGTGCGCGAGCGCGGCGAGGAACAGCGCGTCCGTGCCCGGCCGGATGGCCAGGTGCTCATCGGCCAGGTCGGCGGTGGCCGTGCGCCGCGGGTCCACCACCACGAGCCGGCCGCCGCGCTTGCGCAGCGCCCGCAGCCGCCCCGGCAGGCCGGGGGCGGTCATCAGGCTGCCGTTGCTGACCAGCGGGTTGGCGCCCAGCACCAGGAAGTAGCCGGTGCGGTCGACGTCGGGGACCGGGACGGACAGCCCGGTGCCGAACATCAGCCCCGAGGACACCTGCTTGGGCATCTGGTCCACGGTGCTCGCCGAGAAGCGGTAGCGGGTGCCCAGCGCGCGGATCAGGACGGGGACATAGAAGGACGCCGCGTGCGAATGGGCGCTGGGGTTGCCCAGGTAGATCGCGGCCGCGTCCCGGCCGCGGGCCGCCAGCAGCGGCGGCAGCCTGCGGGCGACCTCATCGAACGCCTCGTCCCAGCTCACCTGCTGCCAGCTGGCGCCGTCGCGGATGAGCGGGGCCCGCAGCCGGTCGGGGTCGTGGTGGAGCTCCCCGATGGCCACCCCCTTCGGGCACAGGTAGCCGCGGCTGAAGACGTGGTCCCCGTCGCCCCGCACCGAGGTCACCCGGCCGCCGGCGGTCCGGATCTGCAGCCCGCAGGTCGCTTCGCACAGGTGGCAGGTCCGGAAGCTCACGCCCTCGCTCATCCGCGCTCCTAGGCCGAGGTGACACACGCATCATGGGCGGTTCCGCCGCCCCGGCGCTACCCCCGCCCGCCCTGCCGGACGGCTGGTGAGGGTGTCCTTATCCCCCTCTGCCAACCAGTCTTGCGGGTGGCGCGTCTACTTGTCGCCTATGTCTTGCACCGGGCCTGGGCTCCGTCAGCTGGAGCGCCGCGGGCCGGCCGGGCCGCGCGGCGCCTGCGTTGCCTGGAGGCAGGATGCGAACCCGCTATCTCCGAAGACTCAGGGCCGGAAGCCCCATCACGCTGGCAGCCATCGTTGCCATTGGCAGCCTGGTGTCCGCGATGCCGGCATCCGCTGCCGGAACCGCCGCAGCCACCCGGGTGGCGGCTGCGGCGGGGAAGAGCGTCAAGCCGAACAAGCTGGGCGAGCTGGACTGCAACGGCTGGAGCCCGATCCAGCAACCGGTCCGCAGGACAATGGCGTGCACCGATCCGCACGGCAGTGCCGCCACGGGCGGCCGGTTCTACGACAACGGCTGGTACATCGGCCACGACGAGCCCGACCTGCGCTTCGTGTCCCCGCAGCCGGGCTCGGGCAACGACGTGACCTGGAACGAGACGCTGGGTGCCGACCCGGCGGCGGCGCCGACGACTGGCAGCCCCGGCAGCGACGTGACCCACTACCTGGAGCTGAGCGCGGCACCGTGGTTCTCCATGACGATGTGCGACCCGCAGTCGTACCCGCAGAACCCGTGCACCCCGCAGAGCGACAGCAACGCCCCGGCTGTGTCGTGCATCAGCGTCACCTCGACACCGTGTACGCAGGCAGCGGCAGGTGCTGGCGCGGCGTTCATGGAGCTGCAGTTCTACCCGCCGGGGTCGGCTCCGTTCGCCGACAGCATCAGCTGCGACAACACCCACTGGTGCGGGGCGCTCACCATCGACAGCCTGGAATGCTCGCTGAATTTCGCCAACTGCAACCCCAACTGCATCGAGCCGGTCAACTTCGCGTTCCTGCAGACCAATGGCGTGCCGGCCGGACCGCCGAGCCCGCAGCTGGCTGACCTGCAGACCGTGACCCCGAACGCGCACACGCTGCTGATGAACCCGGGGGACAGGATCAGGGTCCACATGTTCGACGCGCCGGCCAGCGGAGGTGGTTCGGCCTTCGAAGCCGTCGTCAAGGACCTCAGCACCGGGCAGACCGGGTTCATGCAGGCCTCGGCCGCCAACGGCTTCATGAACACCGACGTGTCTACCTGCGCCGGCACGCCCTTCAGCTTCCAGCCGGAGTTCTCCACCGCGGCACCGGGCAACATGGCGGCCTGGACAGCGCTGCAGGTGAACATCAGCACTCAGTTCGAGATCGGTCACTTCGAGCCGTGCTCGCAGATCTCCGCTCCGGCGACCCTCGCGCTCGGCGGCGGCGTGACCGACACCTACTGGAAGCGCTGCGCGGGCGCGTACGAGAGCGCCACGTCGCCCGACGGCGGGTCGAAGACGGAGGTCAACAGCGCCCCGTGCTACCCGCAGGGCGACACGCACGGCGGGCTCGCGGCACCGGACATCGTCACCGGCTGCGACGTGTTCTTCCAGGGCGGCGACGTGGACTTCGACGGGACGCCGTACTGGGCGGACTGGCCGACCAGCACCACGCCGAACCGGTTCCCGTCCACATTCGCGCAACATGCGCCGACGACGGTCGGCGGAGCCAATTACCAGCAGTTCCAGTTCCAGACCGACGTGGCGCTGAGCGAGCTGACCTGCAGCGGCTCCGGCTCAGGCTGCGCCGTGCCGCCACCGGCCGCGCCGGGGGCGTTCTATCCCTACTGGACCCGGTCGTCGGCGTGCACGTGGGAGTTCGGCAACATGCCGAACGGCAGCACGTATGGCAAGCAGGCTCAGTACGGGACGAACGGCTTCGCGACCCTGGGCTACTCAGAGTTCGAAAGCGGGCTGTTCGCCAACACCTGCACCTGACGGGCCAGCCGCGGGGGCAATCCAGGGGGCCGGCCAGCCGGCCCCCTGGATTTGTGTGGCCGCACTCGCTGGCCCCAGGAGCTTGCGGGGGCTGTCACGGGCGGGCCGCTGGGCCGCTCGCCGCCGGGGTCTTGTCGAGCTCAGCGGCGATCTCCGCGATGCGGGCCCGGATCCAGGCATGCGCCGGGTCGGTGGTGTGCCGCGGGTGCCACCACAGCATCTCGGTGATCGGGGGCAGGTCCAGCGGCGGTTCGAGCAGGCGGACGGCGGCCGTCCGCTCCAGGTGGGGGCCGGCCCGCTCCAGCACGAGTGTCACCAGGTCGGTGCCCTGCAGCAGGAACGGGGCGAGCAGGAAGCTCTCCACGGTGAACTCGATCCGGCGCGGCATCCTGGCGTGGCCCAGATACTCGTCCGCCAGCGATACCGGCTGGCCCCGCCCCATCGAATACACGACGTGCCCCAGCCGCAGGTACGCATCCATCGTCATCTGGTCGCCGACCGCGGTCGACCCGGCCCACACGCAGCACAGCCAGCGGTCACCGAACAGCCGCCGGGCGGGCAGCGCGACCTCCGGCATGATCTCCGCGGGCTCGATCACCAGGTCGGCGTCCCCGTCGCGGAGCAGCCGCACCGCGTCCGGCGAGCGGGGGAGCACCTGGATCGTGACCCCGGGCGCGGTGGCGGCCAGCCGCCGGACCAGCGGGCCGATCAGCATGAGCACGCTGTAGTCGGAACAGCTCACGGTGAACGTCGCCCGGTCGGTGGCCGGGCTGAAGGCCGGCCGCTCATCGAGGGCGTGCCGGATGAGGCCGAGCGCCTCCTGAACGGGCTGCCGGAGGGCATCGGCGCGGGGTGTCGGCACCAGCGTGAGGCCCTCGCGGACCAGCAGCGGGTCGCCGAACAGCTTCCGGAGCCTGGCGAGGGTGTTGCTCATCCCGGGCTGGCTGAGGCCGATGCGGTTCGCGGCGCGGGTCACGCTGCGCTCGTCCAGCAGCGCGTCGAGCGCGACCAGGAGATTGAGGTCCACGCCGGCCAGGTCCATTTTCTCCTTGTACCAGCATTTATTGCTGTGAGCAATGTCCTGCATTCATAAGTTCCGATTGCTGAATATCGGGCGGGCTGCCTAGCATCGCGAGCAACTGTCCCCGCCCGCGAGGATGTGCGCCCGGACATGAGCACGAAAGCCAAGCGGCCCGCGGATGAGGAAGTCCCGGTGCTGATCGTGGGCGGCAGCCTGGTAGGCCTGGCCACCGCGCTGTTCCTGCGCTGGCATGGCGTTGACTCGCTGGTGGCCGAGCGGCACTCGGGCACCGCGATCCATTCCCGCGCGGGTCATTTCCACCTGCGCACGGTGGAGATTCTCCGGTCAGTCGGCCTGGAGGACGCCGTCCGGCGCAAGTCCGGAGAGCAGTACCCCCCGGATGGGGGGATCAACAACGTCGAGTCCCTGGCCGGCCGCGAGATCGCGAACTACTTCCCCAACCTCAATGCCGGCGTTGACGAGTTCAGCCCGGCGATCCGGCTTTTCATCAACCAGGACGCGCTGGAACCGATCCTGCGCGCCCGGGCAGAGGAACTGGGCGCCACGCTGCGCTACCGCACAGAGTGCACGTCGGTGGTCCAGGACCCCGGCGGTGTCACCGCGGTGCTGCGGGACGCCGGCAGCGGGGCCGAGCGCACGGTGCGGGCGCAGTACCTGGTGGCCGCGGACGGCAACCGCAGCCCGGTCCGCGAGCGCCTGGGCATCGGCATGCACGGCCACGGCCTGCTGTCCAACAGCATCACGATCTACTTCCAGGCGGACGCCGATCTCGGGCCGCTGCTGCGGGACCGCAACCAGGGCGTGCACTACGTCACCAACCCGGTGCTGCGCGGCTTCTTCCGGCTCGACCGCAGCGGCAACGCCGGCTTCCTGGTGGTCAACCTGGCCGGGGACATCTCCCGGCCGGAAATCGTCGCGGCCTACCCCTCGGCCCCGTGGGCGAACGTGGCGGAAGGCATCACCACCGAGCGCGCGCTCGCGCTGCTGCGCGCGGCGATCGGCGTGCCGGGCATCCCGGTGACGATCAAGGACGTGGCCACCTGGCGGGCGGTCGCCGACGGCGCGGACCGCTACCAGGACGGGCGGGTGTTCCTGGCCGGCGATGCGGCGCACGTGGTCCCGCCCAACGGCGGTTTCGGCGGCAACACCGGCGTGCAGGATGCGCACAACCTCGCCTGGAAGCTGGCGCTGGTGCTGCGGGGGCAGGCCAGGCCGGGGCTGCTGGCGACCTATGACGCGGAGCGGCGCCCGGTCGGCGACCTCACGGTCGAGCAGGCGTACGCCAGGTACGTCACCCGGGTGGCCCCCTACCTGGGCGCGGACACCATGCAGCCGCTGGTGGACGACTTCTCCATGGAGATCGGCTACCGCTATCAGTCGGCCGCCGTCATGCCGGGACCGGGGGACAGCCCGGCGCTGCACGAGCATCCGCGGGAGTCCAGGGGACGGCCGGGTTCGCGGGCACCGCACGTGTTCCTCAGCCGGCAGGGCGAGCGCATCTCCGCCCTGGACCTGTTCGGCCGGGATTTCGTGCTGCTGGCCGGCCCCGGCGGCGGCGCCTGGTGCACCGCGGCGGCGGCCGCAGCGGGCCGGCTCGGCCTGCCGCTGACGGCCTGGCAGGTGGGCAGCGGGGGACTGGCCGACCCCGGCGGCCAGTTCCCGGACGGCTACGGGATCTCACCGGCCGGCGCGGTGCTGGTGCGGCCGGACGGATTCGTCGGCTGGCGCGCCCCGGACGCCACCGGCGCCGGCGAAGAGCTCATGCGGCACGTGCTGGAGACGCTGCTGTGCCGCGGGGACGCCCCGGCGGGCCGGGGCGCCGCGGCCCTGGCCGCGCCCTCAGTCACCGGCAACGATCAGTGAAGCCGTGAGGCTCAGACCCGAGAGGAAGTACGGCCATGGCAACTGTGCACCGAGCCGACACGGTGGGATCGCTGCTGCGGCCCTCCTACCTGCTCAGCGCCCGCGAACAGCAGGAGGCCGGCCAGCTGCCGGCGGCGGCGTTCAAGCAGATCGAGGACCGTGCCGTCGATCAGGTGATCGCGCTGCAGGAGGGCGCGGGCCTGGATGTGGTCACCGACGGTGAACTGCGGCGGCACTCGTTCATCGACCAGCTCACCGAGGCGGTGACCGGGCTGGCACCGGAGGCGGCCGACACCCACATCCCGGTGCCGTTCCATGATCAGTCCGGGCAGGTGCGGTCGATCTTCGCGGTGCCGCTGTCGGTCACCGGCAAGCTGGGCCGGCGCCGGATGATGACCGTGGAGGAGTACTCGTACGCACGGGGGCGGGCCCGGCGCCCGGTCAAGGTGACCCTGCCAAGCCCGCTGATGCTGTTCCTCGTCTGGTCGCCCACCCTTTCCCGCGACGCCTACCCCGACCCCTTCGGCCTGTTCGCCGACGGCCTGCGGCTGATGCGGGAGGAGGCCGAGGCGCTCGCCCAGCTCGGCTGTGAGTACATCCAGATCGACGCGCCGGACTTCGGGCAGCTCGTGGATGAGTCGCAGCGCGCCGCGTGGGAGGCGGCCGGGATCCCCATGGACCGGGTCTTCACCGAGGGCGTGGACATGCTGAACGAACTCGCCGCACCGCTTCCCGGCGTGACGTTCGGGCTGCACCTGTGCCGCGGCAACTATGACAGCGACTGGATCAGCAAGGGCGACTACCAGTCCATCTCCAAGCAGCTCTTCCAGCGGGCGACGAACTACCAGGTGCTGCTGCTGGAATACGACGACGAGCGCTCCGGGTCGTTCGAGCCGCTCAAGGATCTCCCCGACGACAAGGTGGCGGTGCTCGGCCTGGTGTCCACCAAGCTCGGCCAGCTGGAACCGGCCGATGAGCTCGCCGCCCGGATCGAGGAGGCGAGCCGGTTCTTCCCCCGCGACCAGCTCGCGCTGTCCACCCAGTGCGGCTTCTCCTCGGCCGGCCCGGGCAACGCCATCAGCGAGGACGCCCAGGAGAAGAAGCTGCAGCTGGTCGGCGAAGTCGCGGACCGGGTCTGGGGCTGACGGCCGGCCGCCGGCTGGCGGCCTGCTACTCGTCGTCGCGCAGGACCTTGCGGGGGTGGACGCCGTCGACGTAGCCGAGGAACGGCGGGTAGATGTTGTAGCCGAGCAGTTCCTGCAGCCGCTGCGGCAGCTGCCGCACGGTGCTGCGGGGCACGGCGAGGCACTGGTTCTCCTGCGGGCGTAGCCAGGAGGCGGCGTACTCGATGACCACGCCGAGGCGGGGCCGGCTGGTGCGGTTGGCCCCGCCGCCGTGCCAGAGGCTGCCCAGGTAGAACATGGCCGAGCCCGGGCTCATGGCGGCCGTCACGACGGGGTCGCCATCGGCAGGCTGGCGGCCGGGTG
>JBLMWU010000068.1:0-16467 GCA_050257395.1 Gemmatimonadota bacterium | reverse complement strand
CATCCGCATTCTCACCACCGGAGCTGAGCGATGAGCGAGCACGAACTGACCAGGCGCACCGTCCTGCGGAGGACGGCGTTAGGGATCCTCGGCGCGACCGCGCTGCCGGCCGCGGAGACCGTCTTAGCGCCCGCGGCCCGGGCGGCCACCGCCCCCCTGGCCCTGACGGTGGACGCCGCCCATCCGGGCCATGCGGTCAGCCCTGACCTGTACGGCGTGTTCTTCGAGGAGATCAACTACGGCGGAGTGGGCGGGATCTACCCGGAGCTGATCCGCAACCGGGCGTTCATGGATCCGGCCACCCCGGCCCAGTGGATCGCGCCGGGGGACATCCCCCGGGTACCGGGCAAGTTCGGCAGCGCCCTGCAGCTGAACGGCGGCAGCCCGGCCCAGTACGTGGCGCTGCCGCAGGGCATCGTCAGCGGGCTCACCGACTTCACGGTCGCCGCGTGGGTGAACCCGGCCGCGCTCCCCACCTGGTCGCGGGTGTTCGACTTCGGCGACGGCGAGAACATCTACATGTTCATGACCGTCGCGGCTGGCGGGACCGGCAACCCCCGGTTCGCCATCACGGTCAGCAGCAACGGCCACGAGCAGCAGCTGAACGCGCCGTCCCCGATCCCGGCGAACGCGTGGAGCCACCTGGCCGTCACCCTGTCGGGCACGACGGCGACGCTGTACGTGAACGGCTCGGCGGTGGACACGAACACCTCGATGACGCTCAATCCCACCAGCCTCGGCGCGACGACGCAGAACTACCTCGGCAAGTCCCAGTGGCCCGACCCCTACCTGGACGCGACCCTCGACGAGGTCCAGATCTACAGCCGGGCGCTGTCCGCTGCCGAGGTGCAGTCGCTGACCACCTCGGCCGGGGGCACACCGGGCGGCGGTGACGTCGCCTGGTACCGGTTCGACGAGGCCAAGGGCGACGTCGCCACCGATTCCTCCGGCCACTCCCGCGACGGCACGATCGTGCCGGTCACCACCGACTGGAACCCGGTGCAGGACGGCGGCGGTTCGGTGACCGCGTCCCTGGACGCCGGAGCCCCGCTGAACAGCCAGCTCAGCCGGTCACTGCGGCTGGACATGAACTCCGCCGCCGCGGGGCAGCGGGCCGGGATGGCCAACGGCGGCTACTTCGGGGTACCCGTCGTGCCCGGCCGCAGCTACCGGGTGTCCTTCTTCGCCAAGGCCAGCGACTTCACCGGGCCGCTGACGGTCAGCCTGGAGGCCGCGGACGGCTCGAAGGCCTTCGCCTCCGCCCGGGTGGGCGGCCTCACCACGGCCTGGCGCCGGTACACCACCACCCTGCGGGTGCCCGCGGGCGCCAGCGAGTCCACGGGCAACCGGTTCGTCATCGGCATCGACAACCGCACCGGCCCGGTCACCCCGGTCCCGGCCGGGACCTCGGTCTGGCTCCAGGTCGTCTCCGTCTTCCCGCCCACCTACCGGAACCGGCCGAACGGGCTCCGCCCCGACCTGGTGGAACTGCTGAGGCGGATCCGCCCGAAGATCCTCCGCTTCCCCGGCGGCAACTACCTCGAGGGCGGGACCGTGGCGACGCGGTTCGACTGGAAGACCACCATCGGGCCAATCTGGGAGCGCCCCGGGCACCAGAACTCGGCCTGGGGCTACTGGAGCGACGACGGCCTCGGCCTGCTCGAGTTCCTGCAGCTCGCCGAGGATCTCGGCGCCACCCCGGTGCTGGGGGTCTGGGCCGGGTACGCGCTGAACGGCACGGTCATCGCCCAGAGTGACCTCGGGCCCTACGTCCAGGACGCGCTGGACGAGATCGAGTACGCGATCGGCCCGGTGACCTCCCGCTGGGGTGCGCGCCGGGCGGCCGACGGGCACCCGGCACCGTTCCCCGTCCCCTACATCGAGATCGGCAACGAGGACCAGTTCGACCGGTCCGGCAGCTACGGCGCCTACCGGTACCCGATGTTCTACGACGCCATCAAGGCCGCGTACCCGCAGATCAAGACCATCGCCACCACCCCGGTGACGAGCCGCCCGATGGACATCATCGACGAGCACTACTACAGCTCGGCGGCGTTCTTCGAGCAGCAGTCCACCCGGTACGACAGCTACGACCGGAACGGGCCGATGGTGTTCGTCGGGGAGTACGCGGCCACCGCTGGCGCGGGCGGCCTGCCGACCGGCCTGCTCGGCAACTCCATCGGCGAGGCCGCGTTCATGACCGGGATGGAACGCAACTCCGACATCGTCCACATGAGCTCGTACGCACCACTGTTCGCCAACGTCGGCCACACCCAGTGGAACCCGGACCTGATCGGCTACGACCAGATCCACAGCTTCGGCTCGACGTCCTACTGGGTGCAGCGGATGTTCGCCCGCAACGTCGGCGACAAGGTACTGCCGGTCACCGCGAGCGCCACCGGCCTGTACTTCTCGGCGACCATCGGCAGCCGGACCGGCGCCGTCTACCTGAAGATCGTGAACCCGGGCTCGCAGGCCGTGCCGACCCAGCTCACGTTCGCCGGGCGGAGCACACCGGTGGCGAGCCTCCAGGTGCTCAGCGACCCCGACCCGCAGGCCGGGAACACCCTGGCGAACCCCACCGCCGTGGTGCCGGCCCGCGGCACCCTGCGCGGATCGAAAGGAGTCTTCAGCTACCAGGCACCCGCCAACTCGCTGACCGTGGTCACCCTCGGCAGCTGACCGCCGGGCAACGCCCACCCGGGCGGCGGGTCATGAGACGCGCCGGTCCCGGCCGGCCCAGAACGGCTCGCGCAGCGCGGCCCGCAGCACCTTGCCGGTCGCGTTGCGCGGCAGCTGCGGGACCACGGTGATGCCGGTCGGGCACTTGAACCCGGCCAGCCGCTCGCGTGCCCAGCTGACCAGCACGGCGCTGTCGAACCCGGGCGCGGCGACCACCACGGCGTGCACCGTCTCACCCCACCGGTCGTCGGGGATGCCGATGACCGCCACCTCGGTCACCGCGGGGTGGCGGGCCAGCACGGCCTCCACCTCGCCCGGGAACACGTTCTCCCCGCCGGTGATCACCACGTCGCTGAGCCGGTCGATGATGGTGAGATAGCCGTCGGCATCGAGGGTGCCGGCGTCGCCGGTGCGGTGGAAGCCATCCGCGGTGAGGGCCCGGCTGGTGGCGTCCGGGTCACGCCAGTAGCCGGGCAGCGGCGCGGCGCCGCGCACCTGGATCTCGCCCTGCTCGCCGAGGCGCACCTCCCAGCCCAGGGACGGCCGGCCCGCGGTGGCGAGCCGGCCAAGCGCCGGGTCGTGGTCCGCGGGCGCCAGCGAGGAGATCGGCAGCGGGCCGGTCTCGGTGCTGGCGTAGTTCTGCCGGAACCGGCAGCCGAGCACGGTCACCGCCCGCTCCAGCAGGTCCGGCCGGATCGGTGAGGCCCCGTAGACGATCTCGGTCAGCGCTGACAGGTCGGGCGGCTCGGCACGGGAGCTGACCTCCTCGGTCACCGCGTGGATCAGGGTGGGCACCAGCTGGGTCAGCTGGATCCGGCGGCCCGCCAGCTCGTCCACGAAGCCGGCCGGGTCGAAGCTGCCGATCAGATGCAGGTGCCCGCCGGTGAACAGGACGTAGCAGAGGTTCGCCAGGCCGGCGACGTGGAACAGCGGCAGGGCGCTGAGATGCCGGGCACCCGGCACCGCCTCGGGCACCTCCAGCTTCATGAACACCGCCGCGGCGATCAGCTGCTGGTGGGTCAGCGGCACCAGCTTGGGCCGGCCCGTGGTGCCGCTGGTGTGCAGCAGGATGGCGGGCTCCGCCGGGTGCAGCCGGCTGACCGGCCGCTCCGGGACCGCGGCGGCCGCGCCGCCGGCGGGAACCACCCCGGGGCCGTCCAGGACGGGAACGGGGCCGTCCAGGCCCGCGGCCGCCTGCCGGGCCAGCGCGGCGCAGTCGCCGTCGGTGGCGACGGCGGCCGGCTGCGCCAGCCGCAGCAGCGCCGTCACCTCGGGCGCGGCCAGCCGCCAGTTCACGCCGGCGGGTACCGCGCCCGCCCGGATGAGGCCGAGCATGGCGGTCACCCAGCCCGCCTGGTTCCGCGCGATGACCGGCACCACGTCGCCCGGGCCGATGCCCGCGGCGGCGAACCCGGCGGCCGACCGTTCCACGGCCGCCGCCAGCCCGGCGTACGTCAGCTCCCCGCCCTGATGGTCGGTCAGCGCGGTCACCCGGGGGCTGACCGCGGCCCGCCACTCCACGACATGTACCAGAGACAGCACTGGCCCTCCCTTGCGCTTACCGGACGCCGATGCCGCCGTCGGAGTGGAGCACGGTGCCGGTGGTGCCGCGGGCACGATCGGAGGCGAGGAACACGTAGCTGCCCGCGTGGTCCTCGCCGGTGAGCGCGACCCGCAGCGGGGTCCGGCTGCGCAGGTCCTGCTCGCGCCCGGGTGCCGCGCCGAGGTCCTGGCCGGCCAGGCCGAGGCTCCGCGGCCCGGTGAGCGCGGTGCCCAGGGTGCCGCCCGGCGCCACCCCGTTGACCCGCACCTCCGGGGCCAGCTCGTGCGCCAGCGCGATCACGCACCCGCGGACGGCGAACTTCGACGCCACGTACAGCACGCCGCCGCGGCCCGGGTAGAACCCGGACGTCGACACGGTCAGCACGACCGACCCGGCCGACCGGCGGAGCTCGGGCAGCGCAGCGCGCACCGACACCAGCTGGCTCTTCACGTTGACGGCGAAGATCTCGTCGAAGGCGGCATCGAGCTGCCCGTCGTCGAGGTCGGCCAGCCCCCGGTAGAAGTCGAAGATGCCCACGCAGTTGACCAGGACATCCAGGCCGCCGAACGCGCCGGCGGCGGCCCGCACCGCGGCCCGGCAGTCGCCGGGGACCGTGGCGTCGCCCTGGCTGACCACGGCCGCCGGCAGCTCGGCGGCGAGCCGCGCGGCCCTGGCCCCGTCCAGCTCCAGCGCGGCGACCCGCGCGCCCTCGGCCTGGAAGGCGCCGGCGACGGCCCGGCCGATGCCTGACCCGGCGCCCACGACCAGTGCGCGCTTGCCGTCGAGCCAGGCCATCAGGCCTCGTCCGCTTCCGGGCCGTACGGGGTGGCGAGCAGCTGGCTGAACATCTCGTGGTCCTGCCAGGTCAGGGCCTCCAGCTCAAGCGGGCACAGCAGGATCTGGCGGCCCGAGCTGGGCACCGATATGCGCAGCCGCGCGCCGTTGCGGGTCGGCACGCTTTCGACCACGACCTCGGTGAACTCGTTGCCGAGCCGGATCACGGGCCCGGCGTCCCTGCCGTCCCCAAAAACCCGGCCGCTCACAGGAACACCGCCAGGTTCTGGGTGCGCAGCACCGACTCGTCGACGGCGATCTCCCGGCGGGCCAGCCGCAGCCCGTCCCCGGTCTCGCGCAGCAGGTCCGTGCGGCCCGCCGAGATCAGATCGGGCGGGCGGGTGTCCCCGCGGCTGCGGAACAGCAGCAGCGCGGACTCGACCCGCAGCTCGCCGGGCCCGTCCCGGAACGTGCGCACGTTGGTCACCAGGTGCCGGGTCCGGGACGGCGGGTCCTCCGCCCACGCGTGGTCGGTCGCCAGCCGCTCCACCCGCTTGCGCAGCGCGTACATGTCCTCGTCGAAATGGCCCATGCCGTCGAGCGAGTCGTAGCCCGCGCCGCGCGCGGTCGTCACCCGCACCGGCATCAGGTAGCGGATGTCCTCGCAGAGCAGGCCGAGCCAGCCCGCGTAGTCGGCCGTGTCCAGCAGCGCCGCCTCCTCCACCAGGAACTGGTGCGCGGCCAGGTGGGCCGGGTCGCCGTAGCCGAGCGGCCGGGCGGCGGTCACCGGGCACCGTCCGTGCCGTCAGGCGGCCCGGCGGCGGCTGGCCCGCGCTCGAGGTGGTCGCTCCACATGCCCAGCCAGTGCCGCTGGTTGAACTCACCGAAGCCCTGGTAGGCGGTGCCAGGGCCGGCGAACGCCGCGTGCGGCGGCTTGACCGGCTTGTCCGCCGAGGTCAGGCCCATGCGGCTGTTCAGCTTCAGCCGCCGGGCCATCGACCCGGCGGCCATGTCGGTGATGGAGACCCAGTTCTCCACGTCGTCCTGCTCGAACATGCCGGAGCTGCCGAAGCACATCAGGTACGCCCGGTAGGAGTTGCGCTTGAAGTCCTCCGGCGCCGCCGCGTCCACGGCGAACCACGAGAGGACCTCGGTCTCCCGCTCGCTGACCGGCTGCCACTGGCGCAGCGAGATGAACGGGGCCACGGTCCCGGCGGCGTCGATCTGCGGCCAGTTGTGCACCAGGCTGAGGTTGGGGAACAGGGTGGCCGCGGACACCATGAAGCCGCTGTCCGCCACCAGCGCCCGCTGCCGGGCCGACCACGCCGCCGCCATCCGGGGGATCATCACGTCCGGGTAGCCGACGTACCGGAGCTGGTCCGCGAAGCCGCCGCCGGGCGGCAGCTTGTAGGTGGTGCCGGCCCCGGGCCCGGCACTGTAGAGGACTCCCTCCTTGCGCTTGCTGGCCTTCGGCTCGCGGAACAGCCCGATGTCCACCACGCTGGCGTGGGTGTGCGGCGTGTGGTAGCTGTCGCCGGCGAAGTTCTCCGCGCCGATCTTCCAGTTGGCCCTGATCCGCCAGCGCTGCGGGCCGCGCAGCTCCACCCCCGCGTCGCTCTGCCGGGTGTAGAAGTCCAGGTAGAAGGCGAAGTCGCCGAGGTAGTCCGGCAGCGGCTGCACGTCCGGGTCCAGGCTGATGAAGATCAGGCCGTTGTGGATGCCCATGGCCGGCGCGGGCAGCAGCGACTGCCCGGCCCTGGGGAAGCAGTCCTCCCCGCCGTAGGCCTCGGCGTGGAAGGGCAGGCCCGCCAGCCGGCCGTCGTTGCGGTAGGTCCAGGCGTGGTAGGGGCAGCGGAAATGGGAGGCGTTGCCCATTTCCGCCCGGCACACCTGCATGCCGCGGTGCAGGCACATGTTGAACATGACCCGCACGACGCCCGCCTCGTCCCTGGCCACGATGAACGAGTCGGCCAGCACCCGGCGGACCACGTAGTCGCCGGGATCGGGGATCTCTGACTCGTGCGCGAGGAACACCCACGACCGGGCGAACAGCCGGTCACGCTCCAGGGCGAAGATGTCCGGGTCGGCGTACACGTGCGCGGGGATCATGCCGTGCCGCACGTCCCTGAGCACAGCCGCTAGCTGGCCCATCACCCCTCCGCTGCGTCGGAAAATTCCCTGCTGCGGAGTCTGTCCCAGGCAAGACGCTTCTGCAACGATACGTCCTGCCAAGGAAGGGACTGACGGGATGCAGAGCTGGGTCCACGTCATCGAGTGGCGCGCCAACGTCCGGCCGGACCTGACGGCGCTGAGCGATGACCGGGGAGCCGCCTGCACCTATGCGCAGCTGCGCCAGGAGATGGAGCGGAAGGCGGGCGGCTGGGCCGGGCTCGGGACCCGGCCCGGGGACGTGGTGGCGGTCGTCGCGAAGAACAGCGCCAGCTTCCTGGTCCACGCGTTCGCGCTGATGCGGGCGGGGGCGACGCCGGCCTTCGTGAACTGGCGGCTGTCCGCGCGTGAGCTCACCGAGGTGCTGGACCTGGTGCAGCCGGTGGCGGTCGCCGCCGACGCCGAGTTCGCCGGCCTGGTCGACGCCGCCTGGCCGGCGGCTGGCAGCCGGGTGACCATCGGCGGCGGCCCGGTGGCGGACGGCTGGCTGGACGGCGGGACGCTGGCCGGGCCGGTCCCGCCGCGGCCGCGGCTGACCGGCGACACCGTGCTGGCGCTGGTGCACACGAGCGGCACCACCGGGCGGGCGAAGGCGATCCCGCTGCGGCACGGCGCGCTGATGATGAGCGTCGCCGACTTCGCCATCGAGATCGGCGACCAGGTCGCCGGGTCGCGTCACCTGCAGCTCCTCCCCCTGTTCCACCTGGGCGGCTTCGGGCAATGCCTGCAGGCGATCCTGACCGCCGGCACCGTCTACATCCACACCGCGTTCCAGCCCGCGGCGGTGATCGACGCCATCGAGGCCGACCGGATCGAGTTCTTCACCGCCGGCCCGTCCCTGATCGACATGCTGGTCGCCGAGATCCGCCGCCGCGGCGGCGCCGACCTGAGCAGCCTCCGGGAGATCGCCTACGGCACCGCCCCGATCACCCCGTCCTCGCTGACCGCCGCGCTGGCCACGTTCGGCTGCCGGTTCCGGCAGATCTACGGCAACACCGAGAGCCAGAGCATGATCAGCCTGCTCGCCCCCGAGGACCACCGGCCGGATCACCCGCGGCTGGCCAGCGCGGGCCGGGTGTCGTTCGGCTGGGAGGTCCGCATCGTGGGCCCGGACGGCAGCGACCTGCCCGCTGGCACACCGGGCGAACTGCTGATCCGCGGCGAGTGCCTGCTCGCCGGATACTGGCGGGACCCGGACGCGACGGCCGCGGCGTTCGCCGACGGCGGCTGGTACCGGACCGGCGACATCGCCAGCCTGACGGCCGACGGCTATCTCTACATCCTCGACCGGGCCAGGGACATGATCATCAGCGGCGGCGAGAACATCTACCCCGCCGAAGTGGAGGCCGTGCTGGCCCGGCACCCCGCGGTCGCCGAGGTCGCGGTGCTCGGGCGGCCGGATGCCACCTGGGGCGAGGCCGTGCACGCCGTGATCGTCCCGGCAGCCGGGCAGGCCGCCGGCGCCGGGGACATCGAGGCCGGGGACATCATCGCCTGGTGCCGCGGCCAGCTCGCGCACTTCAAGTGCCCCAGGAGCGTGGAGTTCGCGGCCACGCTGCCGCGGACCACGACCGGCAAGGTGCTCAAGCGCGAGCTGCGGGCCCAGCTCGCGGCCCGCGAGCAGGCCGAGGAGGCCCGCTCATGACCGGGCAGCCGGGACCGGCGGCGGCCCAGATGCCGGCTGGCGGCGGGCTGGGCCTGTCCATCGCCTCGCACAGCGGGCTGCCGCCGGCCGCGATCGGCGCGGTGGCCGGGACCGCCGAGCGGGCCGGCTTCACCGCGGTGTTCGTCGCCGAAGGCCACGGCGACGCGCTGTCGCTGTGCCATCCGGTGGCCGCCGCCACCGGGCGGGTGCGGGTGGGCACCGCGATCGCGAACGCGGCGCTGCGGCCGCCGGTGCTCGCCGCCAAGACCGCCGCCCAGCTGGACCAGGCCACCAGCGGCCGGTTCGTGCTCGGCCTCGGCGTCGCGAACTCCATCATGAACAGCCGGTTCGGGATCCCGCCGTTCGCGCCCATGCCGATGATCGAGGAGTACGTGGGCGTGATCCGCGCGGTCCTGGGCGGCCGCCCCGGCTACGAAGGCGAGGTGTACCGCACCGGGCTGGTGCCGCTGGACAGCCCGCCGGTGCGGCCGGAGCTGCCGGTCTACCTGGCCGCGCTCGGCCAGCGGATGCTGGAGCTGGCCGGCCGGATCGCCGACGGGGTCATCCTCAACCTGATGACCCCGGCCCAGGCCGGCCGGGCAGCCGCGCTGGCCCGCTCGGCCGCCCGGGCGGCGGGGCGGGACCCGGCGTCGCTCGAGGTGGTGTGCGTGGTGCACTGCTGCCTGAGCGACGACCCGGCGGCCGCGGCGGCCGCGGCCCGCGCGGTGGTGCCCCGCTACGTGCTGCATCCCGCGGTCCCGCCGCTGTTCGGGGAGACCGGCGGCGGGGTGGACCTGCGGGGCGTGCGCGAGCGGGTGCTGGCGGGCGACCGGGCCGGGGCGGCGGGCGAGGTGCCGCAGCAGGTGGCCGACGGGTTCGTGGCGCACGGCAGCGCGGCCCGGTGCGCCGCCCGGGTCGCGGAGTACCGGGCGGCCGGGGTGGACCTGCCGGTCGTCGCGCCGATGCCCATCGGCCCGGACTGGGGCTACGAGCGCACCATCGGGGCGCTCGGCAACCCCGCGCCGGCGAGCGCCGCACCGGCCGGCGCCGCGGCGGCTGCGGCGGAATGAACGGAACGGGCGCCCTGCGGCGGCCGCGATGAAGGAGGGCACTGCCATCAGCGAGGACCTGGTCACCCGTTTCTTCGCCGCGCTGGAAGCCGGCGACATCGGCACCCTGCGCGAGATCTACTCCCCGGACGCGGTCATCTGGCACAACGACGACCTGATCGAGCAGCCGGTCGAGGAGAACCTGAAAGTGCTGCAGGGCCTGCACCGCGCGGTATCCGGCCTGCGCTACGACATCGTGCGGCGGGTGCCCGCTCCCGACGGCGTGCTGCAGCAGCATGTGCTGCGCGGCCAGCTCCCGGACGGCACCGGGGTGGAGCTGCACGCCGCGATGTACCTGCAGGTGCGGGACGGGCACATCACCCGGATCGAGGAGTACCTCGACTCCGCGAAGCGCTCGTCGATCAAAGCCGCCCGGGAGGCGCTGTCTGGTGCCTAGGCCTGGCGCCGGCCCAGCCGCGCACGCAGTCGACGATCATCCGCCGGTAGGCCGGGCTGTCCGGCCGGAACTCCGGCGCGACCTCGAAGCGGCCGGGCAGGGTCTCGAGGCCGGACATCAGGCTCAGGTCGAAGGTCCGCCAGCCCGGCAGGTCCGCCTGGCCCTGGCTGGTCGGGCCCGCCACCTGGACACCCTGCAGCCGCACCAGCCCGGCCGCGGTCCGGTAGATCGCGTGCGGGCTGATCACCCGCGGGCCGGCGCCGGGAGCGTCCTGTGCGTAGCAGAAGCTGACCTGGCGCCGGCCGATGACAGCCGCCGCTAACGCGGCGGGCACGCTCTCGCCGCGACTTGTCACGAGATTCCCCGATCAGGAAGCCGGATCAGGGCCAGGGTAACAATCCGGGCGTGCGGCGAGCGGCCGCCGTGCGCGCGGTCGCGTGATGGAAGCACACAGGGACCTTGCAGTACGGTCCCTGCCGGCTACGAGCGGACGCGGAGGTCTGGCATGGTGCCGATCGTCAACCACGGGACCTGGCAGCTGGCACCCGGCGACGAGGGCCTGCATCCGGCCGGCCCGGAGCAGCTGTGGAACGAGTCCTGGTACTTCGACTTCACCGCCGCGGACGGCTCGGTCGGCGGCTACGTGCGGCTCGGCCTGTATCCCGGCTGGGGCCGCGCCTGGTACTGGGCCTGCCTGGTCCGGCGCGGGGAACCGCTGGTGATGGTCGCCGACAACGACGCCCCGCTGCCCGGCGGCGGCCACGCTGGCGCGCAGGCTGCGGACCGCCCGCTGGTCACCGCCGGCCGCGCCTACAGCGCGGCCCAGGAGATCCGGCGCCCGCTGGAGACCGCCCGGCTCACCCTGGACGCCAGCGCCGCCGCGGTCCTGCCCGGCCCCGCCGCCGCGTACGGGGACGGCCCGCACGAGACGACGCCCTTCGGGTTCGACCTCGAATGGGTGACCGATGGCGGGGTGTACCCGTACCGCGACATGAGCCGCTACGAGATCCCCGCCACGGTCACCGGCACCATCGCGCTGGGCGGCGAGCAGATCCCGTTCGCCGGGCACGGCGAACGGGATCACAGCTGGGGGGAACGCGACTGGTGGAGCGTTTCCTGGCTGTGGACGGCGGGCCGGCTCGCGGACGGCACCGCGTTCCACGGCGTGCAGGCCAACGTCGGGTTCCCGTTCCCCTGGCCGTCCTTTGTGCGCACCCCGGACGGGGCCCTCGGGCACCGGGACGGGTTCGGCGCGTCCACCCGCTTCGGCCCGGACGGCTTCCCGGCTTCCTCGCAGCTCACGCTGGACGGCCTGGCCCTGACCGTGACGCCGCAGCACTTCGCGCCGGTGGCGATGACCTCACCGGACGGGCGGACGGCGCATTTCCCGCGGGCCCTCTGCCGCTTCGAGGCGGCCGGCGGCCGCGCCGGGTACGGCTGGAGCGAATGGCATCAGCCGCCCGGCTGGCAGCAGCACGACTGGACCGGCGCGCAGGCCGGCTGACCGGCAGGCGCCGGGCTCAGCCGCGCCGGAGCCGGCCCGGCGCCCGGCGGGCCGGCGGGGGCGGCAGGTCGCGGGGGGCGGCGTCCATGGCGCCGCTGGCGGCGGCCAGCCCGTCGAGCAGCGCGAGCAGCGCCTCGTCGCCGAGCGGGCTGACCGCCGCGGTGACGGCCTGCTGCACGGCGGGCAGGACCCGGTCCAGCAGGTCCTGGGCGTCCGGGGTGATGTCCACCAGCACCCGGCGCCGGTCGGCGGGATCCGGCTGGCGCCGGACGTAGCCCTTCCGCTCCAGCGTGTCGAGGACGCTGGTCATCGTCGCGGTGCTGACGTGCATCTGGGTGCTGATCTCGCCCGCGGGGAGGGGGCCGCCGCCACCCTCGATCACCGCCAGGGCGTTGAGCGCGGCGTGGGACAGCCCGTAGCGGCGGGCGACCCCGGTGATGAGCGCGTCGGCCTTGGCGCCGGCCAGCACCAGCTGGCGCATCACCCGCATGTCGAGCCACCGCGCCCCGGGGAACTCGCGCTCGAAGGCCTCGGCATCCGGCGGGCGCGACGGGGTGGCGCCCGGTCCCCGGACGCCACCCCTGCCGTGCGGCGATGTGTTCAGCTCACGCCCCGACCGCGATCTCGATGCGCGGCGGCCCGGTCACCCCGGAGCTGTGCATCGCCTCCCGCAGCTCGCTGCTGCCGGCGAACGCCTGGGCGGCCTCCAGGGTCGGGAACCGGTGCAGCACGAGCACGTCGTTCTTGTCGCCCGGGTCCACCATCACCTCGGCGCCCTCGCAGCCGTACTGCTGGCGCACGCCCTCCACGCTGTCATAGACCGCCCGCCAGGCGCTGTAGTCCTCGACCTGGTGCCGCGCGATCAGGGTTGCCGTGCTCATGATGGCCTCCATTCTGCCCCCGGCCAACATACCTAGTGGCCAAGTATCTAGAGGGCTAGTTAATAGCTAGCTAGGTAAAAAGTCAAGCCCCTGCCAGCAGCGGCCGGGACCGAAGGTCCCTGACCAGGCAAGACGTTGGCCTCTGCCGATTGGCACGGTGGGCTGGGCATGGTCGGAGTGTGGGGTCTGTGCCGGAGTGGTCGGCTCCGTACCGCTACACCGTCCCCGCGCAAGCGAACGCGGCGGACGATGTGTTCGAGCGTGCGGCCCTGGCGCCGGGGCACGTCTCGTTCGCCCGGAAGGACGGCTCCGGCTGGACCCCGGTCACCTCGGCCGGATTCGCCCGCCAGGTCACCGCGCTGGCCGCCGGGCTGATCGCGGCCGGGATCAGGCCCGGGGACCGGGTCGCGCTCATGTCCGGCACCCGCTACGAGTGGGCGCTGTGCGACTTCGCGATCTGGACGGCGGGCGCCGTCACCGTGCCGATCTACGAGACCTCGTCGGTCCCGCAGGTGTCCTGGATCCTCGGCGACTCCGGCGCGGCCGCGATTTTCGTGGAGAACGAGGACTACGAGAAGACCGTCGCCGAGGCGGATGTGCCCACGCTCCGGCAGGTCTGGCGGCTGGACGACGACTCGCTGTCCCGGCTGGCCGCGCGGGGAGAGGACGTGGACCCGGTGCTGGTGGAGCGGCGCCGCGGCGGCACCGCCGCTGACTCGCCCGCCACCATCGTCTACACCTCCGGCACCACCGGCCGCCCCAAGGGCTGCGTGCTCAGCCACGCCAGCCTGATCGGCGAGGTCCGCAACATCGCCCTGGCCGACGGGATCAGCGACACCATCCTCACCGGGGACAGCTCGATCCTGCTGTTCCTGCCGCTCGCGCACATCCTCGCCCGGGTCGTCCAGCTCGTCGCGGTGCACAACGGGGCGCGGATCGCCCACACCAGCAACCTGCCGGGCCTGGCCGGGGAGCTGGCGAGCTTCCGGCCGACGGTCGTGCTGGCGGTGCCGCGGGTCTTCGAGAAGCTGTACAACACCGCCGCCCGCAAGGCGGCCGCCGACGGGCATGAGCGCATCTTCCGCGCCGCCGAGAACACCGCCGTCGCCTGGAGCCAGGCGCTGGACCACGGCGGCCCCGGCCCTGGGCTGCGCCTGCGGCGGGCGCTGTTCGACCGGCTGGTGTACCGCAAGCTGCGGGCCGCCATGGGCGGCCGGGTCGCCTTCGCCGTCAGCGGCGGGGCCCCGCTGGCCGCCCGGCTCGGGCACTTCCTGCGCGGCGCGGGCGTGACCATCCTGGAGGGCTACGGCCTGACCGAAACCGCTTCCGGCGCGACCCTCAACCTGCCGGGCGTGCTGCGGATCGGCACGGTCGGGCGGCCGCTGCCCGGCTGGGCGGTGCGGATCGCCCCGGACGGCGAGGTGCTGCTCAAAGGGCCGGGCGTGTTCTCCGGATACTGGCGCAACGAGCGGGCGACCGCCGCCGCGCTCGACGAGCAGGGCTGGCTGCACACCGGCGACCTCGGCGCGCTGGACGACGGCTTCCTCAGCATCACCGGGCGGCAGAAGGACCTGATCGTGACGGCGGCGGGCAAGAACGTCGCGCCCGCCTACTTCGAGGACCGGCTGCGGGCGCACTGGCTCATCGACCAGTGCGTGCTCGTCGGCGACCAGCGGCCGTTCGTCGCCGCCCTGGTCACGCTGGATCCGCCGGCCTTCACCGAGTGGAAACGCGAGCACGGCAAGCCGGAGTCGGCGTCGGTCGCCGAGCTCGGCGCCGATGCGGACCTGGTCGCGGACATCCAGGCCGCGGTCGACGAGATCAACCGGGAGGTCTCGCGGGCGGAGGCGGTCCGCAAGTTCCGGATCGTGGCCGCCGAGTTTACCGTCAGCGAGGAGCTGACCCCCACCCAGAAGGTGCGGCGGTCCTACGTGCTGGCGAAGTTCGAGAGCGACGTCAGGGAGCTGTACCGGCGCCCTGACTCAGGCGCGGCCTGAGGACCGGCCCCAGGCGACCCAGTGGCGCCCGCGCCGCCGCGGGCTTGGAAAGGGGGTCGGCAATGTCCGGCTCCAGCAGCTGGCCAGCACCATCGGTTAACGGGCGCGGCAGAAGCCGCCATCGGCGCGGCGCCTGGGCGGCCGCCGTCGTGGTGGGGCTTCTCGCCGCCGCCGCCGTCGCGACCGGCATCGTGACCGGCCCACCCGCGGGCACCGCCCCGGGTGCCGCCGGGCGGGTGGGGGCCGGCGGGGCGCCGGCCGCCCGCGGCGCGGTGGCCGCCACCGCCCCGGCCCGGTGCAACTCCGGCACCTGTTACGTGAACGTCAATGTGGCCACCTTGTGGGTGAGCCCGTCCTACCCGCGGGCGATCGACGCCCCCGCGCTGGCCAGCCCGGCCAATCCGGCCGCCTGGGTGTCCCGGCTGACCGTCGCGCAGAAGCTGTGGCTCGTCGGCAAGCTGGAGACGCAGGCGCTGTACGGCACCAGGGTGATCGTGACCGGCCACTCCGGGACCGCCTGGACCAGGGTGGTGGTGCCCAGCCAGCCGACCAACCGGAACTCCCGCGGCTATCCCGGCTGGGTGCCCACCCGGCAGCTGACCCGCACCGCCCCGCGGGCGGCGGCGACCACCGCGGTGGTGCGCGCGGCCACCGTGTGGCTGTGGAACCGCTGGGGCAGCGCGGGCTTCTCCGGCAGCCACGTCATGCAGGTGTCCTACGACACCCGGCTGCCCGTGGTGCGCGCCACCGCCACCTACGTGCTGGTGTCGCTGATCGGCGGCAGGCAGGCGGCGCTGCGGCCGAGCGCGGTGGTGCTGCACAAGGCCGGCACCGCCTGGGGTGCCACCCGGGCCAGGGTGGTCGCGGAGGCCAGGAAGTTCACCGGGCTGCAGTACCTGTGGGGCGGCACGTCCGGGTACGGCTACGACTGCTCCGGGTTCACCTATTCCGTGTACCACGCCTACGGCATCACCCTGTCCCGCGACGCCGACCAGCAGGCGGTGCACGGCACCGCGGTCGCCCGGTCCGCCCTGCGCCCCGGCGACCTGGTGTTCTTCCGGGGCAGCCCGGGCGGGACGATCTCGCACGTCGGCCTGTACGTCGGCAACGGCAACATGATCAACGCGCCGCGGACCGGCGTGGGCGTGCGGGTCGACCCGGTGTCCCGCTACTCGTACTACGCCGGGGCCCGCCGCTACCTGTCCCGCTGAGCCAGGTCAGCGCCATGGATCAGCGGGCCGGATGGCGCGTGCCCGCGGGCCGGAAGCCACTATCGGGATTCGCGGTTAGCGGTCGTAATACGGGTATGAGAAATAACCAGGCGAGCTGTTTTCCAGCGGAACGAGGGGGCTCACCGATGAAGTGGTGGATGTGGGCGTCCATGGGTGCGGCAGTCGCGGTCGGCATCGCGGTGCTGATGGGCAAGAACGACATCGCGCGTTTCCAGCGGATGCACCGCATGTGAGCTGGCGGGCGGTCTGCCCGGGCAGCGGTCAGGCAGCCTGCGACCTGCTCTGACTGCCGCCGCGGGCGGCGATCGTCCGCACGACCCCCTGGCCCACCGCGCTCAGGCCGCGGCCGGAGGCCTGCTTCGCCGCGGTCTCCGCGAGCGAGAGCGCGTCCGCGGCCAGCCGGTGGGCTTCCGGTGAATTCCTGATCGCGTGCCAGGATTCCCGCAGTTTCTTCAGGCCGGCCTTTCCCTCGCGGGTCCCGACCAGATAGCCGGCCACGAAGCCAATGATCGTCTCCACAGCTGTCGCCTCACA
>JBLMWU010000067.1:0-5796 GCA_050257395.1 Gemmatimonadota bacterium | reverse complement strand
CAGATCGCGTTCAGCCAGTCCGTGTTCATGGGGCTGGGCGCCTACGGCGTCGCGGTGCTCAACACCAACCTGAACCTGCAGGTCCTGCTGGCCGCCGTGCTCATGATGGTGGGCAGCGGCGTGGTCGCCCTGATCCTGGGCTCCGTGGTGACCCGGGCGTCGGGCCTGGCGCTGGCGGTCGCCACGATCATGCTGCCGCTGATCGGCGTCGGCTACCTCAGCTCCGCCAGCTACCTCGGCGGGTCGGTGGGCATGCCGGTCACCGGCAGCCTGTGGCCCGCGGCGACCCCGCAGGCGACCGCGGTGGGCAACGGCCTCATCACGGTGGTGCTGACCGCCGCGGTGGTGTTCATCTGCAGCCGCGTGCTGGCCTCCGACATCGGCCTGGAGCTGTACGTGCTGGGCGTGGACGAGCGGACGGCCGCGGCCATGGGGGTGTCCACCCCGCGCCGCAAGCTGGAGCTGTTCGTCATGGGGTCGATGTTCGCCGCCCTCGGCGGCGCCGTGTACGCCGGCACCCAGCTCTTCGTTCCCACCACCCTGGTGGACCCGACCGCCGAGCTGTCGCTGCTGATGATGCTGTTCATCGGCGGCCGCCGGAGCATCCTCGGCGCGGTGGCCGGGGCGCTGGTCATCCAGTACGTGTCCGGCGCCAGCAACTGGGTCAGCGTCAACATCCTCATCGTCGAGGGTGTCCTCATCACCGTGATCCTGCTGGTCGACCCGGAAGGCCTGGCCGGGATCGTCGTCTCCCTCACCGCCTGGGTGCGGCGCCGGCGCGGCCACGCACCGGACGAGGCCGAGGCAACGGCGGGCGGCGCGGCTCTGGCGGAGGGCGCGGCTCTGGCGGGCGGCGCGGCCGCCGTGGCGGACGAGGTGGCCGGGGAGGTGCCCGAGGCGGTCCCGCTGGCCGACCGGCGGACCTCGGCGTTCGCGCTCAGCTGGCAGGAGCGCGCCAGCGGCGGGGAGCCGGGCGCCACGCTGCTGCAGTGCGCCGGGGTGAACAAGGACTACGGCGGCCTGCACGTGCTGGACGCGATCAGCCTGTCGCTGCCGGCCCGCGGCCTGTTCGGGCTGTGCGGCCCGAACGGCGCCGGCAAGTCCACCCTGCTCGGCGTGATCGGCGGCAGCGTGCGGCCGGAGGCCGGCCAGGTGCTGCTAGACGGCGGCGACATCACCCGGCTGCCCCCACAGCAGCGGTTCCACCTGGGGGTGAGCCGCACCTTCCAGGCGGTGCACCTGATCAGCGGGCGCAGCGTGCTGGACAACGTGGCGGTGGCCTGCCTGAGCTCGCACCGCTCCAGCCTGGCGGCGGGCGTGGTCCGCAGCCGGCTCGCCGAGGCCAGGGACAAGGCTGCCGAGGCGCTCGACTACCTGGGCATGAGCGCGCTGAGCAGCCGGGAGGTGTCCTCGCTGACCCTGGAGAACCAGCGGATGGCCGAGTTCGCCCGGGCCATCGCGGCCCGGCCCCGGCTGCTGCTGCTGGACGAGCCCGCATCCGGGCTCAGCGAGACGCAGCGGGAGCGCCTCAAGGACGTGCTGCGCACGGTCGGCGACATGACCTGTGTGCTGCTGGTCGAACACGATCTCGGGCTGGTCGCGCAGATCACGGAAAAGATCTTCGTCCTCGCCAGCGGCCAGCTGGTCTTTGAAGGCAGCCCGGACGAGTTCCGGAATTCGGCGGTGGTGAATTCACTGCTCGTCGGGCTGTAGGTGGCACGGCGGCGCGGTTCGCCGGGCCGCCATTCGTGAATGGGAGGTCGCTGCCGGGGGCCCGGATAACCGGATGTCCTTAGCGGGGGAAGAACACTGATTGTGAGGTAGGAAAGTTGATCAGATCCATAAGAAGACGGATTCTCACTTCCCTCGCCGTGGCCGCGGCCGGAGCGCTCGCGCTGGCCGGCTGCGGCGGCGGTTCCGGGTCCGGCGCCGCGGCGAGCGGCCCGATCGTGATCTGCGGCGACCTGGCCCTGTCCGGCCCGTACGCCCAGATCGGGACGACCGACAACTGGGGCGCGACCGCTTTCTTCAAGCACGTCAACGCCACCGGCGGGATCATGGGCCACAAGGTCCAGTACACCAATTTCAACAACCAGTCCTCGGCGGCCCAGTCCGAGCTGATCGCCAAGAAGTGCGTCCAGCAGCTGCACGCCAAGTTCATCGTCGGCCCGGAGTCCGGCGCGGACACCCTTTCCGCGCTGCCGATCGCGATCGCGTACCACACGATCCTGATCAGCCTTTCCTCCGGCTGGGCGACCAACGGCTACCCCGCCAATGAGCTGAACTCGTGGGGCTTCCCCGGTTTCTACGACGTCTTCTACCAGGACCAGCTGGCGTCGGTGCAGAACCTGATCGTGCCCCGCCACTACACCCGGGTTGCGCTGCTGGAGGACAACTGCGGGTCGGTCTGCCTGGCCAACAAGTCCTCGGTGCAGCAGCTGGCCGCCAAGTACCACTTCCAGCTGGTCTCGACCCAGATCGACCAGGTCGGCCAGACCGACGTCACCCCGCAGGTGCTCGCCATGCTGGCCGCCAAGCCGCAGATCATCCTGTTCGGCCTGGTGCCCGGCACCGACTCGATCACCGCTATCCGCGCCATCCGCGCGCAGAACCCGACCATCCCCATCAGCGAGTGCTCCGCGTGTGAGCTGCCCAGCTTCATCGCGGCCGCGGGCGGCGCCAAGGCCATGCAGAACATCTACGTGCTGGGCTCCATGCAGAACTGGCTGACCGCGGCCCAGCAGGGCACCACCCCCGAGGCCAAGGCCACCGCGGCCGGGCTGCAGGCCTACTTCGCCGGCATGCGGGCGGCCGGCCTGTCCAATGAGAACCAGATCGACAACAGCCAGGAAGGCTGGGACGCCGGCCTGGAGATCCAGTGGGCCATCAAGAGCGCCGGCACCCTGGATGAGACCGCGGTCATGCACAAGCTCCAGCACCTGAACATCAACACGCTGGGCATCGTGTGGAACCGCACGCCGCAGAACTACGAGAACATCCCGCAGGTCCTGGCGGCCATGGAGGTCATCAAGCCGGACGGCACCCCGGCCCTGTACAAGCCCTGACCCCCGCGCGGCGGGGCGGGACCGGCACCCCGGTCCCGCCCCGCTTCACTTTCCGGGTGCTCACCGGCGTGCCGTGTCGCGGGGATGGGGAAATCCCCACCAGCGCTCGCCGGATCACCCCAATGCCAGCGGGCCGCATCGTTGGCAGCGTTGCGGTCATGGACATTCGCAGACGGATCGCGATCGGCCTAGTTGCCGTCGCCGCAGCTGCTGCCACCAGCACGGCTGCCACCGGCACCGCTTCCGCCGCCACGGCCACGACGCCGGCCCAGCATTCCTACACTCAGCAGGACCTGCAGCGCGACCTGGACGCGATCACCGCAACCGGCGTGCCGGGGGTGCTCGCCGAGGTGCACGCCGGCGCCCGCACGCTGCGCGGCACCAGCGGCGTGGCCGACCTGGACAGCCGGGCACCGGTCAACGGCAACGGGTTCTTCCGGATCGGCAGCGAAACCAAGACATTCATCGCCGTCGTCGTGCTGCAGCTCGCGGCGGAGCACCGGCTCTCGCTGGACGACACCGTCGAGCACTGGCTGCCCGGCGTGGTGCAGGGCAACGGCAACGACGGGAGCAAGATCACCATCCGTGAGCTGCTCCAGCACACCAGCGGCCTGCACAACTACACCGAGGACCTGCAGGCGCAGATCACCTCGCCCGAGGCGTACCGGCAGCTGGAGTTCCACCAGTTCAGCCGGCAGGACCTGCTGAACATCGCGCTGGCCCAGCCACCGAACTTCGCCCCCGGCACCGGCTGGAGCTACTCCAACACCAACTACATCCTGCTCGGAATGATCATCGAAAGCGTGACCCGCGACTCCTGGCAGCAGGAGGTCGCCCGCCGCATCATCGTCCCGCTCGGGCTCCACCACACCTATGCACCGGGCAACAGCACCCAGCTGCCCCTGCCGCACGCCACCGGGTACCTGTTCTTCGACCGGAACACGCGGATCGACACGACCGCCGAGAACATGTCCTGGGCCGACGCGGCCGGCTCGCTGATCAGCACCTCCGCCGACCTGACCCGGTTCTGGAGCGCGATCGGGCAAGGCACCCTGCTGCGCCCGGCGCAGACGCTGCAGATGCGGCAGACAGTGCCAGCGGACAGCGGCGACACCGCCAGCGTGCCTGGCTCCAGGTACGGGCTGGGCATCTTCTTCATCCCGCTCAGCTGCGGCGGCGGCTACTGGTCGCACGAAGGTGACGTGCCCGGATACAACAGCGTCGGGGCCGTGAGCGCCAGCGGGCGTACCACGGTCGTCCTGTCCATCAACTCCAACGTCGACGACCCGGTGCTGGCCGCCGAATACGGCCTGATCGACCACGTCATGTGCAGCTCATGACGCCGTCCCGATAGCGGCTGACCGTGCACGGCACCCCGGGCCGGTCATGGATAAGCTCTGCGGCACATCTGCTCCTCCACCAGGAAGAGCAGATGTGCCGTGCCGTCCCCGGGGTCGCGGCCCGGGTGCGGAGGGTGGCTGTCAGCTGCCCGGCCGCTCTGTTTCTTGAAACGTGGTTCAGCTTTCGTCGGCGAGGCAGGGGCCGGCCGGGTCGATGGCGCGCATGATCCGGCGGCAGAGCTCGCCGAGCTGCCGGGCCTGGGTCTTCGTGAGCGGGTCCAGCACGTAGCGGCGCACCGCTTCCACGTGGCCGGGGGCGGTGGCGACGATCTTGTCCCAGCCGTCGTCGGTGAGCATGGCCAGGGTGTACCGGCCGTCCCCGGGATCGGGGGAACGGCACACCCAGCCGCGCTTCTCCAGCCGGCTGACCACGTGGGACAGGCGGGACAGCGACCCCTCGGCGAGCACCGCGAGCTGGCTCATGCGCAGCGTGCGCGCGGGCGACTGCGACAGCATCGCCATGACCTGGTACTCGAAATGGCCGATCCCGGCATCGCGCCGCAGCTGCGCGTCCAGGGCGGGCGGCAGCCGGAACAGCACGCCGGCCAGCGCCAGCCACGCCTGCAGTTCCTCGCTGGTCAGCCAGCGCGGCTCCGGTGCTGCCCCCATGACTGCCCAGCGTAGCTTGACGAATCAAGTGATCAACTGCGGTGAATTCAGTTGAAACTTCAAGTATGTCCGCTAGACTCACTTGAACCTTCAAGTTGCTGGTAGCTCCCCGAGGAGTGCTGATGAACATCGTGCTGTGGGTGATCGCGGGCCTGCTCGCGGCCGCCTTCCTGGGCGCTGGCCTGATGAAGCTCACCCGGCCGCGGGAGAAGCTGGCCGCCTCCGGAATGGCGTGGACCGAGGACTTCTCACCCGGGGTGATCAAGACCATCGGGGCACTCGAGCTGCTCGCCGCGATCGGCCTCATCCTGCCGGCCGCGCTGAACATCGCGCCGGTGCTGGTGCCGCTGGCCGCGACCGGCCTGGCGGTAATCATGATCGGCGCGATGGTCACCCACGCCCGCCGCCGGGAGTTCCCGATGATCGCGGGCAACCTGGTGCTGCTGGTGCTGGCCGCCCTGATCATGTGGGGCAGGTTCGGGCCTTACTCGTTCTGAGCCGCCGCGTGTTCCCGAAGATCGAGCTGCATGTGCACCTCGAAGGGACCATGCGCGCGGGCACCCTGCTGGAGATCGCCCGCCGCAACGATTACCCGCGGCCGGCCGGGCCGGGGACGAGTGCGTCCGTCTCGCTGCCGAGCGCTTCCGGGCGGAAGCCGGTGGCCAGCGCGGTGATCGCCGCGTCCAGGTACACGGTGAGGTCGGCGTCGGCGCGGGCCACCC
>JBLMWU010000066.1:0-12906 GCA_050257395.1 Gemmatimonadota bacterium | reverse complement strand
CGTGATCCGCACGGCCGTGCGGATCAGCTGCTGGTTGCCCGCCACCGGAGGAAAGGATTCCACAGCCAGACGGCGAGACGCCCACTGCCGAGAAATGCGGGCGTCTTCACGATCGCAAACGTCGACAACAACTGGCGGTTACAGCGCCGTCCGGCGGCCGGCGTATTCCCGGCTGCTCCCCTTCCCGTGCCCGGGACCGGCACGTTCAGCGCCTCCGGCGTCCCCGGTAGCCGGCGGACATGGCGACTGCGCCCGAGCCGGTGGCCGGACTGGCCGCCAGCGCCGTTTCGCTGGCAGCAGGCGGCGCCGGCTCAACCCGGTCAGCCGGCGGGCCGGCGATGGAACGCAGGAGCGCCGAGCCCGGGCCGGCGCTGGCGGCTAGCGGGATGACACCCGCGCGGCGCATCAGCGCCCGCACGTCCGCTGCTTGCGGGGGGGTCTGCACGGTGATCACCACGCCGGCCGCGCCGGCCCGGGCGGTGCGGCCCGACCTGTGCAGGTATGCCTTGTGCTCGGCCGGCGGATCGGCGTGGATGACCAGGTCGATGCCGTCCACGTGGATGCCCCGGGCGGCGATGTCGGTGGCGACCAGGACCCGGACCGCGCCCGCTGCGAACGCCGCCAGGTTGCGCTCCCGAGCGCCCTGCCCGAGATTGCCGTGCAGTTCGGCCACGGACACTCCCACACCGCTCAGCTGGCGGGTGAGCTTGTGTGCGCCATGTTTGGTGCGGGTGAACACCAGCGACCGGTTGCTGCCGCCGGCCAGTGCGGCGACCACGCCAACCCGGTCCCCGGGGGTGACAGTCAGCAGGTGATGCACCATCGCGGCCGGAGCTGCCGCCGGGGAATCCACCGAGTGGACGGCCGGCTCGGTAAGGAACCTGCGCACCAGCACATCGACGGCCTTGTCGAGGGTGGCGGAGAACAGCATCCGCTGGCCCTCGGGCGGGGTTGCCGCCAGCAGTCGCCGCACCACCGGCAGGAAGCCCAGATCAGCCATGTGGTCGGCCTCGTCCAGCACGCTGATCTCCACATCGCCCAGGTGGCAGTGCCCCTGCTCGATGAGGTCGGCCAGCCGCCCAGGACAGGCGACCACGATGTCCACCCGCTGCCGCAGCGCCGCCACCTGGGGATTCTGACCCGTGCCGCCGAAGATGGCGGTCACGGTCAGGTCCATGGCCCGGGCCAGCGGCACGAGCACCGCGTGGACCTGGCTGGCCAGCTCCCGGGTCGGCACCAGGACCAGGCCACGCGGGCGGCAGGCACTGGTATGGCCGCCGGCGAGCCCGGCGACCAGCGGGATCGAGAACCCGAGTGTCTTGCCGGAGCCGGTCCGGCCACGGCCCAGGATGTCCAGCCCCGCCAGGGCATCAGGCAGGGTGGCGGCCTGGATCGGGAAGGGGGCGGTGATGCCGGCGTCGGACAGCGCGGCCAGCAGCGGCATGGGAACGCCCAAGTCAGCGAAAGCCGCGTTCGGCGTGTCCAGCCCGGGTTTCGCGCGGGCACGCCGACGCCGGCGGGTACCGGGAATCTCGGTGGGCAGGGTTGTCATGAGTGGTCACTTCCGGATTCAGGTGGCCGCATCTTCTAGGGCCGCCACCTCAAATCCGTGGAAACCAGCTCGCTCACCGAGCAAACATACGACCGGCGCGGCCCCAGTGGCGGCGCCTCACGATGTGCCGTGTGCCCGCAGCGTACCGCACACGCTGCCGAACCGGCTTGAGCGGTCTCGCCCTCTCAGGGCAGCGGGCCGCCTGTCTGGGTAGACGCCGCTGTTGTGCTAGCGGGAGCGGGCTGTATCGAGCCGCCGCAGGTATGGCTGGAGGGCTGGCAGAGCGGCGAGGCCGGTGATGATGAACGCGGCGGCGAGAGCGCAGAGGATGCCGCCGATCACGTCCAGCGGGTAGTGGTCGGCAAGGTAGACGCGGCTGGCGGCGACGGCGAGGGCGTACAGGCTGCCGAGTACGAGTGCGGCGCTGCGGCTCGCGTAGGTGGCAGCGATGACGATGAGGGCGACGGCGAGCACGGCAGCGGTGGTGGTGTGCCCGCTGGGGTAGGAAGCTCCACTGTCAGCCTTCATCGCCCACAGGTACTTCGGCGGGCGGTGCTCGTCGATGAGCTTCTTGCCGATCTCAGCCAGGGTGAAGGCCCCGGCGATCATGCAGAAGACCTTGAGGGCGTCGAGGCGGCGGCGCGCGAGCAGCAGGATGACCGGGATCAGGATCATCAGGCCCAGGCCCACGATCTCGGGGGTCGCGATGGTGGTCGCGGCCCTGGCGAGAGCGGTCAGCGTGCTGGTGCGGTCGTAGGTGGCGATGTGCCGGTCGACGCGCAGGCTGAAGCCGGTCACCTGGCTTGTCTTCGCCAGCATGCCGAGCAGCAGTACCAGCAGGCATAGCGCCACGCCGGCAAGCAGCCGTGCCAGGCCGTGCCGGGGCATGTCTGCCGTATCGCGCATTCCGGCGTGCTGGTCACGGGCGGCTGCGGCGGCAGGACGTGCGGCGTGATGCGATGGCGGCCGTGACATGGAGCGTTAACCTAGCAGCCGGTTGCCGTTAATCTCCGGCAAGTTCTGCGGAAATTACCAGCGCAGGCGCTTCCCGCGAGGCCGCCCCCGCCCGCCTCCGCCAGGGCCGGCCCATCTCCAGGGACGGCTGCTCGCTGCCAGCCGGTGGGTCACTCGTCGCGCTGTGCCGGGGGTGGCAGGATCGTCCAGGGTGGGCCGACGGCGGGCGGCTGCAGCGGCACAGCAGTGAGGAGCACGGTGACGGACGCGAGCGTGGCAATCGTGGGCGGCCGGGTGGTCCCGGTCACCGGCGAGCCGATCGAGAACGGCACGGTCCTGATCGAGGATGGCCGGATCACCGGCGTGGGCGCCGGCCTGCCGGTCCCGGCCGGGACCGAGGTGGTGGACGCCGGCGGCCGCTGGGTGCTGCCGGGTCTCATTGACGCGCACACGCACCTCGGGGTGCACGAGGAGGCCGAGGGCTGGGCCGGGGACGACACCAACGAGAAGACCGGCCCGGTCACCGCGCAGATGCGGGCGCTGGACGCGATCAACCCGGCGGACCTCGGCTTCCGGGACGCCGTCAGCGGCGGCGTCCTGGCGGTCAACGTCAACCCTGAAGCTGGAAGCGCTCGCGCAGGTGCTCAGCCGCGAGATCCCCTGGCGCCAGCACTGCCACCGGGCCGACGACATCGCCACCGCGCTGCGGCTGGCCGCCGAGTTCGGCTACGACCTTGTGGTCGACCACGGCACCGAGGCGCACCTGCTCGCCGACATCCTGGCCGCGCGGGATATCCCTGTGATCATCGGGCCGCTGCTCACCAGCCGGTCGAAAGTGGAACTGCGCAACCGCTCGATCGCCAACCCGGGCCGGCTGGCCGCTGCGGGGGTCACCATCGCCATCACCACCGACCACCCGGTCGTGCCGGTCAGCCTGCTCAGCCACCAGGCCGCACTCGCGGTCAAGGAGGGCCTGGACCCGGGCGTGGCGCTGCGGGCGCTCACCATCAACCCGGCCCGCATCGTGGGCATCGACGGGCGGCTGGGCTCCATCGAGGCCGGAAAGGACGGCGACCTGGCGATCTGGTCGGGAGATCCGCTGGATGTCTTCAGCCAGGTCGAGCTGGCCTTCATCGGCGGGCGGCAGGTCTACAGCAACGCCGGTGGCGAGCAGACCTTCACCGGTCCCTGACCCGCCGGCTAGGGGCCTTCCTTCGGCTCGCGCCGGACATACCAGGTCAGCAGGCCTGACAAGACGATAAGCCCGGCCGCTCCGATGACGGTCAGCCACAGGTCGGATTGCCGTTGCGCCAGCCCCAGGCCATAGCCTGCCCCGACGACCAGTCCGGCGGCCGCAGCGAAGGCCAGCCCGTCGGCCGGGAAATACCTTGCGGGCTTCAGATCGGATGCCCCGGCCGCCGCAGCCAGCAGGCCGGTAGGGAAGATGGCGAAGCGGGCAAGCACGACCAGGCGTGTTCCGTGCGCTTTCAGAGCTTCCCGGACGCGCCGCACCTGATTGCGCCGCAGCAACCTCGCGGCGACGAATGGCAGCTTGTCGTCGGCGTCGATGTCCGACTGCCAGGCCCGGCCAAGCAGGAAATACAGCCAGACGATCAGCAGCTGCAGCGGGACCGCGACGACCAGCATCGCCCACAGCGACATGCCGCCCTGGCGGGCCAGGATGGCACCGAGCAGCAGTACCCCCAGGCTCGGCCGCAACGCCACGAGCACGAGGAAATCGTGCCGGTACAGCACGGGCAGCAGGGGGAGGGCAACCAGCGCCGCGATGGTCCGGATTGCAGCCAGCCACAGCAGAGCGCGCTTGGCCCGTTCCGGCCGCCCGGGCTTCCGCTGCTTCGCCGGACCTGTCCGGGCACGCCGCACCGGCAGAGAGATCCCCACAAGCTCGTGGGCTACCCGGCCGGACAGGGACTATCCGCGACATACCGCCGGAGCACCAGCGTCGCGGGGCAGGGCTGGCCGGTAATCCGGTGGACCAGAGGGCCCCGGCAGCGGCATGCCAGCATGGGCCGCGGCCAGCCGTCGCTGACGGGGCAGAACCGGTCCTGCGCGGTGGGCAGGGCGATGAGGGGCGCAGGCACAGGTGACTGGGTGCCCCGTGCCTAGTCCGGTGGCGTGCCGGTGCGCTCGATCTGGCTGATCAGACGCTTGAGCTGGGCGATCTCCTCGGCGAGGGCGGCCTGGCCCGCTTTGGTGAGGGTGACCCAGGTGCGGGCGCGCTTCCCCGCGTAGCCCTTCTCGATGGTGATGAGCCCGGCGCTTTCCAGCACCCCGAGGTGCTGGGAGAGGTTTCCCGCGGTCACCTCCAGGTTGTTGCGCAGGTAGGTGAACTCGACTCGCCGGGCCTCATGCGCGATGGTGAGGATGCCGAGCCGGACCCGCTGGTGGACGGTGTCATCGAGCCCGTTGGCGGGATGGCCGGTCATGTCGCGGGCGACCGGAATGGCCGCTGGGCCAGGGCGAAGCCGATGCCGCCGAGCAGCAGGACAGTGCCCTGGGAGATGGCCGGATGGGCGTACCAGGGCGGGTTGAACGGTGGCCCGCCAAAGGTGACGGGAACCAGCACGACCGCCAGGTAGACGACGGTCAGCAGGAGCAGGGCGCGGTTGCGCTCCGCCCAGGCAAGCACCAGCAGCGCGAGCCCGATGGCAGCCGCCGGGCTGGCCAGCCGGTCAGGCAGGCCGTTCAGCCCCATCGGGTTCACAACCGGGGGATGGTGCAGTTCCCAGAGCGCCAGGCCGGTCAGCGCCACCGCGACGATGATCCCGGCGATGGCGTACGGCCGCACGCGGGTCCCGACGCCCCGTGCCCGGGACCGGCGGATGTAGAAGGCCGCGATGGCCACATACGCCAGCACCAGGGCGACCGGCCAGTACACGAACTCCGCGTCGGAGTAGACCTTGCAGACCCTCGGCACGGCCACGCAGTCCAGGTGGTGGCCGCTGTAACGGCGGACGAAAAGAGAGGCGAAGGTCAGTCCCGCGAATACCAGCAGGGGGAACCAGGTCGCCCGCTGCTCCCGCCGCACACGCCGGGTGAGTTCGCGCGCGCTCGACAGCAGCCCGTGCGGGTCGTCGGCCGGGTGTGCAGACTCGGTTGTCATAGGCAACAGGTTAGTGCTACAAACCAGTCCGTGCAAGGAACCTCGGCTCCGTGCCGGAGGACGGCGCTGGTCAGTCCTCGCCGGAGAACCGCTCCCATGCCGCCTGCTTCGACACGCCAAGTGCCTCGCCGATGCGGGTCCAGCTAATGCCCCGGGCGCGCAGGGTGTCCACGTGGTCGTGCACAGCGGCGTCGACCTGGGATACCAGCGCCTGGACCCGTGCCAGGCTCGCGAGCAGCTCATCGTCGGGCCGCTCGCCCGGCCCGCCGAGCTGGGGGACCAGCTGCTCAGCGAGGATGTGGCTGCACAGCTCGACGCATTCGTTGCAGATGAAGACGCCCGGCCCGGCGATCAGCTTGGCGACCGCCGTCTTGTCCTTGCTGCAGAACGAGCAGCACACGGTGTCCAGCCGGCTGGCGTCTGCCTGGGTACTCGGTGATCCCGTCATACCGTCAAGGTAGCCCTAACGGTCTCGAGCGTCAAGGTCACCCTGACGATTGCGCCATCCCCCGGTCAGCCGGGATCCCCGGTGCTGCCGTACTCCCCGGTGCTGCCGGCAGCCCGCCCGGCTTCGCCCACCGGGAGCCGGACCCGGAATGTGGTGCCCCGATGACGATGGGCTGGGGGCCGGTCCCCGCAGCGCCGGGGCCGGGCCCGGGCCCGCAGGCACCCAGGCCGGTCACGGCGGCGGTGCCCACCAGAATCGATGCCAGGCGGGCGCGTACCGAGACGCGAGGTCGCATAGTTTCCCCCGGGAGGCCTCGCCGGAAGGCCGCTGACATGCAGATTCTCCACTGCTGGCAGGACGAAACCCCGGCTTCGGCCGGGTACGGGCCCTGCGCAGTAGCATCGGCTGGTGGCGGTCTACGGCGGAACCGCCGGGCAGGAGCTGGGCGCGTGAGCGGCGGCCACAGCCACGGCGCCCCGGGCCCGGGGCAGCGGCGGGCGCTGACGGTGGTGCTGGCGATCTCCTCGGCGGTCCTGGCCGCCGAGGTCACCGGCGCGTTTCTGTCGGGATCACTGGCGCTGCTGGCTGATGCCGGGCACATGCTCAGTGATGTGGCCGGGCTGGGCCTGGCGCTGACCGCCACCGTGCTGGCTGCCCGCCCGGTCTCCGACACCCGGACCTGGGGGTATCTGCGCGCGGAGGTGCTGGCCGCGGCCGCGCAGGCGGCGGTGCTGCTGGCGGTGGGCGGGTTTGTGCTGGCCGAGGCGATCCGCCGGCTGATCACACCGCCTCCGGTGACCCCCGGGGTGATGGTGGTCTTCGGCGTGATCGCGCTGGCCGGCAGCCTGGTGTCGGTGCTGGTGCTGTCCCGGCTGCGGGGCGGCAACCTCAGCACCCGCGCGGCATTGCTGGAGGTCGCCAGCGACGCACTCGGTGCGGCGGCGGTCCTGGCCGCAGCGGCGGTCATCGCACTGACCAGCTGGACCCGGGCCGACCCGGTCGCCTCGCTGCTGATCGGGATGCTGATCGTCCCGCGCACCGTCCAGCTGCTGCGCGAAGCGGTGCGGGTGCTGATGGAGGCCACCCCCAGGGACGTGGACCTGACCGAAGTCCGGGCCCACCTCCTGGCCGTCGAGCACGTGCAGGGCGTGCACGACCTGCACGCCACCGCGGTGGCCAGCACCCTGCCGGTCCTGACCGCCCACGTAGTGGTGGACGACTCCTGTTTCGAGGACCGGCACCTGCCGGAACTGCTCGACCAGCTGCAGCAGTGCCTGGCGGGGCACTTCGACGTCGAGCACAGCACGATTCAATTCGAGCCGGCGAGCCACGCCGACCACGAACACGCCACCCACCCCTGAGGCGTGAGCCCGGTCAGTTCTGCTGGCGCAGCAGGCCGGCGGAGGCGGTGCCCCAGATGAGCACCAGGATGCCGTACACGCCGAGGGGCGCAGCCGCGGCTGGGCCGAAGGCGGCGGCCGCGAGTGCGGCCGCGATGGCGAAGTCACGCATGGAGGCCGTCAGCAGCAAGGCGGTGGACACTGGCCGGGCGGTGCGGGAGCCGAGGAAGCGGCCGGTGAGGGCCGATCCGGTGAGGAACACTGCCAGGGCGAGCGTGACGGTGAGATAGCGGGCCGAGAGGTGGACTTCGGCGGCGATGAGGGCGACGAGGGCGGCGACGGCGGCCATCGCCGTGACGGCGGCGCCCCGTTCGGCGCGGGCCGCGAGGGGGACCCGGGCCCGCAGCAGGAGGCCGGCGGCCAGCGGGAGCGCGACCACGAGGGCCAGGCTGGCGATGATGTGGCCGGGGCTGACCGTGGCGTGACCGGCTTCGAGGGTGAGGATGGGCCCGGCGGCCGCGACCGTGATGACCGTGGAGCCGATGAGCAGCCCGGCAGCCAGGGCGGCCTCCCCGCCCGCCATGGCCGTGGTGGCCACGGAGGCGATCTCGCACGGGGCCAGGCCCGCTGCCATGACCCCGTAGCGCAACGGCCCCGGGGCAACCAGCTGGGCGGCCAGCCAGGACAGTGCCGGGAGCACGGTGATCCCGGCGGCCAGGGCCGCCAGCAGGGGGCGCCATGCGGTGGCCACGCGGCGCAGCGCGGCGGGCTCGATGGTCAGCGCGGTGGCGAAGACCAGGATGGCAAGCAGGACACTGATCCCCTGGTGCCCGGCGAGCCAGGCCAGTGGCGGCTGCACTGACAGGCCGAGGACCGCGGCCGCGAGCACCGCGATCAGCTCCGGGTACCCGGTGAGGACCGGCCGCACCCGGGAGGACAGCAGGGTCATGCGGTGGATCTTGCCATGCTGGCCCGCCGCCGCGGCCCCCGGTCTCTTGACAGATTTGTTTGGAAAGATTACGAACTAATTGACTTCCCAGCCGAGGCGCCCGCCGGTCGCGGCACACTGCCGCGGGACAGGAGTGGCCAGCGATGAGACGAACCATTCCGCCCCGCCGCGCCCGCTGGGCCGCGGCCGTCGTGTCGGCCACCACCCTCGCCTGGCTGTTAACGGGCGCGCCGGGAACGCCGGCCGCCGCCACCCCGCACGGCCATCCGCCCGCGCCTGCCCGCGCGGCTGCCGCCCGCACTGCCGCGGCCGGCCCGGCCTCGCCGTCGGACACCGGGGCCAGCGACGTCGCCAACCTGGGCAGCAACGGCTGGCAGGTGCAGAGCAGCGCGGTCGCCACCCAGTCCGGCGCGCAGATTTCCACGCCCGGCTTCAGCACCAGCAGCTGGCTGCCGGTCACCAACGACGACGCCGGCGCGCCGGGCACCGAGATCGAAGCCCTGGCGCAGAACGGCCGGTGCCCGGGGGACACCGCGCTGCAGCCGGTGAACCAGGGCACCAGCAGCCCGCACAGCGTCTTCTTCTCCAGCAACATGCAGTCGTGCTACGGCTTCATGAGCAAGATCGGCCCCGACTCGGTCAGCGAGTTCAGCGTGCCCTGGTGGTGGCGCACCGACTTCACGCCGAACCTGGCACCCGGCCAGACCGCCACGCTCATCGTCAACGGGGTGATCGGCTCGGCGAACGTCTGGGTGAACGGAACCGAGGTGGCCACCTCAGCGGCCGTGACAGGCGGCTACACGCGGTTTACGTTCAACATCACCGGTCTCGCCCGCTCCGGGACGAACTCGCTGGCGATCGAGGTCAACCCGAACGACCCGGCCAGCATGTACACGCTGGACAACGTCGACTGGACGCAGATCCCGCCCGACAACAACACCGGCATCCAGTTCCCGGTCCAGCTCCAGGTCGACGGGGCGCTCGCCGTCGGCAACTCACACGTCAACCAGAGCGACGCCGCGAACCTGTCCAGCGCCGCGCTAACCGTCAGGACCGACGTCACCAACAGCACCACCACCGCCCAGACCGGCACGGTGACCGCGACCATCACGCCGCCCGGCACCGGCACGCCGGTCACGGACAGCCAGAGCGTCACCGTCCCGGCCGGCACGACCCAGACCGTCTCGTTCACGCCGGGCGCGTTCCCGAACCTGACGATCACCAGCCCGCAGGTCTGGTGGCCGTACCAGCTCGGTGCCCAGCCGCTCTACACCCTGGGCGTGTCGGTCGCGCAGGGCGGCACCCAGGACAACTCCACGAGTGAGACGTTCGGGATCAGGACGGTGACCTCGTACCTGACCGGATCGAACGCGATCGAGCCGGGCGGCGCCCGGGCGTTCAAGATCAACGGTGTGCCGATCGTGATCCGGGGCGGCGGCTACGACCCGAACCTTTTCCTGCACTACTCCGCCGCGGACACGGTCAGGCAGATCGCGCTGATGAAGAACATGGGGGTCAACACGATCAGGCTTGAGGGCCACATCATGCCCGCCGACTGGTTCGGGCAGATGGACGCCGCCGGCATCCTGGTCAACGGCGGGTTCCAGTGCTGCGACGCCTGGGAGGTCAGCGGCAGCCTGACCCAGGCGCAGCTGAACGTGCTGCAGAACTCTGCGCAGACCATCGGGACGAACCTGCGCAACCACCCGAGCGTGTTCAGCTTCCAGTGGAGCGACAACCAGCCGAGCAGCCAGCAGGAGTCGGTGTCGATCACCGGATTCACGAACGCGGACTTCTATCCGCAGACCCCGCTGATCGCCTCGGCGGAGTACAAGTCGACCCCGACGCTCGGCGTCTCGGGACAGAAGGAGGGCCCCTACGACTGGGTGCCGCCGGACTACTGGTACGACACCACCCATCTCGGGACCGACACCACGGTGACCAACGCGGGCGCGGCCTGGGGGTACGACAGCGAGGAAAGCGCCGGCGACACCGTTCCCACCCTGGACTCGCTGAACAGGTTCATGTCAGCGGGCGACCTGTCGAACCTGTGGCAGAACCCGAAATCCAGCCAGTACCACCTGAACTATGAGCCGCGCTGCAAGACCGGCTACTCCTTCGGCACCCTGTGCCACTTCGACGCGGCGCTGAGCAGCAGGTACGGCCAGTGGTCCAGCCTGTCCCAGTACGTCGAGGAGGCACAGGCCCAGGGCTACGAGGACACCCGGGCGCAGTTCGAGGCGTTCATCGCCCACGCTGGCGCCGCACCGCTGCCGTCCACCGGCACCATCTACTGGCAGATGAACAAGGGCTGGCCGAGCCTGCTGTGGAACCTGTACAACAGCGACGGCGACCAGGCCGGCAGCTACTTCGGCGCCCAGGAGGCGAACCGCAGCCTGCACGCGATCTACGCCCTGGACAGCGGCACGGTCACCCTGGACAACCTCAGCAACACCACCCAGTCCGGCCTGTCGGTGGAGGCGAAGGTCTGGAACCTGGCCGGTACCGTCCTGGACGACCAGACCGCGGGCAGCATCAGCCTGGCCAGCCAGCAGGTGCGCACCAGCGTGCTCACCCCGAAGGTGCCGTCCAGCCCGGCCGGGACCTACTTCGTGGAACTCCAGCTCAAGCAGAACGGGACCCTGGCCGACCGCAACGTCTACTGGCTGTCCACCCAGCCCGACGTCGTGAACTGGTCCAAGACGCTGGGCCAGCCGCAGGGCACCGTCTCCCAGTATGCGAACCTCACCGGCCTGCAGATGCTGCCGCAGTCCCCGGTCACGGCGACCGCCAGCACGGTCAGCCAGGCCGGGCCCGGCGGCGCTGACCGGGCCACCACCGTCACCATCACCAACCCTTCGGGCTCGGCCGTCGCGTTCCTGCTGCGGGCCGACATCCGGCGCGGCACCGCCAGCGGCCAGGAACTGCCCGGTGACAACGAGCTGCAGTCCTCGACCTGGCAGGGCAACGACATCACGCTGTTCCCGGGCGAGTCCCAGACGCTGACCGTCACCTGGAGCTCCGCTGACCTGCAGGGCGCGGCCCCGGTGGTCAGCGTCTCCGGCTGGAACGTTCCCAAGATCGACATCCCGGCCTGAGCCGCCGCCGGGCACGCTGAAGGGCCTACTGGAGCCCGCTGCGGACGGACGTGATGCGCTGGGTGCTGAAGCCGAGCCAGTGCATCCGGCCCACGTAGCGCGCGTGCTCGACCTTGAGGCAGCGGTCCATGATCACCGTCACCCCGCCCTCCTCGGCGATGCGCGCGCCCTCGGCGTTGATCACGCCGAACTGGCACCAGAGAGTGCCGGCTTTGATCGCCACCGCCTCCCGCGCGATGCCCGGCAGCGCATCCGGCGCGCGGAAGACGTTCACGACGTCCACCGGCTCGGGGATGTCCAGCAGGCTCGCGTAGGACTTCTCGCCGAGGATCTCCTGCTCGCGGGGATTCACGGGGATCACCCGGTACCCGTGCCGCTTGAGGTAGTAGCCGACGAAGTAGCTGGCCCGCAGCTCGTTGCTGGACAGGCCCACGATCGCGATCGTCCTGGCGCCGTGCAGCACCCGCTGGATCGTCAGCGGGTCCTGGTAACGCGCGAGATCCAGCCCGGTCATGCCGTCGCCACCTTCTTCCCCGCTCCCGCGGCGACGAGCGCGAAACCCTGCTTCAGGTCCCAGATCAGATCCTCGACCGACTCGGTGCCGACCGACAGCCGCACCGTCCCCGGGCCGACCCCGGCCGCCCGCAGCTCGTCATCACCGAGCTGGCGGTGCGTCGTGCTGGCGGGGTGGATGATCAGGCTCTTCGCGTCGCCGACATTGGCCAGGTGGGACCAGAGCGTCACGCCGCGGATCAGGTCCTGCCCGCCAGCCCGGCCACCGGCGCAGTCGAACGAGAACACCGCGCCGGCGCCGTGCGGCAGGTACTTCTCCACCAGCGGGCGGTACCTGCTCCCGGGCAGGCCGGGGTAGGTCACATTCGACGCCAGCTCGTGCGACTCGAGGAACTCCGCGACCGCCAGCGCGTTGCCGACGTGGCGTTCCATCCGCAGCGACAGCGTCTCGAGCCCCTGCAGGAACAGGAAGGCGTTGAACGGCGAGAGCGCCGCGCCGAGGTCGCGCAGGGTCTCGGCCCGGAGCTTCATCAGGTAGCCGTAGGTCCCGAACGTCTCGTGGAACTGCAGGCCGTGGTAGGCCGGCGAGGGATCCGCGACCACGGGAAACCGCCCGTTGGACCAGTTGAACGTGCCCGCCTCGACGACGACCCCGCCGATGCTCGTGCCGTGGCCGCCGATGAACTTGGTCGCCGAGTGGATCACGATGTCGGCGCCCCATTCGATCGGGCGGCACAGGTAGGGCGTCGCGAACGTGTTGTCCACGATCAGCGGCAGCTCGTGCTCGTGCGCGATGGCCGCCAGCGCCTCGATGTCCAGCACGTTCCCGGCCGGGTTGCCGATCGTCTCGCCGAAGAACGCCTTGGTGCTGGGGCGGACGGCCTGCCGCCAGGCGCCCGGGTCGTCGGGATCGACCCAGGTCAGCTCC
>JBLMWU010000065.1:0-8304 GCA_050257395.1 Gemmatimonadota bacterium | reverse complement strand
CTACCGGGGACTGGCCAGCTTCCAGCCGGAGGACGCGCCCTGGTTCTTCGGGCGGGAGGACATCACCGGGCAGCTGGCCGCGCTGGCAGCCGCGGGCACGGGCAGCACCGGGGACGCCGCGGCCGGCGGCTCCGGACTGCCGCTGGCCGTGGTCGGGCCGTCCGGGTCGGGCAAGTCGTCGCTGCTGCGGGCGGGCCTGATCCCCCGGCTGCGCGCCGGCCAGGCAGCCGCGGCCGGCCCGGCGCCGGCAGCCGGGCGGCAGCCCGCTCCCCGGCCGCTGGCCCTGGTCACCCCGTCCGCCACCCCGCTCGCCGACCTGGCCGCCCAGGTGAGCCCGCTGACCGCGGCCGGGGCGCCGGCCCGGCCGGCCGGTGAGCTCGAGGACCTGCTGCGCCGCGACCCCGCGGGCCTGGCCCGGCTGGTCCCGGCCACCCCGGCCGGCGGCCTGGTGGTGGTGGTGGACCAGTTCGAGGCGGTGTTCACCGAATGCCGGGACGAAGCCGAGCGGCAGGCGTTCATCACCGCGCTGGGCCTGCTGGCCGCCGCGGGCACCGTCGTGCTGGCGCTGCGGGCCGACTTCTACGGCCACGCGCTGCGCTACCCGCTGCTCGCGTCCGCCCTGCAGGAGCGCCAGGTCGTGGTCAGGCCGATGTCGCAGGAGCAGCTCCGGGCGGCCATCACCGGCCCGGCCCGGCTGGCCAGGCTCGACGTGGAGCCGGGCCTGGTCGAGGTGCTGCTGCGCGACCTCGCCCCGGGCATCGCGGGCAGCCCGCCCGGCGCCGCCCACGAGCCGGGCACCCTGCCGCTGCTGTCACACGCCCTGCTGGCCACCTGGGAGCACAGCCGGGCCGGCCGCCTCACCGTGGCGGACTACCAGGCCAGCGGGGGCATCAGGGACGCGATCGCCCGGACGGCGGAGGCGGCGTACGCCGGCCTGGCCGGCGACCGGCAGGCCATCGCCCGGCGGCTGTTCCTGCGGCTGGTGCACGTGGCGGACGACGCCCCGGCCACCCGCAGCACCGTCCCCCTCACCGAGCTGCGGGGGCCCGGCACCGGCCCGTCCGCGGGGGAGGTGCTGGACCGGTTCGTGGCCGAGCGCCTGATCACGGTGGACGCTGACACCGCCCAGCTCGCCCACGACACGCTGCTCACGGCCTGGCCGCGGCTGCGGGCGTGGATCGAGGCCGGCCGGGACGACCTGCGGACCGGCCGCCGGATCAGCGACGCCGCCCGGGCGTGGGACGCTGCCGGGCGCGACAGCGCGGCGCTGCTGCGCGGCGGCCAGCTCGCCATCGCCCGGGACTGGCTGGCAGGCGAGGCCAGCGCCGGCACCCCGGGCACGCTGGCGGGCGAGTTCGTGGCCGCGGCGGTCGCCCAGGAGAAGCTCCAGCAGGAGGCCGAGCGCCACCGCACCCGCCGGCTCCACCGGCTGGTGGCCGCGCTCACCGCGCTGGTGCTGGTGACCCTGGGACTGGCCGGCTACGCGTTCGCGGAAGGGCGGGCCGCGACAGCGGCCCGCGACAGCGCGACCGCGGCCCGGGACAACGCCAGCTCCCGGGAGGTGGCCATCGAGGCCAGCCAGGCGCGCGGGCAGCGGGTGGGGCTGGCGGCGCAGCTCAGCCTGGCCGCCTACCAGATCGCCCGCACCCCGGAGGCCCGGGCCAGCCTGCTGGAGTCGTCCGGCACGCCCGCCGAGGCCCGGTTCACCGCCTCCGCCGGGGTGGTGCAGGCGGTCGCCCTCAGCCCCGGCCACCGGCTGCTGGCCGTCGCGGGGGCGGACGGCACGCTGCGGCTGTGGAACGTGGCCGTGCCCGGGCGGCCGTCCCCGGTGGGCCGGGCGCTGCTCGGCAAGAGCAGCCAGCCGCTCTACGCGGCGGCGTTCAGCCCGGACGGCCGGATCCTGGCCGCGGCGGGTGCGGGCCGGCAGGTCTGGCTGTGGGACGTGAGCCGGCCCGCCCGCCCGGCCCGCCTCGGCCCGCCGCTGACCGGGCCCGCCAGCACCGTGTACTCGGTTGCCTTCAGCCCGGACGGCGGGGTGCTCGCGGCCGGCAGCGCCGACAACACCGTCCGGCTGTGGAACGTGCGCGCGCCGGCCCGGGCCCGGCCGCTGGCCACCCTCACCGGGCCAGCCGGGTACGTGCAGTCGGTGGCGTTCAGCCCGGACGGCCGGCTGCTCGCGGCCGGCAGCGCCGACAACACCGTCCGGCTGTGGAACGTGACCAGCCCGGCCCGCCCGGCCGCGCTCGGCAGGCCGCTCACCGGCCCGGCCCGGCTGGTGTACTCGGTGGCGTTCAGCCCGGACGGCCGGCTGCTCGCGGCCGGCAGCGAGGACCACCGGGTCTGGCTGTGGCGGGTCGGCGCCGGCCGGGCCACCCCCGCGGGCACCCTGACCGGCGCCACCGACTGGGTCAACGCGGTGGCGTTCAGCCCGGACGGGACGAAGCTCGCCGCGGGCACCAGCGGGGACAGCGCGGTGGTGTGGGACGTGGCCAGCCGCGCGGTCACCGCCGTGCTGCCGCATCCGCAGCCGGTCACGTCGGTCGCCTGGGACGGGCCCGCCCGGCTGGTCACCGGCAACGCGGACGGGGCGGTCCGGTCCTGGCCGCTGCCGTCGCCGATCCTGCTGGCCGGCAGCCCGGTCAACAGCGTGGCGTTCGGGCCGCGCGGCGAGCTCGTGGTCGGGGCGGCGAACCTGGAGCTGTGGGACGCCGCCACCCGCACCCTGGTGGCGGCGACCCCGGCGGTCACCGGGGCGGTCGCCGGGGCGGTCGCGGTCGCCCCGGGCGGCCGGGCCGCGGCCGCCGCCTACGGCGACGGCACGGTCCGGCTGTGGCAGGTTGGCAGGGCGCTCACCCCGCTCGGCCCGCCGGTCCGCGTCACCGCGACCGGGGTGGCCGAGACGGTGGCATTCAGCCCGGACGGGAAGCTGCTGGCGACCGGCGGCGACGACGGCACCGTCCGGCTGTACGCGGCCAGCCCGGGCACGCCGCTGCGGCTGCTGGCCACCCTGCATGACTCGGTGAGCTACGTGTTCACGGTGGCATTCAGCCCGGACGGCCGGACCCTGGCCGCCGCCAGCGCCGACAACCTGACCCGGCTGTGGAACGTCACCGACCCGGCCCGGCCCGCCCGGCTCGGCCCGCCCCTGGGCGGGCTGACCAGCTACGCCATCACGGCGGCGTTCAGCCCGGACGGGCACACGCTGGCGGTCGGCAGCGCGGACCGCAGCGTCCACCTGTGGGATGTGCGCCGGCCGGGCCGGCTGCGCCCGGCCGGCCCGCCGCTCACCGGCCCCGCCGGGTACGTGTACTCGGTGGCGTTCAGCCCGGACGGCAGGACCCTGGCCGCCGGCGTCACCGACGGCACGGTGTGGCTGTGGCGGGTCACCGACCCGGCCCGGCCCGCCCTGTCCGCCACCCTGACCGGCCCCGCCGGGCACGTGTTCTCGGTGGCCTTCGGGCTGGGCGGCACCACCGTGGCGGCGGGCAGCGCCGACGGCACCGTGCGGCTGTGGGACACCCGGCCGGCCGTGATCAGCCGCGGCCTGTGCGCCGGCGCCGGGCAGCCGCTGACCCGCGCCGAGTGGGCCACCTACATCCCCGGGCTGCCGTTCCGCCCCGTCTGCCCGCGCCCGTGACAGCGCGGCAGCCGGTCAGTTGGGGTGGAAGCGGGAGCGCCCCAGATCCGGCGCTGGCGCCGAGGTGAGCGCCCGCAGCATGGTGATCTCCCGGCCCAGCAGCGTGCGCTCGGCCGCCAGCCTGGCTGCCGCGTCCGGCTCCGCCAGCAGGGCCTGCCGGGCCGGCAGGCCGATCACCATCGCCGCGGCCACCGCGTAGGACAGCGCGACCGCGTCATCGGGCAGTTCGGGGCGGGTGACCTGGGCGAGGCTGCGCCGCGCGAGCGCGTGGAGGTAGGTGCCGAACGCGCTGCGCACCGCCTCGGCGGCCAGCCGCGCGGCGCTGGCGTCGCCGGTGTCCTCAGGCAGCAGCTCGACCTGGCCCTGCAGGTAGGGGCGCGAGCGGTCGAGGCCGGCCAGCCGGAACCGGTCGGTGCCGGCGGTGACCAGCTCATACCGGCCGCCGGGCAGCTCAGCCACCCGGCGGACGGTGGCCGTGCAGCCGATGTCGTAGAGCGCGGAGACGCCGTCCGCGCCGGTCTCCCGGCCCTTGCGGATGGCGATCACCCCGAACCGCCGCGGCTCCGGGCCGGCCTGCAGGTCGCGGACCAGCTGCCGGTACCGCTCCTCGAAGACGTGCAGCGGCAGCAGCAGGCCCGGGAACAGGACAGTGCCGAGCGGGAACAGCGGCAGAGTCAGGGCCATGCCGCGACCTTATGCCGCCCGAGCGGCCCCGGGCCAGGTCCGCGGGCCGGCGGTGGGCGGCACGGGCCGGGATCGCATAGGTTCACCGGATGAGCTTCGAGGTCGCCGCGGAGGCGTACGCCCGCTTCATGGGGCGGTACTCCGAGCCACTGGCGGTGCAGTTCGCCGATCTCGCGCAGGTGCGCGGCGGGCAGCGGGTGCTGGATGTGGGATGCGGCCCCGGCGCGCTCACCGCGGAGCTCGCGCGCAGGCTGGGCCCTGGCGCGGTCCGGGCCGTGGAGCCGTCGGCCTCGTTCGCGGCCGCGGCCCGCGAGCGCCTGCCCGGGGTGGAGGTCCGGCAGGCCGCCGCGGAGCAACTGCCGTTTCCCGACGGCGCGTTCGACGCCGCCCTGGCCCAGCTGGTCGTGCACTTCATGACCGACCCGGTGGCGGGACTGCGGGAGATGGCCCGGGTCACCCGGCCGGGCGGGGTGGTGGCGGCGTGCGTGTGGGACCACGCGGGCGAGCGCGGCCCGCTGACCGTGTTCTGGCGGGCTGCCCGGGACACCGACCCGGGCGCCGCTGACGAATCCGGGCTGCCCGGCACCCGGGAGGGCCAGCTGGCCGCGCTGTTCCGGCAGGCCGGGCTCGCCGGCGCCCAGGCCACGCTCACCGTCCGGGCCGGCTACGCCGCCTTCGAGGACTGGTGGGAGCCGTTCACCCAGGGCGTCGGCCCGGCCGGCGACTACGTGCGGTCGCTGCCCGCAGGCCGCCGGGACCGGCTGCGCGCCCGGTGCCGGGACCTGCTGCCGGACCCGCCGGAGGTCACCGCGACCGCCTGGGCGGTGACGGCGCGGGCCTGAGCGGCAACCGCCGGCAGCGAACGGGACTGCCGCCGCGCTGGCGCCGCGCATACAGTCATGGTGCCGGCTGCCGGACAACAGAAGGCGGGATGCCGATGTCACTGGAGATCAAGCGGCTGCACCTGGCGAGCCTGCGGGTACCGGGCGACAGCGGCCCGGAGTGGCCGGTGCACGGGTTCGTGGTCACCCACCCGGGCGGCGCGCTGCTGGTGGACACCGGCGTCGGCGGGCCCGATCAGCTGCTCACCGACTGGCGGGTGGTCAACCACTCGGCCGCGGACGCGCTCGCGGCGCTGGACATGACGCCCGGCGACATCAGCCTGGTGATCAACACCCATCTGCATTTCGACCACTGCGGCCAGAACGCGGTCTTCAAGCACGCGCCGCACTATGTCCAGCGGGCTGAGCTGGAGCGCGCCAAGCGCGAGTCGGCCGGCCTGTACGAGTGGTTCGGGTTCATGGATGCCCAGTTCGAGCTGCTGGACGGGGACGCCGAGGTGGTGCCTGGACTGGAGCTCATCACCACGCCCGGGCACACCGCCGGGCACCAGTCGGTGGTGGTCCGCACCGCGGACGGGCCGGACGTGCTGATCGGGGACGCGGCCTACACCCCGCGGCAGTACGCGGGCCCGCCGGACGCGGACCTGCCGCCCGGCCAGGCGAGCGACCCGGTGTCCTGGCGCGGCTCGCTGGCCCGGGTCCGCGCGCTGGCCGGGGCGCGGGTGCACTTCTGCCACCACACCGACGTGATCCACAACTGACTTCCTGCCGGGCTGGCGCCACCCGGATGAGCGGCTCCGGGCGGGCGCCGTCAGGCGCGGATCTGCGCGCGCACCGTGGCGGTGACCCGCGAGGCCCGCTCGATGACGTCGTCGGCCTTGCCCGCCTGCGCGATGATCTCCATGCTGGCCTGCTCGTCGCTGATGTCGGCCAGGTTGATCTCGATGTTGACCCGGGCGGTGGCCGCGGCGGCCCGGGCCGCCTCCGCTGCCGCGGCGACGTCGGAGACGACGTTGCGGTTGCCGATCACGGCCAGCGCCTCGGCGATGTTCACCACCACCTCGGCCAGGCTGATCACCTGGGCCGGCGGCCAGGCGGCGTTGACCAGCGCCCGCTGCACGGCGCCGTCGCGGGCGGCGTCCTCCTCGGCGGTGTCCCGCGGCAGCCGGTAGGCCTCGGTCACGGCCGTGAACGCGTCGGCGTCGGCCTCGGCGAGCCGCAGCGCGATGCCGCTTAGCTCGTCGGCTTCGCTGATGATGTGCCCGATCGTCTGCTCGTGCTCGGCGTAGCGGGCGCCGCTGGTGTAGCGGGCGACCATGCTGAGCAGGGCCGCCGCCATCGCCGCCTGCAGCGCCGCGGCCGCGCCGCCGCCGGGGGCGGGCACCCGGGCGGCCAGCTGGCCGAGGAAGTCTCCGATCGTGTCGTCACTGAGGGGCACGCGCATCCTCCGCACCGGTTCTGGCAGCCGCCGAGCGCGTCGATCCTAATGAGTGCCGCCGGATCGCGCGCGCTCGGCGGTCAGCCGATCCGGAACTCGACCGGGGTGCCCAGCCCGACGGTGCGGCTGACCGTGCAGAGCCGGTCGTGTGACTTCTTCACCACGTCGGGCAGCACGGCCCGCGCGGCGTCGCCCTGCTCGCCGGCGGGGAACCGGAGCCGGAACGTCACCTCGATGCCGGTCAGGCGGTTCCCGCCCTCGTCGCGCACCTTGTCCGCGTCGACCGCCACCTCGAACGCCTCCGGCTCGGCCCGGCGGGAGGTCAGGGTGTCGACGTCCGCGGCCGTGCAGCCGCCGATCGCCGCCAGCAGCAGCTCGACCGGTGTGAAGCCGTCGCCCGCGCCCGCGCCGAAGGTGACCTGCCCGCCCCGCACGTTGGTGGCGGTGTAACGGCCGCTGGCCGTGCGCTCGATGGTCACGGCCCGGTGATCAGCATCAGTCCCCATGGCCTCCACCCTGCCAGACGGCCGCCCGCCGCCCGGGGACCGGGCCGGGCGCGGCCCAGAGGCCGGCCACCGGGCAGCCGCTGGCGGCTACTCCACGCCCTCCACCAGCAGGAGGGTCCCGTCAGACGCGCGCTGGCGCAGCGGAATGGCGGCGGCGTACGCCTCCGACTCGTACCACTGCCGGGCCTGCTCTGCGCTGGGGAACTCGATCACGACCAGGCGCGGCGGCAGCCAGTCGCCCTCCAGCGTCTCGATGTTCCCGCCGCGGATCAGGAACCGCCCGCCATAGGGGGCTAGCGTCGCCGGGACGAGCTGCGCGTACTCGCGGTAGAGCTCCATGTCGTGGACGTCCACATTGGCGATCACGTACACGGGCATCGGTGCTCCTATCGTCAGCCGGGCATGGGCAGACCGAGCGTACGCCCGGCGGGCGTCAGCTGGCGGCGAGGGCGGCGACCACCTGGTAGGGCAGGTGCCGCGGGTGGATGAGCAGCGCCCGCGCCACCTCCCGGATGCCCAGCCGCCGCGGCGCCAGCAGCTGCTCGCTGTGCCGCCAGGCGGCGACCTCGTCGCCGCGGAACCGGCCGGTCAGGGCCTGGCGGAAACGCCGCGCGTCCCCGCCGTCGCGCCGCCAGGTGGCCAGCCACGCGCGCAGGTCGTCGTCGCCGTCCAGCATCGTCCAGGTGCGCAGCCGCTCGCCGATCTGCCCGGCCGCGTCGATCACGAACGCCAGCTCCCCCGCGCCGCGGATGCCGCGCACCCGGCCCTCGCTGGCGTGGCCGTGGTGGATGCTGGCCGAGCTGAAGCGCGCCCCGACCGCCAGCGCCGCCACCGCGTGCCCCGCCTCGTGCCAGGCGGCCGCCACCGTCGCCGCCCGGGCCGGGCCGTAGCTGGGGAAGCAGCCGCAGTCGTAGCGCTGCCGGACCCACCGGTCGTTGACGACCGACTCGTCGTCGTAGCGGGCCAGCCGGTCCAGGCTGGCGCGGAGCGCGGTGAGGGCACGCGCCTGCGCGGGCGTCATGACAGCCGCGGGCCGCGGCGGGCCGGCCATGACCACGAGGATAGGGAACGGGCTGGCGCCACCCCGGCGTGACCCGCCCGGCCGGCCCCGCGCGGCCGCGGCACCCGGGCCGCCCCCCGGGGCCCCGGGCCGACCGGGCCGGGCCGCGCGTCCGGAGAGGAGGTGGCCGCGCGGCC
>JBLMWU010000064.1:0-10759 GCA_050257395.1 Gemmatimonadota bacterium | reverse complement strand
CCAGCAGCTCTCCAGCAGCTCTCCTGGGCCATCTTCGCGATCGTGGTGGTGGTGAGCTGCATCCGCCGGGTGCACGCGTGGCGAGCGTGGGCGATCCTGGCTGGCTGGATCGTTGCCGCTGACATGGCGCCCGTGGTCCTCGGCCGGCTGGGGGCGATACCCGGCATTCTGCTCGGCACACAGACGCGGTATCTCGAGGACGCCGCACCCGTGCTCGCCCTGTGCGCTGGTCTGGCGTTCCTGCCCCTGGCCCAGGAACAGGACGTCATCAAGTTCCGGCTGCCCGCAGCCCGGCCTGCCACCGTGCTCCTGCTGAGCGTCTGTCTCGTCGGCTCGTTCTGGTCGCTCCAGTCGTTCCAATCGCAGAACAATGGCGATGCCGTTGCGGCGCGGTCCTATATCGCCACCGCGCGGGCCGCCGTCTCGGCCGCGCCAGCCGGCACGCTGATCCTGGACGGGCCGACGCCAGTGTGGGTTATGGCCCCCCAGATCTTCGGGCTGTACAGCTATACATCACGGGTCATCGGGCCGATCGCTCACGGCGAGCCCGCGAAGCACCTGGCCTGGACTGGCGCACTGCGCGGGGTGGCCAGCAGCTTGATGGTCTTCAACAGCCAGGGGCAACTGCTGCCCGTCGAGCTGCTCGGGCCGGCGTCCGGGCCGCCGCCCGCCCAGCCACCTGGAAGATCGTCCGGGAAAGCCGCTGGCAAAGCCTCCAGGAAAGCCTCCGGCAAGACCTCCGGGCCGCGCTGCTGGGGTGTGACCACGACCGGGACTCGGGTTCCGGTGAACGGCACCCTGTACCGGTGGTCATGGATGGTGCGCCTGGACTACTCCGGCCCGGCCGCCTCGGCAGCCGTGAACTACGGCGGAGCCTGGGCCGCCGTCGCGCTCCCGGCAGGCACCCATTCCTTCTATGTCCCGGTCACCGGAGGAGGGTCCGTGGTCACCGTCCGCTTGGCCACCCCGGCGCCGGGCTGGTGCCTGAGTGGCCTGGCCGTCGGCTCCCTCCATCCGGCGCCAGCCGGGCCAGCCATCCCCCCAGTGCCGGTGAGTGGGTAGGCACGGCCTGACGGCAACGCCACCCACCGCCAGGCGTTACGCTCCGTCCGTGGCGGCTATCAGAATCCGGGCCGCCAGCGGTCTGATCCCAGCCGTGGGCCTGTTCCTGGGCCTGCTGGCAATCGGCCCCGGCCTGCAGCGGGGCTTCCTGCTGAGCTACGACATGGTGGCGGCACCCCGCCAGCCGTTCACCCCGGCCATGTTCGGCTTGTCCGGCGGCCCCGCCCGGGCGGTCCCGAGCGACGCAGTGCTGGCCGCGCTGTCGCGGGTCGTCCCCGCCGACGTCGCCCAGAAGCTGCTGCTGCTGACGGTGTTCGTGCTGGCCTGCTCGGGCACGGCGGCTCTCCTCCGCGGGGAACCCTGGTTCGCCCGGCTGGCAGCCGGGGTGTTCTATACCTGGAATCCGTACGTGGCCGAGCGCCTGATCATCGGGCAGTGGGCCCTCCTGCTCGGCTACGCGGGCCTGCCGTGGGCGCTGCGCGCGGTCACCGCCGGGCCGGTGGCGTCGTGGCGCGGCGCCGGACGGCTGCTGATCGCGCTGCTGCCCGCCACGGTCGGCGGCTTCGCGGCCATGACCGTGTCGGCGCTGGCGGTGCTGCCGGCTGCGGTCCTCGGCGGGGGAGGCCCGCCGTGGCGGCGGCTAACCTCTGGCGCAGGCGCGCTCGCGGTGCTGCTCGTCTGCAGCTTGCCCTGGCTGATCCCATCCCTGCTGCGCCCCGTCTACGCCGACCCGGCCGGGGTCGCGGCGTTCGCCCCCCGCGCTGACACCCCGTTCGGGTCCTTCGGCAGCCTCGTGATGCTCAGCGGGATCTGGAACGCCCAGGCGGTGCCGCGGGGCTACGGCGGCGGCTGGTCGGCGCTGTGGCTCGCGCTGCTGGTCGCAGCAGCCGGCGGGTACGCGGCCTTCGGAGTACGGCAGCGCCGCTGGCCGGGGCTCGCGATCGCCGCGGCGGTTGGGCTGGTGATCGCTGCACTCGAGGTCACCGGCCTGGGCCAGGACTTCTTCCGGGCGCTGGCCGCTACCTGGCCGGGGTTCGCGGTGCTGCGCGACGGCCAGCAGCTGATCGCACCGCTGGCCCTTGCCGAGGCGCTCGGGGCCGGGTTGACCGCCGCCTGGGCCGCCCGCAGCCGCCTCGCCGTGCGCGGCCACCGCTCTGTCCGGCGTCAGCGGGCCGACCGGCCAGGGCTCGCCATCGCTGTGGCGCTGCTGCTCGCGCCGGTGCTACTGCTGCCGGGGCTCGCGTGGGGAGCCGCCGGGCGGCTGCGCCCGGCCTGGTACCCGCCGACCTGGCTGCGCGCCGCGCAGGTGATCGACAGCAGCCGGGAGCGGGGGACTGTATTGCTGCTGCCCTGGGCCGCCTACCGGAATCCGGCCTGGAACGGTCGCCGCACGCTGCTGGATCCGTGGCCGCGGCTGCTGGCACGCCCGGTGATCTGGAATGACGGAGTCCGGGTGGGCATGGTGCGGCTGCAGCCCGATGACCCGAGGGCGCGCGAACTGAATGGCGTCCTCAGCCGCAGCGGGCCGCTGACTGCCGATCTCGCGGCGGCCGGAATCCGGTTCGTCGTCGCCGACAGCGGCCCGCTGGCCAGCGGGCAGATCGCCGGGGCCCGGCTTCCGGGATGCACCGTGCTGATCGTTGCGCCGGGCCTGACCGTGTACCGGGTACCAGCCAGCAGGTAGCACCCGCCCCACCTAGCTCCCGCCGCGGAAGGGCGGCCCCAGTGAGCTATTTCGATTTCATATACGTACGCTCAGGATTGTCCGCATATGGACTAGAACGTGTTACATTCCTCTAACGTCGGCAGTTGCTACCGGCCAGTCATAACAGGTGCCGTCATCGCGAAGGAGCGACATGGCCCGCTTGCTCATCGCCGTAGTCCTGGGGATCGTGCTCGCCGTGGGGGCCACCATCGCGGCAGCCAGCGCGCTGACCGGGACGGCCAACGGCTCACCCACCAGCGGCTCGCTTTATCAGTACGGGAACCGCGGCTAACTGGGCGGCCGTCGTGCCCACCCCGCAGGGCGGTCAGGCCGCCCCAGCCGCCATGGAGATCGTCGTCCCGGCCCGTAACGAAGCCCGTCGGCTCCCGGGCGGGCTGGCCACACTGTGCCGGAAGGCGGCCCAGCTCCCGCTGCCTGTAGAAGTGCTGGTGGTCGACAACGCCAGCACCGACGGCACGGCCGAGTTGGTGCGCCGCTGGCCTGAGAGCCCGGTGCCGGTCCGGCTGCTCCAGGTCGGCCAGCCGGGCAAGGGCCGCGCAGTGCGGCAGGGGCTGCTGGCCACCCGGGCCCCGTTTGTGGGATTCTGCGATGCGGACATGGCCACTGACCTCGCTGCCCTGGACGTGGCGATCAGCCTGCTGCTTGCCGGGAGGGCGATGGTGGTGGGATCCCGGGCGGTGACCGGCTCGCTGGTGGAGAACCGGCACAGCGCGGTCCGGCGGGCCGGTGCGGCCGCCTTCCGGGCGCTCGCGCGCGGAATTATCCCTGGCGCCACCGATACCCAGTGCGGGTTCAAGTTCTTCTCCGGCCCGCTGGCCCGGGCCGCGGCCCTGCCCATGCAGACCGCTGGCTTCGCCTTCGACATCGAGCTGATCGCCATCTGCCAGCGGCTCGGCGCCCAGTTGACGGAGATCCCGGTGTCGTGGCGGGATGTGCCGGGTTCCACGTTCTCGGTACCGCACCATTCGGCCGCGACCTTCCGTGAGGCCGCCGCCATCTGGCGGCGTTACCGCCCGGCCGTGGCCCCCTGTCCGCACGCGGCGGTCGCTGCGACCTCCGAATCCCAGCTGCTGGCCGGGTCGCCCGCTTTCCTGGCTGCTCAGCCTGCTTTTCCGGCGGTCCCGGCGGCGTGACCGGCGTTCCCCAGCCCGATCTGACCGGCTTGCGGGTCGCCGTCATCAACTGGCGCGATCCATGGCATCCGGAAGCAGGCGGCGCCGAGCAGTACGCCTGGGAGATGAGCCGTGGCCTGGTCGGCCGGGGCGCCGCGGTCCAATTCCTGACCGCACGGGCCCCCGGCCAGTCCCGTCAGGACCGCCGGGACGGGATAGCCATCACCAGGCTGGGCGGGCGCTTCACCGTCTACCCGCTCGTGCTGGGCTGGCTGCTCGCCCGGCGCTGGGCCTTCAACGCCGTGGTGGACTGCCAGAACGGGATCCCGTTCTTCACCCCCTGTGTCCTGCCCCGGCGGGTGCCGGTGCTGTGCGTGATGCACCACGTGCACACCGCCCAGTTCGGGGTGCACTTCCCGGCGTGGCTGGCCTGGGTGGGTCGCCTGCTGGAAGGGCCCGCCGCCCGGGCCGTCTACCGGCGTCATGCCTGCGTCGCCGTCTCACCGTCGACCATCACGGCCATGCGCGAGCTGCTGCGCTGGCGAGGGGACATCTACCTGATCCCGAACGGGGTCCGGGCCCCGGCCGTCCCGTCGGCCCGAGCATCTTCCCGGCAGGCGCTGATTCTGGTTGGCCGTCTGGTCGCGCACAAGCGGGCAGAACGCATCCTGCCCATCGCGGAACGGCTGCGCGGCACCGGCATCAGCATCGACGTGGTGGGCCGGGGTCCCGGATCCGCCACGCTTGCCGCCGCGCTCGCAGACAGCCGACTCACCGGTTCCGTCCGCCTGCACGGCTTCCTGACGGAGGAGGACAAGCAGGCGCTGGTGGCTGGCTCGCTGCTGCACCTGAACACCTCGCATGGAGAGGGCTGGGGGTTGTGCGTGCTGGAAGCCGCCGCGGCCGGGGTGCCAACCGTCGCCTACGACGTGGACGGGCTGCGGGACGCCGTGCTCGACGGCGAGACGGGCTGGCTGGTGCGGGACGGGGAGCTTATCGAGGATGTCACCGAGCAAGCGCTCAAGGAGCTTGCCGACCCGGTCCGGCGGGCCGCCGTCACCGGCGCCTGCCGTAACTGGGCGGCCCAGTTCAGCTGGGATCGCAGCGCGAGCCGGCTGGCCGCGTTGATCGGGGCGGCTGTCCAGCGGGGAACGTCAGCGGCAGAGCACCCCGGTGCCTGGCTCATGCCTGACGGTGCGGTCGCGGAAGGACCGGTACTCGACCTCATGCTCAGCCAGGACCGGGCTCTGGCGGCCAGCCGGCCCGCCACCGTCCGCGAGCGTCTCCTCGGCCGGGAACTGCTGTGATCGAGGCCCCCGAGAAGACCGCCAACGAGCCCCGCCTGCCTGCGCCGGATGTTGACGAGCGGCTCCGGCACCGGATCCGGCTGGTTGCCTTCTCGCTGCTCCTGATGGTGCTGCCGTTCGTGACCGCGCCCGGCAACATCATCGCTGACACAAAGCTCGACCTGGCCGTCAACCCGGCGGCGTACCTTACCCGGGCGCTGACACTCTGGGATCCCCAGCAGTTCGGCATGCTGCAGAACCAGGTGGCCGGATACCTCTTCCCCATGGGGCCATTCTTCTGGCTCGGCAAGCTGGCCGCGCTGCCGCCATGGGCCATCCAGCGGCTGTGGATAGGCGCTGTTGTCGTGGCCGCCTTCCTCGGCACGGTGCGCCTCGCCGGCCGGCTGGGTATCGGCACACCGTGGACGCGCATCGCGGCGGGTTTCGCGTATGCCACGTCCCCGGCCGGGCTGGCCATCATCGGCGGCGGCCTGTCAGAGGAGTTCCTGCCAGCGGCCATGCTGCCGTGGATCCTGCTCCCGCTGGTGGACGCCGGCCGTGGCGGCCGGAGAGGAATTGCCGCGGCCCGGTCAGCTGTCGCGGTGGGGCTGTGCGGCGGGATCAACGCCGCCGCGACCGTCGCGGTGCTGCTGCCCCCTGTCCTCTACATCCTGACCCTGGCACGGCCAGCGCCCCGCTGGCGGATCCTCGCCTGGTGGTCGTCGCTGACGGCGGTGGCGACCATCTGGTGGACGGTCCCGCTGCTACTGCTGCTGCGCTACGGCGTCTCCTGGCTCCCCTACACCGAGAGCGCCGCCGTCACCACCACTGTGACCGGGCTGTCGCCGACGCTGCGCGGCGCGGAGGACTGGGTCAGCTATCTCTTCGTGAATGGGCAGCCGTGGTGGCCGCTGGGCTACCTGCTGGGCACCGGAGCTGTGGCGATTGTCCTGTCCGGCGTGGTGGCAGGCCTGGGCCTGGCCGGCCTGGCCAGAGCCGGGCTGCCGGCGCGGCGTTTCCTGCTCTTCCTGCTCCTGGCGGGCGTTCTCATCATCACCGCCGGGCATGTGAGCAAGCTCGGCAATCCGTCCGCGGGTCTGGTGGATCAGCTGATCAACGGCCCGGCGTCGCCATTCCGCAATGTGCGCAAGTTCGATCCGATGATCCGCCTGCCGGTCGCACTGGGGATTGCCTACCTGCTGCCGGCGGTGCGCCTTCCGCGGCTGTCGGCGGTTGCGGCTGCTGTGACAGTAGTCGCCATCGGTGGACTCGCACTGCCCGCCTACACCGGCGGGATAGCCGTCCCCGGCTCCTTCAACCAGATCCCCCAGTACTGGGTGAGCGCTGCGAACTGGCTGACCCGGCACGCCCACCGGCAAGCCGTGCTGATCGAGCCGGCCACCCAGTTCGGCCAGTACCTCTGGGGCGAGACGCTGGATAACGTGCTGCAGCCCCTGACCAGCGTCGACTGGGCCGACCGGGAACTGTCGCTCATCGGGTCACCGGGCAATGAGCGGCTGCTGGATGCGATCGACCAGCAACTGGCCTCGGGCGTGGGTTCGCCTGGCCTGGCCTCAGTGCTCGCCCGGATGGGTGTGCGGTACCTGGTGGTCCGGAACGACATGAACCGCACCGTGCTCAACGGGGCCTGGCCAGCCCTGGTCAACCAGGCGCTCGCGGCCTCGCCCGGGATCCGGCCGGTGGCCCGGTTCGGGATGCTGCCCGTAGGCTCATTCAGCCCCAACGACGCGATAGGCAACCTCGATACGCCTTACCCGCCGGTGGAGATCTACCAGGTGGCGGGCGCCCAGCCGGTGGCGACGGTGGAGCCGGCCGCTGGCACGGTGCGGGTATACGGCGGCCCAGAAGCTGAGCTCACGCTGGCCCGCGAAGGCCTGCTCGGCAGCCGCCCGGTGCTACTCAATGGGGATTCCCCCGGGCTGCCCACGGTGGCCTCGGTGATCACCGACTCGCTGCGGCGGCGGGTGCGCAACTTCGGCGAGCTGCGGAGGTCCTATTCGCCGACGCTTACCGCCCGCCAGCCCGCCAAGTCGTTTGAGTCGACCAGCGACTATCTCGAGCCGGGCTGGTCGCGGTACCTCAGCGTGGCCCGCTATCTGGGCATCAGGAACGTCACAGCGTCTTCGTCCGCCGCGGACATCGGGGCCCTCCCCGCCCAGTGGGCGAGCGGGCTGCTGCCTTATGCGGCAGTTGACGGGGACCCGCGGACCATGTGGGAGACCGGCAGCTGGACCGGGCCGGCCAGCCAGTGGATCCGGCTGCAGTTCAACCACCCGATCGATGCTCGGACCATATGGGTCGCTTTCGCCGACAGCCTTGCGATCGGGCCGCCGGTCAGCCAGGTGACGGTACGAACTGCGGCTGGCCAGGTGACCGACCGGGTCCTGGATACCGGGAACGAGCAGCCTCTCCGGGTGCCGCCTGGCGCCAGCGGCTGGCTCCAGCTCAAGCTGACCGGCTTCGGCCCCCAGGAGGGTCTGGGGCTCGGTGTCCAGGCTGGCATCAAGGACATCAGGGTGCCGGGGGTGCAGGCCGGCCGGGAGATTGCTGCCCCCTCGGTGCCGGGAACTGCGCCAGCAGCCGTGGTGCTGGCCAAGACCCAGCCGTGGCCGTCGGGGTGCATGCTGACCTCGCTGCGCTGGGTCTGCTCCCCGTCCCTCGTCACCCCGACCGAGGAGCAGTATGGGTTCGATCACGCCTTCACTGCCGCCGCCCCGGCCACCGCCGTGCTACGCGGGTCCGCAGTCCTGACTTCCCGCTGGCTGGCCAGCAAGTTCATGGGGCTCACGCCTGCCGCGGCGCGGGTGCGGGCTTCTTCCACGTACACGACCGACCTGCAGGACTCGGCTCGGGCGGCGTTCGACGCGGACCCGGCAACCGCCTGGATCGCGAGCCCTGCCGACGCGCACCCCACTCTCACCATCTCCTGGTCGCGTCCCCGGACCCTCAGGAGGGTGACCATCCAGCGGCCACCTGACGCTGGCGGGCTGCTGCAAGTCATGCTTGCCGGTTCGGGCGGCCAGGTCCGCGGCGCCAACGTCGGCCCCAACGGGATCGTGCGGTTCGCGCCGATGCGGACGAGCAAACTAACGTTCTTCTTCTCGCCGCTGATGGCGCCGCTGCAGATCTCCGGCATCAGCATCCCCGGAGTGCCGCAGCTGAGCCGGCCATCGGTGCCCCTGCGGCTCCGCTGCGGCTTCGGACCCAGCATTCAGGTCGACGGTCAGACGGTGCCGACCAGAGCGTGGGGCAGCTTTGCCGACCTGCTCGCCGGCCGGCCTCTGCACTTCGCCTCCTGCCCGCGGGTTCAGGTCCGAGCCGGGACCAACCAGGTGGTGGAGCCGGGCTGGGATCGCTATAGCGTCCAGGACGTGGCGGTGGAAGAGCGGGCACTGCCGGTGGCTGCTGCGGTGCCGGCCGCCCGCGCCGAAGTGGTGACGTGGACGCCTTCGCACCGGGTTCTCGGGGTTGTCGCGCCCACGGCGTCCTACCTGGTGGTGAATGAGAATTACAACGCTGGCTGGCAGGCTGTCAGCCAAGGCAGGCAACTGCGGCCGATGCGGCTGGATGGATGGAAGCAGGGATGGCTGCTGCCTGCGGGCACCGCGGGCCCGGTAACGCTGACCTACCAGCCGGACCGGATCTACCGGGTGGCCACCGTGGGCGGGCTCGGCGCACTCGGGCTCCTCATCGTGGTGGTGGCTGGTTCGTGGGTAGGGGGCCGCCGGCGGCCGCGCCCGACCCATCCGGCCGCCCCTGCCGGGACTGCCGGGAGGGCGGCCCCGTCCCGGCTGCGCCGGCGGCCTGGCGGGGCCGGGGGCGCGCTGGGAGTGGCTGTGCTCGCGGGCACCCTGGCTGCCGGGTTCTGGCTGGGGGGATACCCCGGCTTGGTCGTCCTGCCAGCGGCCACCGGCGCGTTCCTGGTCTTCGGCTACTGGCAGCCGGGCTGGCTGCCAGCAGCCGGGAGTCCATTGCTGCTGGCCGGCCTGGCGATGGCCATGTCAGCCAGCAGCGCGCTGGGTGAGCACCTGCAGCAGGCCGGGACCAGGGCGCCGGTCGTGCCATGGCTGACAAGCGGGATTCCGCAGATCATCGGCCTGGTCATCGTCAGCCGGCTGGTTGCCGCTTTTGTGGTGTCCGGCGGCCCGCCCAATGCGGCATCCGCAGCCGCTGGGCCGGGCGTTCGATCAGGTAGTAGCTCACCGCAGCAGTGACAATCGTCGCAGCGGCGATGGCGGCCCCGATGAGGACGACTTCGGGCGCCCGGTATGAGCCGCCGTGGAACACGGTCTCGAGGCGGGCCAGCCGGAAGAAGGCGTAGGCAGCGAGAAACTGCCAGATGAAGATGCCGTAGGAAATCTTGCCCAGGAAGCGGGCCACCCGGTTGCTGAGGAGCCGGGTGGAGATCGCCGGGCCGGCCCGGATGGTTAGCAGCGGCTGGCAGGCTACCGGCGCCACGACAGCCAAGGCGATCAGGGCGTAGAGCAACGTCCTGAGCTCAGATGCCCACAGGCCGGCCACGCCCACAAACTCTGGCCCGGTGAGCGGAGTGCACGCGATGGCAAAGGCACAGGCGGCGATCAGCGCGCACATGCCTGCCGAGGCTGCTACTGACCGGCAGAGCCGGCTGGCGGGCCCGTCCGGCCCTGGCTCGGCCTGTGCCCAGGCCAGCAGCACGGCGATGGCCATTCCGGCGCAGAACCAGATCATCAGCGGCGGCAAGGTCGCGTAGAACCAGAAATTGGGCCGGGGATAGTAGGTCAGCACGGTCCAGCAAGGTGACGACGCGGCCAGCACGGCTATTCCGGTCAGCAACCGCCGGGCGCGCCTTCCTGTCTCTTCACCGCCGGTCCCGGTGTCGCGCCGCCGCCCCCGGCAGGCGACCCAGGCGAGGGCCGCCGCCAGCACCGGCAGGATGAGGTAGAAGGACACCTCCACAACGAGGCTCCAGGCCTGCTCCAGGCCTATCGCGCCGGTGCCGCTCCACCAGGGATGGGAGTCGTAGTTCTGCACCAGCAGCAGGTACTGCAGCCATGGCCCGAGGTGCCGGGCCGGCCCCGGGTTCAGCACCGGCAGGGCGATGAGGACAACGGCCCAGTAGGCGGGCAGAATCCGCAGTGCGCGGCGGCGCACGTAGGTCAGAAGGCGGCGGCGTGGCGTGCCGCTGAGCACGGCCGCTGCCCACGGCCGGTACAGCAGCAGGCCGGAAAGCGCGAAGAAGATCGGCACCCCGACGTCGCCGCGGCTCAGCACCCAGGACACGGGGGTGCCGGTAAAGGTGTAGCCGGTCAGCGAGTTGACATGGGTGAGCAGTACAGCCCCCGCGGCGGCGGCGCGGAGGCCGTCGAGGGCGTCCTGATGGGCGGGCACCACCGGACGGGCGGGGGCGGCACGCTCGGCCGTCCGGGCTGCAACCATCACCCCACGCTAACGGTAGAACGTGTTATAGTCAGCACCTCGTGACATACCGGTGCTAACCGGCTAGTTTCCTGACAGACCATATCCGATCACCTCCAGGCAACAACGCCGTTGCTGGCGAGCAGGATGGCCGC
>JBLMWU010000063.1:0-62060 GCA_050257395.1 Gemmatimonadota bacterium | reverse complement strand
GGAAGGCCCGCGAGAGCCAAGCCGTCTTCCGGTGCAGGTCCTGCGGATATTGCAGCAACGCCGACGTGAACGCGGCACGCAACATCGCGGCGGGGCACGCCGTGACTGCGCGGGGAGGCCCGCCGCCGGGCGGGCCGGTGAGCCGCGAACCTCAACTGCTTGCCTCCTTACCCAGGTTGTGAGCAACTGGAATCCCCGACCCTCCGGGCGGGGAGGATGTCAACTAGGCCTCCCAGTACAGGCGCAGCGGGTTGTCCACCAGCAGCCGGCGCTGCAGGTCGCCGGTGACCGCGATCCGCGGGATGACGTCCACCAAGGCGCCGTCGTCGGGCATGTGGCTCTTCATGTTCGGGTGCGGCCAGTCCGTCCCCCACAGCACCCGGCCCGGGAATGTCTCCACCAGGTGCCGCGCGAACGGCACCACGTCGGGGTAGTCCGGCGGCCCGGCCTTCGACAGCCGCTCCGGGCAGCTCACCTTGGCCCAGACGTTCTCGTTCTCCCTCATGAAACGGGTGAACAGGGAGAACCCGGGCCCGTCGACCGGCTGCGTCACGTCCGGCCGGCCCATGTGGTCCACGACCACCGGGGTCGGGAAGCTGGTGAACAGGTCCCACCGCTCGGCCAGGTCGGCTGCCTCGAAGTAGACGACGATGTGCCAGCCCAGTTCGGCCACCAGGCCGGCCAGGCCGCGGTAGTAGTCGTCCGGCTTGGGGTCCACGAGCCGCTTGACGAAGTTGAACCGGATGCCGCGCACCCCTGCGGCGTTCATTTCCTCGAGTTCGGAACGGGAAACCCCGGGCCGGATCGTCGCCACGCCGCGGGCCCGCCCGTCCGCCGCGAGCAGGGCGTCCACCAGGGCGCGGTTGTCGGCTCCGTGGCAGGTGGCCTGGACGATGACGTTCCGCCCGAACCCCAGGAAGTCACGCAGGGCGAACAGCTGCTCCTTGCCGGCGTCGGTGGGGGTGTACTTCCGTTCCGGCGCGTAAGGAAAGACGTCGCCGGGGCCGAACACGTGGCAGTGCGCGTCCACGGCGCCGGGCGGCGGGGTGTAGGCCGGCTTGCTGGGGTCCGGGTGGAACGGGAGCCAGTCGGCGTCGGGCGTGAAGGTGGCCATCCGGTTTCGTCCTAGAGTCCGCGTGCCCGCAGGGCCTGGTCGAGACGCGGGTAGACCCGCCGGGCGTTGCCGGAGTACACCTGCTCCGCCTCTGCCTGCGGCAGGTCCAGCGCGTCGAGGTAGCGCTTGGTGTCGTCGAAGTAGTGGCCGGTCTGCGGGTCGATGCCGCGGACCGCGCCCACCATCTCCGAGCCGAACAGGATGTTGTCCAGCCCGATCACCTCGAACAGCAGGTTGATGCCGGGCTGGTGGTAGACGCAGGTGTCGAAGAACACGTTCTTCATGACGTGCTCGTCCAGCGGCGGCTTTTTCAGCATGTCGGCCAGCCCCCGGTAGCGGCCCCAGTGGTAGGGCACGGCGCCGCCGCCGTGCGGGATGACCAGCCGCAGCTCCGGGAAGTCCGCGAACAGATCACCGTGGATGAACTGCATGAACGCGGTGGTGTCAGCGTTGATGTAGTGCGCGCCGGTGGCGTGGAAGACCGGGTTGCAGCTGGCGGAGACGTGCACCATGGCGGGCACGTCCAGCTCGCACATCTTCTCGTAGATGGGGTACCAGTACCGGTCGGTGAGCGGCGGCGCGGTCCACTTGCCGCCGCTGGGGTCCGGGTTGAGGTTGCAGCCGGCGAACCCGAGCTCGGTGACGCAGCGTTCCAGCTCGGCGACGGACGTCTTGAGGCCGGCGCCGGGCGACTGCGGCAGCTGGCAGACCCCGATGAAGGTCTCCGGGAACAGCCCGGTGACCCGGGCGATGAGGTCGTTGCAGGCCCGCGCCCACTCGCCGCTGACCCGCTCGTCGCCCTCGTGGTGGGCCATGGCGGAGGCCCGCGGCGAGAAGATCGTCATGTCGGCGCCGCGCTCGCGCAGCAGCCTGAGCTGGTTCTGCTCGATCGACTCGCGGATCTCGGCGTCGGAGATGGCCGGATAGGCCGGGGACGGGCGGCCGGCCGCGAAGGCCGCGAGCTGATCCTTGCGCCAGTCGTTGTGCGCCGCGGGAGCGGTGGTGTAGTGCCCGTGGCAGTCGATGATCACAGTCAGGCTCCCTTGCTCCACACGGACGACGGCACGTACACCTCGCCGCGCATCAGCAGCCGGGCGGTGCGCAGCAGCGCGGACCTGGTGACCCTGACGCCGGCGCCGTCCGCCGCCACGTCGATGGTCACGGTGAAGAAACCGGTGGGGTGCTCCACCTCGACCTCGATGGAGCCCTCGGTCCTGCCCGCCAGGTCCGCGATGTCGTGCGCCACCGAGCCGGGCAGCACGCACGCGGTGGCCACGGACACCGCGCCCAGCACCCCGATCGCCTCGTGCACCCGGCGCGGGATGAACGTCCGGGTGGATACGGCGCCGCCGTGTGCTGGCGGCGACAGCAGGCTCATCTTCGGGACGGTGGCGCTGGCGACGTCGCCGAGGTTCATCAGCGGGCCGGCGGCGAGCCGGATCGCCTCCACCCGCTTGGTCAGCTCGGCGTTGCCTTCCAGCTCCGCCGGGGATTCCTGCCCGGTCACCCCCAGGTCGGCCGCGGCCAGGCAGACCACCGGCATGCCGTTGTCGATGCAGGTGACCCGGATCCCCTCGATGACGTCCACGACGTTGCCGGTGGGCAGCAGGGCGCCGCAGGACGACCCCGCCACGTCGGCGAACTCGATGGGGATGGGCGCGTGGCTGCCGGGCACGCCGTCGATGCGGGCGGGCCCGTCGTAGCGGACCTGCCCGCCCGGGGTCTCGATCAGCGCCGTGGCGAGCGTCTGGGTGTTGCGCATCCAGATGCGCACGGGCGTCACCGGGTCCCCCGCGGGCACGAGCCCCTGCTCGATCGCGAACGGGCCGACCGCGGCCAGCATGTTGCCACAGTTCTGACTGTCGGAGACTTCCGCCCGGTCTGGCCACACCTGAAGGAACAGATACTCGACGTCGGCATTGTCGCGGGACGACAAACTGACCACGGCGACCTTGGACGTCAGCGGGTGCGCGCCGCCCATGCCGTCGATCTCCCGCTCGTCCGGCGAGCCCATGGCGGCCAGCAGCACCGCGTCCCGGGTGGCGCGGCCGGCGGGCAGGTCGCTTTCCGCGAACACCAGGCCCTTGGACGTGCCGCCGCGCATCACGGAGCAGGGGATGCCGGTCTGGGTCATGGGGCGTCCCCGTAGTCCACGTAGCGCAGGCCCTTGGCGGCGAGCCGCTCGCGCATGCCGTAGAGGTCCAGGCCGAGTTCGCCCGCGGCCAGCTGGGCCCGCTTGGCTGTCTCGTTGGCCTCCCGTTTCTGGGCGGCCTCGAGCACAGTGGCGGCCTGCTCGCGCGGCACGCACACGACCCCGTCGTCGTCGGCCACGATCACGTCGCCCGGCCGGATGTAGGCGCCCGCGCACACGATGGGGGTCTGCACGTTGCCGGGGGTCTCCTTGACGGTGCCCTTGGCGGAGACCGCCCGGGACCACACCGGGAAGCCCATCTCGGTCAGCACCGCCACGTCCCGGGTGCCGGTGTCGAGCACGGCGCCGCGGACGCCGTGCGCGCGCAGGCTCTCGGCGAGCAGCTCGCCCAGGTAGCCGTCGGTGCACGGGCTGGTGGGGGTGACGACCAGGATGTCGCCGGGCTGCGCCTGCTCGACCGCGATGTGGATGGACCAGTTGTCACCGGGGGCGACCTCGCAGGTCAGCGCGTTGCCGGCGATGCTCACGGGGCGCCAGATCGGGCGGATGTCCGGCCGGAGCAGCCCGGTGCGGCCCTGGGCCTCGTGCACCGTGGCCACCCCCGCCTTGGCCAGGCCGTCGACCAGCGCGAGATCGGTCCGGGGGGTGTTCCGTACGACTACCGGCACAGCAATGCTCCTATCCGGGCGAGTGGCCGCTGCGACGTCGGTGACGACAGTTTCGTGGTGCCCTCACGGGCGGCTGCCGAACCGGGCGGAACCGGCATCAGGGGGCTTTCCCATCGGCCGGGCCGGCCGCCTGCAGCGCGCGCAGCGCGGCGAGCTCGGCGCCGGACGGCGGGGGCAGCAGCGCCACGGAGCCCGCCACCGCGAGGTCCCAGCCGGTGCCGGCTTTCACGTCTGCCACCTCGGTTCCCGGGAAGATCCCGGTGAGCGTGAGCTCGCAGCTGTGCGGGTCGGGTTCGAGGATACCCAGGTCGGTGATGACCTTCCGGGGCCCGGCGCCGGTCAGGCCGAGCCGCTCGCGGTCGCCGGGGCCCTGCCCGTAGCCGACCGAGGTGACGAAGTCCAGCTGTGCCACGAACGAGCGCGGGGACTGCCGGGCCACCACGATCACCTCGCGGCAGCTCGCCGCGATCTCCGAGGCGCCGCCCGCGCCCGGCAGCCGCACCTTCGGGTCGTCATAGGGGCCGACCACGGTGGTGTTGATGTTGCCGAACCGGTCGATCTGGGCGGCGCCGAGGAACCCCACGTCGATCCGGCCCGGCTGCAGCCAGTAGTTGAAGATCTCCGGCACGCTCACCACGGTGTCGGCGGTCTCGGCCAGGATGCCGTCACCGATGGACAGCGGGAGCCGGCCGGGCTTGGCCCCGATCGTGCCGGACTCGTAGATCAGCACCAGGCCGGGCGCGTGGGTGGCCCGCGCCAGGTTCGCCGCCGCGCTGGGCAGGCCGATCCCGACGAAGCACGTCATGCCGTCGCGCAGGGCCCGCGCCGCGCAGACCGTCATCATCTCGTCGGCGGTATAGGCGGGCACGGTCACGGCGTGCCCCCCGCGTCAGCGGCGGCGCCCGCCAGGCCCGCGCCGCGCACCTCGGTGTCCAGCCATTGGCGGAACTTGTCCCGGTCCCGGCTGATGGCGGTCCAGGCCACGTAGCAGTCGTTGTCGCGGCTGGAGTAGCCCAGCGCGTAGGAGGGGTGCGCCCCGCCGGGGGCCTCGGCCACGAAGCTGACCGCCCAGGACGGCAGCACGACCGCGCCTGGCCGCGGGGTCAGCTCCGGCACGATCTCCTCCACCGTGACGACCGACCGCTGCGATGCCAGCACGGCCTCTTTCTGGACGCCGGTGATCCCCCACAGCTGGACGTTCCCGGCCCGGTCGGCGCGCTGCGCGTGGATGACCGCCACGTCCGGGCGCAGCGCCGCCACGGCGGTCAGGATCTCGCCGGTGAACGGGCAGGTGATCAGGCGGACCGCGGGGCCGCCGTCCAGCCCGGGCAGGCGTTCCAGGCCGGTGCCCCGGTATCCGCGCAGGACCGCGAACGGCAGGCCGGACGCGCCGGCCACGTACCGGTTGGCCATGCCCGCGTGGCTGTGCTCCTCGATCTCCAGCGGCACCGGCCAGCCGTTCTCGATCGCGTCGCGGAACCGGTGCAGGGACCCGGCGCCGGGGTTGCCGCCCCAGGAGAACACCAGCCTGCCCGCGCAGCCAGCGCCGATCAGCTGGTCGTAGAGCACGTCGGGGGTCATCCGGATGAGCGTGAGATCGCGGCGTCCCTGCCGGATCACCTCGTGGCCGGCGGCGAACGGGATCAGGTGGGTGAACCCCTCCATCGCCACGGCGTCGCCGTCGTGGACGGCCGCCGCGATGGCGTCAGCCAGCGACACGATCTCCGCCATGCACTCCTGCCCTCGGTATCGACCGCGCTGATACCGCCCATCAGCCGCATTTGGGCGCTATAAGCACAGGCGTTCGGGATACGGACATACTGTAGCGGGCGGTGGCGGTCCCGGTAAGGGCAGGCTCGCCGCGGCTCAGGCGGCGCGGGAGCCCGCGCGGCCGGCCCGCAGCAGCAGCCCGGCGAGCATCCCGGCCAGGAATCCGAACACGTGCGCCACGTATGCCACCGTGCCGCCGCCCGGCTGGCCGGCGGCGTAGGCCCACTGCAGCACGAACCACAGCCCGAGCACCAGCCAGGCCGGGATGCGCAGCGGGATGAAGAGCAGGAACGGCACCAGGCTCCACACCCGGGCCCGCGGGAACAGCACGAGGTAGGCGCCCAGCACCCCGGCGATCGCGCCGGAGGCCCCGACCAGCGGCTGCAGCGAGCCGGGGTTCACCAGCGCGTAGCCGTAGGCGGCCACGTACCCGCACGCGAGGTAGAACAGCAGGTAGGGCAGGCGCCGCAGCCGGTCTTCCACGTTGTTGCCGAAGATCAGCAGGAACAGCATGTTGCCGAGCAGGTGCAGCCAGCCCGCGTGCACGAACATGGCCTCCAGCACCGACAGCACCGGGTTCTTGTGGTACGCCGGGTGCCCCCGCTGGCAGGTCAGGCCCTGGCTCGTGCTGGCCACCCGGCCGGTCCCCACCACCCGGAGCGGGCGGTCGGTGATCAGCTCGTGCGGGATGGCCCCGTAGCGGTCGTAGAAGGCATCCTGCTGGCAGGTGACGGCCGCGTGCGACGCGGCGGTGGGCACCGCGCCGGGCGTGAGCAGCAGCACGGCCACGTTGGCCGCGATGAGCAGGTAGGTGATCCAGGGGGTGCGCCGCAGGGGATTCTCGTCGTGAACCGGGATCACCATGGCTCAAGCCTGCCAGCCCGGGTGCTGCTGCACGAAACTGCCGCCCGGGTGCAGCGCGGGGGCCGGTGCGGGTGAGCCTGGTGGACCGCTCCGGGCACCGATTCGTCACCATCACGTCACTGCCGGCGCCAGCGTAAGACGACGGGATCCGTAGGGGAAAACCCGAGGTCTGTGCCCTATCGTCTGTCATATGACCGTGCACAACTCACCTGCTGGCGGCCCCGGGCTCCCCCAGGAGCGCCGCCTCGTCACCGAGATCCCCGGCCCCGCCTCGCGGGAGCTGCTCGCCCGCCGCGAGGGCGCCGTCGCCCGCGGCGTCAGCCACGTCCTGCCCGTGTTCATCACCGCCGCCGGCGGCGGTGTGCTGGTGGACGTGGACGGCAACTCCCTGATCGACTTCGGGTCCGGGATCGCCGTGACATCGGTGGGCAACAGCGCGGAACGGGTGACCGAGCGGGTCCGGGCCCAGGCGGGCCAGTTCACCCACACCTGCTTCATGGTCACCCCCTACGAGGGGTACGTGGAGGTCTGCGAGGAACTCGCCCGCCGCACCCCCGGCGACCATGACAAGCGGTCGGCACTGTTCAACTCGGGCGCGGAGGCGGTGGAGAACGCCATCAAGATCGCCCGGCACGCCACCGGCCGCCAGGCCATCGTCGCGTTCGACCACGCCTACCACGGCCGCACCAACCTCACCATGGCGCTGACCGCCAAGAACATGCCCTACAAGGACAAGTTCGGCCCGTTCGCCGGCGAGATCTACCGGATGCCCATGGCCTACCCGCTGCGCTGGCCCGGCGGCCCGGAGGCGTGCGCGGCGGACGCGTTCAGCACCGTCACCGGGCTCATCCACACCCAGGTCGGCGAAGACAACGTGGCCGCCGTGATCATCGAGCCGATCCAGGGTGAGGGCGGCTTCATCGTGCCGCCCGCCGGGTTCCTGCCCGCGCTCGCCGAGTACTGCCGCTCGCACGGGATCCTGCTCATCGTCGACGAGATCCAGACCGGGTTCTGCCGCACCGGCGACTGGTTCGCCTGCGACCACGAGGGAGTCGTGCCGGACCTGGTGACCACCGCCAAGGGCATCGCCGGCGGGCTGCCGCTGGCCGCGGTGACCGGCCGCGCCGAGATCATGGACTCGGTGCACGTGGGCGGGCTCGGCGGCACCTACGGCGGCAACCCGGTCGCCTGCGCCGCCGCGCTGGGCGCCATGGAGACCATGGCCGCCGAGGACCTGGCGGGCCGCGCCCGCCGGATCGGCGACATCATGCTCCCCCGCCTGCGCAAGCTCGCCGAGACCCACCCGGTGATCGCCGACGTCCGCGGCCGCGGCGCCATGATCGCGATCGAGCTCGCCCGGCCCGGCAGCCTGGAGCCGGACCCGGCCACCGCGCAGCAGGTCGCCAGGGCCTGTCACGCGGCCGGCCTGGTGGTCCTCACCTGCGGGACGTTCGGGAACGTGCTGCGCTTCCTGCCGCCGCTGGTCATCGGCGAGCACCTGCTCGAAGAGGGCCTGGGCATCCTGGAGGACGCCTTCGCCAGCCTCTGACACCCAGGCGAGCCAGCAGGGGCGCGGAGGGCCCAGCTGACTCCGGTTTGCCGTGCCCGCCGCGTGGTACCTGGTCACCGTGGTGATCAGCTTCGTGGCAGCCGTCGCGACCGCGGTCGCCAACGCTGCGTCCAACGTGCTCAACCGCAAGGCCACCCGGGAGGAGCCGGCCCGGGAGGCGTTCCGGCTCACGCTGATCTGGCATCTGCTGCAGCGCCGGACCTGGCTGATCGCGGTCGCCGTGATGCTGCTGTCGTTCGTGCTGGGCGCGGTGGCCCTGGGCACCGGCGAGCTGGCAGCGGTGCAGACGATCATCATCCTGGAGCTGCCGATCACCCTGATCGGCGGCGCCTGGCTGCTGGGTGGCCACCTCGGCGCCCGCGACTGGGTGGCGATCGGCGCCATGACCTTGGGGGTCATCGGCTTCCTGCTCTGCCTGGACCCGCACTCCGGCGGGCAGGCGAGCGTGCCCGGGCTGGACTGGATCATCGGGTCGGCGGTCAGCGGCGGCCTGCTGCTCGCCGCGTTCCTGGCGGCCCGGAAGGCCCGCCACCCGGCCCGGCGGGCGGCCCTGCTCGGGGTGGCCTGCGGCCTGGCCTACGGTCTCGCGGCCGCCTACACCAAGGGCATGACCCAGCAGTTCAGCAACGGCGGGATCACCGGGGTGCTGGCGTCCTGGCAGCTGTACGCGGCCGCGGTCGCCGGGCTGCTGGGCACCTGGCTGCTGGAGAACGCCTATCACGCGGGCAAGCTGGCCGCCGCGCAGCCCGGCATCACCCTGGTGGACCCGCTGGTGGCGACGCTGTGGGGGGTGCTGGCCTTCGGCGAGCAGGTCAGCGGCTGGCCGCTGCTCGGGCTCGCCGCGCTGCCGCTGCTGCTGCTGGCAGGCGGGGTGTTCCTGCTCAGCCGCTCGCCGGTGCTCGGCTCCGCCGCCGGGACCGGTGAACCGGGCGGCGCCCGGGCCGGGCCGGGCGGGCGGGCGGCCGAGCCGGCCCGCGACGCCGCCAGCGGCTGACCGGCTCAGTTGCCGGCACCGGGGCCCCAGGAACCGCTGGTGCCCAGGACGTAGCTGGGCCGCTGGGCAGCGCAGGGACCCAGGGTCAGGTGGGTCGTGCCGGTCCACACGGGCCCGGTCACCGCGTGCGCGTGCAATGTCATCGTGCGGTAGGCGCAGGCCGATCGCGGGAGCCGGCTGATGAAGAAGGTCGTGCCGGGCAGCTGGACCGCGGACGGCGGCGGCAGCGGCCGCCCCTGTGCGCGCAGGGTGATCGCGACCTGCTGCGGGTGCTGGATGAAGCCGTAGGCGACGCCGCGGGCGGCGATGTCCGCGACCTGGATGTTCGAGCCGGGACCGGCGGACAGGGGCGCGTCACACAGCGGGTACCACCGCCCGTTCAGCACCAGCCCGCCCTGCTCGATCGAGTATGGCCGGATGCCGCCTTTCCGCGCCCACACGCTCCACGTCAGGCCGCCGGCTGAGCCGGCGGCGACCCGCACCGACGCCCGGATGAACGGCCCGGCGGGCAGGCCGGCGCGGCTCCGCACGGCGGGGGGGTCGCAGGCGTAGCCGGGGTTGCGGTGCTGGGTCCCGGCCGAGGCGTCGGTGCCGGGCGGGGACCGCCGGGGGCAGCCGGCGGTGCCCGCCGCGTTGCAGGTGGCGGTGTTGATGAGGGACAGGCTCCCGGCCCCGCCGTTGAGGACGTACAGGGTGTGCGTGGCACCGTCCGCCAGCGCCGCCACCGGGGTGGTGCCGACCGGGAACGACGCGGGCGCCTGCCCGCAGCCGCGCGCCCCGCCGCCGCAGCCGGCGGGGGTGATCATGGACACGGCGGCGGAGTAGTCGGTGACATAGACCGTCCCGGCGGACGGGTCGGCCGCCAGCCCGGAGGGATACGGGCCGCCGGCGACCGCCCGGACGGGCCCGCGGCAGCCGGCCGTCCGGACCGCGTTGCAGGTGCCGCGGTCGATGATGGTCACCGCGCCAGCGTCGGTGCTGCTGATGTAGAGGCCGCCGCTGGCCTGGCCCACCGCGATCTCAGCGGCCGGGCCGTCGATGGGGGCTGCCGCGCGCACCGTCGCGCACCCGCGGACGTCCCCGGCGCCGCAGGTCCGCCCGTCGATGAGCAGCAGCTGTGCCCAGCCGCCCAGGTAGAGCGTGTCGGTGGCCGGGTCGACCGCCATGCCGAGGAGCGGGTACAGGCGGGGCACGGAGTACACGGACGTGGCGGCGCAGCCGCGCAGGCTGGCGGCGTCACAGGTGCTGGCGTTGATGACATACAGCTGGCCACCCTGGGCGAGGCCGGTCACGTACAGGGTGTTCGTGCGCGGGTTCACGGCCAGCGAGCTGGCCAGGCCGGGCAGCCGGAGCAGGGCGGGTCTCCCCCGGCAGCCGCGGGTCGTGCCGGCGTTGCAGGCAGCCATGCTGATCACCGCGACGGTGGCCGGGATGCCGCGGTTCAGGATGTACAGCGTCCGGGTGCGCTCGTTGACGGCCATGTCCTTGATGGCGGGCGCGCCGCTGCGCGTGGTGTCGGGCGGCGCGGAGGACCGGAACCGGCGGATCTGGCCGCAGCCGCTCGTGCGGGCGGCGTTGCAGGCAGCGGTGCTGATCATGGCGACGGTGCCGTTCGCCCCGTCCGCCACGTACAGGGTGCCGCTGGCCGGGTCGAGGGCGAGGCTGTCCGGCTGCTTCCCGGCCGGCACGGTGAGGGCCGCGCCTGGCACCCCGGCCCGCGGCGGCGGGCCCGCCAGCTGCCGGGTGCCCACTTCCACCCCGGCGATGACCAGCGCCGCTGCCAGCGCCGCCGCCACCGGGGCCAGCCCGCGCGGCCAGCGGCGCCCGGCCCGCCGGGGCACCCTGAGCGGGCGCAGGGTCTCCTCCCGGACGGTCGCCGCCGTCTCCGCCAGCGCAGCCCGCAGCCGTTCTTCGGTCCTGGTCATGCTTCCTCCCCCAGCTGCCGGGCCAGTGCGGTCAGGCCCCGCGCCGCGGTGGACTTGACCGTGCCCGCGCTGATCCCCAGCACCCGTGCGATCTCGGCCTCCGACAGCCCCAGGTAGTAGCGCAGGACCAGCACCTCCCGGCGGCGCGGCGGCAGGCCTGCCAGGGCTGCCAGCACCTGAGCGCGCTCTTCCGAGCGGATCAGCTGCTGCTCCGCCGATGCTTCGGTGTCCCGCCCGGGCAGCGTGAGGTCGCGGTGGGCGAAACGCCGCGCGACCGCCCGGCGGCGCAGCTGGGACCGGCAGCCGTTCAGCACGGCGGCCCGCACGTAGGCCAGCAGCCCATCCCCGGCAGGCCCCTGCCGCTGCCGGGCATGCATCCGCGCGAACACGTCCTGCACCACGTCTTCGGCTGTCGCCTGGTCACCGACCAGCAGCAGCGCCAGCCGCACCAGCTCCGCGTGGTGCTGCCGGAAGACGGCTGCCAGATCAGCCGGGTATGCCTGCCCTGCGGGGCCGGCCGGCGCCAGGGCGTCGCCGGGACCCGGGTAACGGCTCGTCACACCTGTTGCACGCGCGACCGGGGGAATGGTTGCCCGGCCGGGCGGGATTTTTCCGGGCGCGGCCCGCCGGCCGCAAGGGCGGGCTGCGGACGCCGGCCGGCGTCAGTGGGTGATGGTGATGTTGCCGGAGCCGTCGGTGACCACGATGACCCGCGCTGACGCCGGGTCCTGCGGCACGGTCACCGCGGTGGCGCCGGAGTCGGCCCGGGTCCGGACCCGGTAGGCGGTCCGGCCCCGCGGCAGCACCAGCCGCACGTCGCCGGACCCGGCGCTGACCTGGACGTCCGCGGGCGCGCTGGCGAACGTCACGGTGATGTCGCCGGATCCCGCCGACACGGTCACGTCCCGGCTGCGCACCCCGGACAGCGTGATGCTGCCGGAGCCCGCCTCGGCGTTCACCGCCGGGCCGGTGAGCACCGATCCGGTGATGTCGCCCGAGCCGGATGTCGCCTTCACCGCCCCCGACAGCGACCAGAGCCGGACCGTGCCAGAACCCGAGTGCAGGGTGGCCGCGGCCGCCAGCCCGGTGGCGGTCACGTCGCCGGATCCGCTCGTCACCTGCGTGGCCAGCCCGGGCGGTGCGGTCACGGTGTAGTCGAACCCGCAGGGCCCGGCGAGCTGGCGGCACTGCGAGATCACGCTCACCCCGGACGGTGCCGTCTGCCAGGTCACGCGCGAGCGGACCAGGGCGTAGTGAGCCGTGCCGGTGACGCCGAGCCGCCCGGCCGTCCCCGGCCGGACGCGCACGTCGCCCGCGTCCACCCGCACCGTGGCGGTGCCGGCCCGGGCGGGCAGGTGCAGGCGCACCGGGTAGCTGCCCTGGCCGAGCCAGGCCACCGCGCTCAGTGCGGTCCAGGCGATGACGAGCAGCGCCAGCGGGGCCCCGGTGGCGAGCGCGACCCGGCGGCCCCGGGTCAGCGGCAGCGGCGCGGCCATGTCACTCCACCCCCAGATAGGCCAGCACCGCCCGCACCCGGCGGTGGTCCCGCTCGCCGGGCGGCAGGCCGAGCTTGGCGAAGATGCTGTTGATGTGCTTTTCCACGGCGCCGTCCCCGACCACCAGCTCGGCCGCGATGGCCGCGTTGGACCTGCCTTCGGCCATCAGCGCGAGCACGTCCCGTTCCCGGGCGGTGAGGCTGGCCAGCGGATGGCGGCTGCGGGCCAGCAGCTGGGCCACCACCTCGGGGTCCAGGGCGCTGCCGCCTGCCGCCACCCGCTCCAGCGCGTCGAGGAACTCGGCCAGGTCGGCGACCCGGTCCTTGAGCAGATACCCGACCCCCTGGGGGCGGCTGGACAGCAGCTCGGCGGCGTAACGCTCCTCCACGTACCGGGACAGCACCAGGACGCCGACCTCCGGCCAGGTACTGCGCACCACCAGGGCGGCGCGCAGCCCTTCGTCGGTGAACGTCGGCGGCATCCGCACGTCGACGACCACGGCGTCGGGCCGGTGCGCCTGCACCGCGCGCAGGAACTGCTCGCTGTCCCCGGTGGCGGCCGCGATCTCGTGGCCCGCCTCGGCCAGCAGCCTGGCCAGCCCCTCCCGCAGCAGCAGGGAGTCCTCGGCGATCACGACTCGCACGGCAGCTCCACCTCGATCGTTGTCGGGCCGCCGGGCGGGCTGGTGATCCGCAGCCGCCCGTCCACCCCGGCGACCCGGCCGGCCAGGCCGGACAGGCCCTGCCCGGCGGGATCGGCGCCGCCGGTCCCGTCGTCGGTGATCACCACCGACAGCAGCCCGCCGGTGAGACTGACACTGACCCCGGCCCGGCTGGCGTGGGCGTGCTTGGCGACGTTGGTGAGCGCTTCGGCGACCACGAAGTAGGCGATGGCTTCCAGCGCGGCCGGCGGCCTGCGGGGCAGGTCCACCCGGACCTCGACCGGCACCGGGCTGAGCGCGGCCAGCCCGGACAGCGCCGCGTCCAGGCCCCGGTCCGTCAGCACCGGCGGGTGGACTCCCCGGACCAGGTTGCGCAGCTCGGCCAGGGCCGCCTTGGCCTGTTCATGCGCCTGGGCCACGATGAGCTCGGCGCCCTCCGGGTCGGTGGCGAACCTGGCCTTCGCCCGGCCCAGCTCCATCGCCAGCGAGACCAGCCGCTGCTGCGCGCCGTCGTGCAGGTCACGCTCGATCCGGCGGCGCTCGGCTTCGGCGGAATCCACCACAGCGGCGCGGCTGGTCTCCAGTTCCCCGATCCTCGCCGCCAGCGCCGTCGCCGCCGCCGAGCGCGCGGTGGCCGCCGTCCAGGCACGCCACCCCGGCCTGCTCGTGGCCGAGGCCGGGGAAGCCAGCGTGAACCGGGCGATCAACGGCACGGTCAGCGCCGACTTCCACCGCGCCGAGGTGACCTCCGTGCCGGTGACGCTGGCCCTGCTGCTGGCCGTGTTCGGCGCGCTGATCGCGGCCGGCATCCCGCTGCTGCTGGCCGGCACCGCGGTGGTGTCCGCCATCTCGCTGCTGGCCATCCCCAGCCGCTGGCTGCCGATCGACCAGACCACCTCCTCGGTGGTGCTGCTGGTCGGGATGGCGGTCGGGGTCGACTACACGCTGTTCTATCTGCGGCGGGAACGGGAGGAACGGGCAGCGGGCCGCACGGCGCGGGAAGCGATCGCGGTGGCGGCGGGCACCTCCGGGCGGGCGATCGTGGTGTCCGGGCTGACCGTGATGATCTCGCTGGGCGGGCTGTTCGTCACCGGCATCGACGTCTTCTCCGGCCTCGCCGTCGGAACGATCATGGTTGTCGGGATCGCCGTGCTGGGCTCCCTGACCGCGCTGCCGGCGCTGCTCGCCTGGCTCGGGCCCTGGGTCGACCGGGGCCGGATCCCGTTCCTGGGCCGGCGCCGCACGGCCGCCGCGCGGTCACGGTTCTGGCAGGGCCTGGCCCGCCGGGTGGTGGCCCGGCCGGTGCTGTGGGGCGGCGCGGCCGCGCTCGCGCTGGCGACGCTCGCCACGCCCGCGCTGTCGATGCGGCTGGCCAGCCCGGGCCTGCACGACCTGCCGGCGGGGTGCCGGTGGTCCGCAACCTGCTGGCGATCCAGCGGGCGTTCCCCGGCGGCCCGGCCCCGGCCGAGGTGGTGGTGACCGGCAGCGGGCTGACAGGGGCGCCCGTTCGCCACGCCGTCAGCGCCCTGGCGGCCCGGGCCGCGAGCGGCGGCGGGCCCATCCGGGAGCCGGTGACCGCGGCGCTGCTCGGCCACGGCCGGGTGCTGGTCGTCTCGGTGCCGCTGGCGGGCAGCGGCACCGACGCGGCCTCGGTGCACGCGCTGGCGGCGCTGCGTGACCAGGCCCTGCCCGCCACCATCGGCCGGGTGCCGGGCGTCACCTGGGCCGTCACCGGGCTCACGGCCGCCAACCACGACTTCACCAGCCAGCTCGGCAGCCGGCTGCCCTGGGTGTTCGCCATCGTCCTCGGCCTGGCGTTCCTGGTGCTGCTGGTCACCTTCCGGTCCCTGCTGGTCCCGGTGGCGTCGATCGCGCTGAACCTGCTGTCGGTCGGGGCCGCCTACGGTCTGCTGACCCTGGTCTTCCAGGACGGGCACCTGCACCGGCTGCTCGGGTTCAGCCCGTACGGCGGCATCGTGCCCTGGATGCCGGTGTTCCTGTTCGTGCTGCTGTTCGGGCTGAGCATGGACTACCACGTGTTCATCCTCAGCCGCATCCGCGAGCTGTGGCAGCGGGGCGCCCCCGCCCGGGACGCGGTCGCCGGCGGCATCGGGGCCAGCGCCGGGGTGGTGACCAGCGCGGCCGTGATCATGGTGGCGGTGTTCTCGATCTTCGCGACGCTGTCGGTCATCGAGTTCAAGATGTTCGGGGTCGGCATGGCCGCGGCCGTGCTGATCGACGCCACCGTGGTGCGCGGGGTGCTGATGCCCGCGGTGCTGGGCCTGCTCGGCGAGCGGGCCTGGTCGCTGCGGGGCAGGCCGCGCCCGCCCGCGCCGGCCGGGCTGGGCGGCCCGGCCACCGTGCCGGCGGCGGTCACCGGCCGGGCCTGACCGGAGTGATCCCGGCCGGGCCCGCAGCGGATGCGCCCGGCCGGGGTGCCGGCCGGCCGCGCCCAGCGGGGATGGCCCGGCCGGACCCGGGTACCACCTCCAGGTGCCTCTTCTCGTGGGTACCTCCGGCTGGCAGTACCGCGACTGGCGCGGCCCGCTCTACCCGCCCGGGCTGGCGCAGCGCCGGTGGCTGGAGCATTACGCGAGCCAGTACGCCACGGTGGAGAACAACGGCACCTTCTACCGGCTGCCGGCCCGGGAGACGTTCGCGGACTGGCAGGCCCGCACGCCGCCTGACTTCGTGATGACGGTCAAGGCGAGCCGGTACCTGACCCACATCCGGCGGCTGCGTGATCCGGCGGAGCCGGTGGCCCGGATGATGGCGGCCGCCGCCGGGCTGGGCAGCCGGCTGGGCCCGGTGCTGCTGCAGCTCCCGCCGACCCTGCCCGCCGACGCCGGGCTGCTGGCCGGCTGCCTGGCCGAACTCGCCCGTTACCCGGTTCCCGGCGGCAGCGGCCCCGGCCACGGCCCGGCCGGGCAGCTGCGGATCGCGGTGGAGCCGCGCCACCCGTCCTGGTGGACCGGGCAGATCCGGGAGGTGCTGGCCAGCCACGGCGCTGCCCTGTGCTGGGCGGACCGGCGGGGCCGGCCGGTCACCCCGCTGTGGCGGACCGCTGACTGGGGCTATCTGCGCTTCCACGAGGGCACGGCCCGGCCCTGGCCGCGCTACGGCCGGCAGGCGCTGCGCTCGTGGGCCGGGCGGCTCGCGGAGACCTGGCCGGACACCGCGGACGTGTACGTCTACTTCAACAACGACCCCGGGGGCGCGGCCGTCGCCGACTCGGCCGCCTTCGCCCGGCTGGCTGCCCGGGCCGGGCTCACCGTCACCCGGACCCCGGGCAGCCGGGGATGACCTGCCGCTAGGACCTCAGTGGCACAGTCCCGGCGGCAGGGACGTCCGGCAGCGGTTCCGCACGAAGGCGATCTGGTGCCCGGTGCCATCCCAGATCAGGTCGGCGGGCTGATTGCCGAGCGCGGTGTTGCGGGAGACCAGGACCTTCCGCGGGTTGCCGCCGTGGGTCAGCGCCGCCGCGCTCGCGACCACGATCCCGCCCGAGTTGAGCAGGTGGCCACGGTTGCCGGTCACCAGGTTGTGGCTGACCAGCATCCTGGTGGCGCCGAGCAGCAGGATGCCGCCGCCTTGCAGGTTGACCGGGGTCTCGCCGTGCTTCGGGCAGAACTTGTTGTTGTGCCGCACGGTGTTGTGCTCGATCACCGAGCTCCCGGCGCCGCCGTGCTGCCCGTCGTCCAGCACGAGGATGCCCTGGCAGTTGCCGGCCAGCAGGTTGCGGCTGACGCTGACCCGGCGGGCGTGCCGGATGAACACCCCGAACTGGTTCCCGAAGGCGTGGTCGTCGGTGACCAGCGTGTCGGCGCGCGGTGAGTCGCCGACGTAGAACCCCGCCTCGTCGTTGCCGATGGCGGTGTCGTGCGCGAACAGGGTCTTGGTGGACCGAAAGCGCGAGATGCCGTAGGCACCGTCGCGCACCGCGGTCACGTGCGTCACCGTCAGCCCCGAGGTGCCGTAGCCGAAGAGCCCGTTGCCCGCGAAGCGGGCGATGTGCAGGCCGGTCACCGTGTCGTTGCGGACCAGCCGCCGCACCCCACCGGTCGCGGTCAGCTCCCGCGCGAGCACGCACACGCCGGTCGGGCCGAACGTGGCGTTGCAGAAGTCGCGCCTGGGATGCACTGGCGGCAGCAGCACGGTGCCGTGCCGGCTGTTACCGGATCCCCGCAGCGTGATCCCGCTGACCCGGATCAGCACATCCTGGTGGTACACCCCGGCCCGGACGAGCACCGTGTCGCCCGGCCGGGCCCTGTCCACCGCGGCCTGGATCGAATCGCCTGGCGAGACCACGATCACCACGCTGTGGCGGGCGGCCGCGGCCGTGGCCGCGGCCGACGCCGGCGTGAGCGGAGCAGCCGCATAGGCGGCGCTCAGCGGGATGCCGATCGCCGCGGCGAACCCGGCCAGAACAGATCTGCGCATGACAAGCCCCCGGAAGACGCGCGCCGCCCCCGTGGGCATGCGCTCCAGCCAGGGATCGTAACCGCTGATTAACAATGCGTGACCATTTCGGCTACGCAGTGTGCACAATTGTTATGCGGCCTGACCAGGCTTGACGGGCCGGCACAACGGAGTTACCACCGAGTTAACCCCGCCCCGCGCACCCCAGGGAGGCCACCCATGCCGGACCGCCGCGCCCCACGCCGATCGCTCGTCCACGCCATCCGCCGGTTATCGCCCCGCACCCGGCTCCTCGGCACCGCCGCGGTCCTCGCGGCAGCGCTCCCGCTCCTGTTCACCGCGGCGCCCGCCAGCGCCGCGGTGAACTACGTCGCGCTCGGTGATTCCTACTCCTCGGGCCTGGGGGCCGGCAGCTACGGCTCCAGCGGCTCCTGCTACCGCAGCGCCAATGCCTACTCGCAGGTGTGGGCGAACGCCAATGCCCCGTCGTCGTTCGCTTTCGTCGCCTGCTCGGGCGCGACCACGTCGGACGTCATCAGCAGCCAGCTGTCGGCCGTCACCAGCAGCACGACCCTGATCTCCATCACCATCGGCGGCAACGACGTCGGTTTCGCCAGCGTGATGGAGACCTGCGTGCTGGGGACGGACAGCGACTGCATCAACGCGATCAACCAGGCTGAGAACGAGGCCCAGACGACGCTGCCCGGCGCCCTGGACACCCTGTTCTCCGACATCAAGGCGCGCGCGCCGGGCGCGCACGTCGTGGTGCTCGGCTACCCCGAGTTCTACGACCTGTCCAAGTCCTCCACGTGCATCGGCCTGAGCACCAAGAAGCGCACCGCGCTCAACGGCGGCGCGGACGTGCTGGACAACGTCATCCAGGCGGCCACCGGCCGGGCCGGCTTCACCTGGGTGGACGTGCGCTCCGCCTTCACCGGGCACGAGATCTGCGACAGCGGGTCCTACCTGCACTCGGTGGACTGGTCCTTCCTGCAGGACTCCTACCATCCGACCGCGTCCGGGCAGGCCAGCGGCTACGAGCCGGCCTTCGCCAGCGGCGCCTGATCCCGACCGCCAGCTAACCCGCGCCGGCCGGGACCGCGAGGTCCCGGCCGGCGCCGTTCCGCCGAAGAATCACCTGTTCTCGGGGAAGCCGAGATTCACCCCGCCGTGGCTGGGGTCCAGCCAGCGGGAGGTGACCGCCTTGCCGCGGGTGTAGAAGTGGACGCCCTCGGTGCCGTGCACGTGGGTGTCGCCGAACAGCGACGCCTTCCACCCGCCGAAGGAGTAGTAGGCCATCGGCACCGGGATGGGCACGTTCACGCCCACCATGCCGGCCTCCACCTCGGACACGAACCGGCGGGCGGCGCCGCCGTCGTTGGTGAAGATCGCGGTTCCGTTGCCGTAGGGGTTCTCGCTGACCAGCCGGACCGCCTCGGCGTAGGTGGGCACCCGCACCACCGACAGCACCGGGCCGAAGATCTCGTCGGTATAGCAGGCCATCTCCGGGGCCACGTGGTCGAGCACGCTCGGGCCCAGCCAGAAGCCGTCCGGGTCGCCGCCGATCACCGGGTGCACCCGGCCGTCCACCGCCAGCGTGGCGCCTTCGGCGACGCCGGAGTCGAGGTAGGAGGCGACCTTGTCCCGGTGCTGCCCGGTCACCAGCGGGCCCATCTCCGACCGCTCGTCGGAGCCGGGCCCGACCCGCAGCCGCGCCACCCGCTCGGCGATCTTGGCGAGCAGCTCGTCGGCCACCGGCTCGACCGCGACCAGCGCCGAGATGGCCATGCACCGCTCGCCCGCGGAGCCGAACCCGGCCGACACCGCGGCGTCGGCCGCCAGGTCCAGGTCCGCGTCCGGCAGCACCACCATGTGGTTCTTGGCCCCGCCGAGCGCCTGCACCCGCTTCCCCGCCGCGGTGGCCGTCTGGTAGACGTGCCGGGCGATCGGGGTCGACCCGACGAAGCTCACCGCCCGCACGCCCGGGTGGGCCAGCAGCGCGTCCACGGCCTCCTTGTCGCCCTGCACCACGCTGAACACGCCGTCCGGCAGGCCCGCCTCGGCCCACAGCCGGGCCAGCAGCAGCGACGCCGACGGGTCCTTCTCCGACGGCGTGAGCACGAACGTGTTGCCGCAGGCGATGGCCACCGGGAACATCCACATCGGCACCATGGCCGGGAAGTTGAACGGGGTGATGCCCGCGACCACGCCGAGCGGCTGGCGGATCGAGTAGGCGTCCACCCCGGTGGACACGTTCTCCGAGTAGCCGCCCTTGAGCAGGTGCGGGATGCCGCAGGCGAACTCCACCACCTCCAGGCCGCGGGCCACCTCACCGGCCGCGTCCGAGACCACCTTGCCGTGCTCGGAGCTGATCAGCGCGGCCAGCTCGGCCCGGTGCGCGCTGACCAGCTCGCGGAAGGCGAACAGCACACCCGTCCGCTTGCTCAGCGACGCCGCCCGCCAGCCCGCGAACGCCTCGGTGGCCGCCGCGACCGCCTCATCCACGATCGCGGCGGTGGCGAAGTCCACGGTGCCGGTGACCTGGCCGGTGGCCGGGTCGTAGATGTCACCGCGGCGCTCGGCGGTGCCGTCCCACGCCTTGCCGCCGATCCAGTGCGTGCAGTGCTTCATTGGCTCGCTTCTCCGCCCCTCCGGGGCGTCGCTCGCGTGCTTCTCGCCGGTCATCGGGCCGCCTCCGCGTCCACCGCGCGCAGCGCGTCGGTCAGGATCCCCAGCCCCTCCTTGGCGTCGGCCTCGGTCAGCGCCATCGGCGGCGCCATCCGCAGCGCGTGCCCATGCAGGCCGCCCTTGCCGATGAGCAGGCCGCGCTGCCGGGTCTCGGCCAGCACCCGGCCCGCCAGCGCCGGGCTGGGCGCGCCGGTGGCCGGGTCCACCAGGTCCACGGCGAACATCAGACCCTTGCCGCGTACCTCACCGACCGCGGCCAGCGGCGCGGCGGCCTCCCGCAGCCCGTCGATGATCATCGTGCCGAGCACGGCCGCGTTGCGCTGCAGGTCGTGGTCGAGCAGGTAGTCCAGGGTCGCGCTGGCGGCCGTGGTGGACAGCGGGTTGCCGCCGAAGGTGGAGATGCCGCTGCCCGGCAGCCCGTCCATCAGGTCGCCGCGGGCGATCACGCCGCCGATCGCGAACCCGTTCCCCAGCCCCTTGGCGAAGGTGATCATGTCCGGGGTCACGCCGTGCGCGCTGATCCCCCAGAAGTGCTCGCCGGTGCGGCCCCAGGCGGTCTGCACCTCGTCGGCGATGAACAGGATGCCGTGCTCGGCCAGCACCTGCTGGTAAGCGCCGTACAGGCCGTCCGGCGGCATGGTGAACCCGCCCACGCCCTGGATCGGCTCGGCGATCAGGCAGGCGACCTGGCGGCCCGCCATGCTCAGCAGGTGGCGCAGGTCGGCGGCGCACGCCTCGATGTACTCGGCGTCGGTCAGCTTCGCGAACGCCGGCAGGGTGCGGTCGGTGCCGTGCAGGTAGTGCACGCCGAACGGGGCCAGCGGGGAGCTCTTCCACGCGATGTTGCCGGTGATGGCCACGGCGCCGAACGACCGGCCGTGGTAGCTGTTGCGCATGGCCAGCACCTGGTTGGACTGGCGGGTGGCGGTGGCCAGCATGAGGGCGGTCTCGTTCGCCTCGGTGCCGGAGTTGGTGAAGAACACCTTCGCGTTCTCGATCCCGGACAGCCGCGCGAGCTTCTCGGCCAGCTCGACCTGGCTGCGGATCAGGTACAGCGTCGAGGTGTGCACGACGCCGGTGGCCAGCTGGCGCTCGACCGCCTCCCGGACCTCCGGGATGTCGTAGCCGAGCATGTTGGTGAGGATGCCGCAGAAGAAGTCGAGGTAGGTCTGGCCGCTGGCGTCGGTCACCCGGCTGCCGCTGCCGCGGACGATCTCGATCGGGTCGTCGTAGTAGAGCCCCATCCAGTTGGGCATGACGGCGCGGTGCCGCGCGAGGAGTTCAGACATAAGGCCAGTCTGGCGTGGCGGCGGACCTTCGGGCAGCTACAGAGTGACAGGTAATCTGGGGTAATCCTTACAACCTGTACCATCCGCCGGACGGGCGGCATGAAGAACCGCCGGCGCCACCCGGAAACGGCGCCGGCGATTTCCATGCCCCCCGTGATGGCGATTCCCGCACCCAGGAGCATCGATGCTGCCGACCCTTGAGCAAGTCCTGGCGATGGACGCCGTGCGGCGGGGCGAGCCGGAGGTGGTCGCGGGGCGGGGCGGGCTGGACGCGCTGGTGCGGTGGGTGCACGCGATCGAGCTGGCGGATGCTGGGCGGCTGCTGCGCGGGGGCGAGCTGGTGCTGACGACGGGGATCGCGCTCCCCGATGACGATGCGCTGCTGGCTGCTTATGTCGCTGACCTGGCGGGGGCGGGGGTGAGCGGGGTGGCGGTGGAGCTGGGGCGGCGGTTCGTGGATGAGCTGCCGCCTGCGCTGGCCGATGCTGCGGACGAGGCTGGGCTGCCGCTGATCGCGTTCCGGCGGGAAGTGCCGTTCGTGGGGATCACCGAGGCGGTGCACGGGCGGATCATCGATGAGCAGCTGGCGGAGCTGCGGGAGGCGGCCCGGCTGCACGAGGTGTTCACGGACCTGGCGGTGGCGGGGGCACCGGCAGAGGAGGTGGTGCGCCAGGCGGCGGTGCTGGCCGGGCGGCCGGTGATCCTCACCGACCTGTCGGATCACGTGCTCGCGTACGAGCCGGCCGGGACCGACCCGCAGCGGCTGCTCGCCGGGTTCGCCGAGCGGGCCGCGGCAGCTGCCCATACCCCACGGACCTGCTACGACCCGGCGGCCGGATGGCTGATCACCACGGTGGGCGCGCGCGGTGAGGACTGGGGCCGGGTCATCCTGGTGTGCGGCGCCCCTCCCCTGCCCGGCGACACCGTCCTGGTGGAACGGGCCGCCACCACGCTGGCGCTGGGACGGCTGCTGACCCGGCAGCAGGAAAGCCTGGAACGGCAGGCGCACCGGACCCTGCTCACCGCGCTCTTGGCGCAGTCCGCCACGTCCCCGCAGGAGGCCGAGACCCGGGCGCGCGCGCTCGGCCTGCCCGTGGACGGGCGGCGGCTGCTCGGGCTGGTGGTCAGGTTCCCCGGCAGCGGCCCCGGCCTGCTCGCCCAGGCCCGGGTGCTGGAGGTGGCCGAGGCGCTGGCCGATGCCTGCCGGGCCGGGCGGGTCCCCGCCCTGGTCGGTTCCCTGGATGATGAACGGGCTGGCGCCCTGCTGGCTCTCGACCCGCGGGCGGACGAGGCACACCTGCTGGAGACCATCTGCGCCGCCGCCCGCCGGCGCCTCGCCGACCGCGCCCGCCACTCCCCCGGCCCGCCCGCGGGTGACCCGGTGATCGGCGCCGGGGACGCTGCGCCCTCCCTGGCCGGCGCCCGCCGCAGCCTGCTGGAAGCCCAGCAGGTCGCCGACGCGGCCGCCCAGTCCCCGGCGGAGGCCGGCGGGCGGCTGTACTACCGGCTGGCCGACCTGCGGCTGCGCGGCCTGGTCTACCTGCTCGGCGGCGACCCGCGGCTGGAGGTGTTCGTGGAGCGGGAGCTCGGGCCGCTGCTGGCCTACGACGCCGCCCACGGCAGCGGGCTGACCGGCGTGCTGGCCGCCTACCTGGCCGCGGGCGGCAACAAGGCGGAGGCCGCGGCCCGGACCCACCTGGCCAGGCCGACGCTGTACGAGCGGCTGCGCCACATCGAGCGCATCCTCGGCGTCAGCCTGGACGCCGCCGAGTCCCGCGCCTCCCTCCACCTCGCCCTGCTCGCCGCCGGCGTGCAGCAGCCGGCCGGGCACCGGCCCCGCGGCAGCACCTGACGGAGCCTGGCGTGCGTCAGGGCGCGCCGTACTCGTCGTGGCGGCGCCACCAGTGGCCGTCCTCGTTGCGGCCGAGCGGGGCGCGGTCGAGCCACTGGTACATGCCCCAGATGGCATCCAGCCCGCGCTCGTAGGCCGAGTAGGTGTGGTACACGACGCCATCCTCCAGCGCGAACGCGCTCATCCCGGGTGATTCGCGCCGGTAGGTCTCCCAGTCCGTGCCGACGATCTCCTCGGTCCAGGCGTTCCTGGCTTCCTCCTCGCCGGCCGGCGCCCGCAGGTCCGTCACCCGGTAGTTGTACTCGACGGCCCCGGCGTCCCACGCCTCCTTGGTGTGCCCGGCCTGGAAGTCGTAGCCGAAGTCGCTGCCGCAGGACGACGCGAAGGGGAAGCTCCAGCCCATCCGCTGCTTGTACGCCTGGATCTTCGCCAGCGGGGCCCGCGACACCGCGGTCAGCGTGACGTCGTGGTTGGCGAGGTGGACGACCGAGCCGCTGAACCCGTCGGCGATCGCCGAGCAGGACGGGCAGCCAGCGGTGTAGTCGGGCCCGAACATGAAGTGGTAGACGAGAAGCTGCGAGCGGCCCTGGAACAGCCCGGCCAGCGTCGCTGGCCCCTCGTCGGTGTCGAACCGGTACTGCTTGCCGACGCGGACCCAGGGCAGTTCCTGGCGCTGCCGGGCCACCTCGTCGGTGCGGCGCGTCAGCGCCTTCTCAGCCGTCAGCAGCTCCAGCCGGGCGGCCAGCCATTCCTCACGGGTCCCGGTCTTGTGACTGGTCATCAGCTGTCTTCCTTTCGGTGTCGTCCTGCTGTCGCCGCGGCGTGGCCCCGCCCGCGCCGCCGGTGACGGCTCACATCGGCGGGCTGAGCCCGGGAATGAGGGCGGGGGCCGCGAGGATCAGGACCCCGAGCGCGGCGATCGCCAGCGCGAGCGGCAGATCGATGACGTTCCTGGCGGGCAGGAGCTTCTGGGCGAGGACGAGCACGGCGATCACCGCCATCCAGGTGATGCTCATGACGCCCAGCGCCACCAGCATCGCCATCAGCCCGGCGCTCGATCCGGCGCAGCAGAGCCCGTACCTGAACCCGGAGCCGGTGCTGTCGCGGCAGCGGCGGCGGCAGTATCGCTTGAGCGGCGTGACCTCGTAGATAGCCGCGGCGATCACCACCGCGCCCGCGGCCACCGTGCCATGCGGCCGGTACAGCGCGAACACCGCCACGCCCGCCAGTGCCCACACGGCGAGGTAAGCGCCGGCGAACAGCGGCACGGCCCGCACGCCGGCGGCCCGGGCGCGCCTGAGCACGGCCGGGGCCGCGCCCGGCAGCATCATCGCCGCCATCATCGCCACCCACACGGCGATGAAGGCCCCGAGCGGGCCGAGCCGGGTCGCGGTCCCCATGTCCATCCCGTTCGTCTGCCGGACCGCGATGACCCAGCACGCGGCGGCCAGCCCGAGCGTCCCCGTCAGAGCGGCGGCCGTCACGGCCGGCAACGGCCGCGCCACGGCTGCCGGCACCGCAGGGGCGGCGTCGCCGCCGCCCGCCGCCGGCAACGCCGCATCCTGCGGATCCATCCCCGCTCCGTGCTCAGCCATGACGTCCTCCATGTAGCAACCTGGTGGTTGCTACATTATGGCAACCGATGGGTTGCGTCAACCGGCCGATGGGTCCCGCCGGCAACAGCCTCCGCGGGCCGGGCGCGTGGCTGGGTCAGGCGTGCGCGCCGGCCGTCACCGTGCCCACGGTGAGCGTGACGGCCGATTCCATGACCGCGCCCACGAGGTCGGCCTCGTCGTGGAGCTGGCGGAGCTGGAGCGCCGTGAGCTCGCACAGCGGTTCCGCGGTGATGGCGAGCCTGCGGCCCGAGCGGCGCTGGTGCCACACCCCGCCGACCACGCCGTCCACGAGCATGACCGGGTAGTTCCCGGCCTGCCCCGAGGGGGTGAGCGCGCGGGTGGCGGCGGCACCCGGGTACAGCCGTTCCCTGGGCTGGGCGGCGACGACGTAGGCGTCGAAGTAGGGCAGCAGCCGGATTCCGCGGTGCGGCCCCGGCGGGGTCCCCGTGTCGCCGGCGATGGCCCAGGCCGGCTCGCCGTCCAGCTCGACGCGCATCAGGTCGCTGGCCAGCGAGCCGAACAGGCTGGCGGCGTGGCGCGGCGGGATGGCCAGCCACTTGGCGAAGTGCTGCGGGGTGGCTGGCCCGTACGCGTACAGGTAGCGCCGGACGAGTGTGCGCAGCGCTCCGCCGCCGGCCGCCGGCTGGAAGCCGGGCAGCCAGCGGTGCGGATTGGTGTAGGTCACCTTGCGGCCCCGGCCCGGCCCGAAGCACAGCATTCCGCGGTGGGCGGCTGTGCTGGTGAGCTGGCGCCAGCGCGGCCACCGCCCCCCGAATGCCTCCATCGTCTGCTCGACGGCCCACGGCCCGGCCACGTCCGCGATCGCCTCGGTCAGCTCATCGACGGTCAGCTCGGCGTCTGCCAGCACATCGCCGATGGCGGCGATGACCTCGTCCGCCTGCTCCGGGGTGAAGCAGACCCCCTCCGGGTGCCGGGGCACCGACGACGGCAGGGCCGACAGCGCGCCCGTCCACATCGGCAGGTCGCCGGTGGGCAGCAAGTGGATGGTGCCGCGCGGGCCGAACGTCTTGACCAGGGTGCGCTCCTCCCAGAGCGCGCGCTGTACCCCGGTGCGGGTTCCGCCGGCGATGCGCCGCCCGATCGAGAGCTCGGCGGCGCTGAGCACCTGCGCGTGCGCGCCGCACAGCACCCCGGCAACGGCGGCCGGGTCCAGGCCGGCGGCCGGCTCGGCCAGGAAGTGGCGGGCCATCCGCCGCGCCGTGACACCACTCCAGGCGAGCACGCCCGGGGCCGCGGGCTCCGCGGTCATGGGCGGGTCACTCTCGTTCGGCCGTGCGCAGTCCCCGTTGCGGCGTCCACGACTCGATGACCAGCAGGGTCGCCTCCGGGTTCAGCCGGGTGATGACAACCTCGGCGATATCGGCGACGAACAGGTCTCCATCCGGCCCGTCGCCGATCGGCCCCGCGAGCACCGCGCGCCCGGCGATCTTCGCCTCGCCCGGCCACTCGGCCTCCTTGCCATCCTGCGGGTGGAACACCGGGCCGTGCAGGGCGAACCTCGGATCCCGCCGCAGATCCGCGCCTTTGCGCGCGCCCGGCATCGACCCGAACCGGAGGTCACCGTCGGCGAACTCGCACTCGATGCCCGAGATCCGCGGCGAGCCGTCGGCCCGCAACGTCGCGATCGTCTTGTGCCTGCCCGCCTCGAAGAGCCGCTGCACCCGCGCCGCGAACCCGGGTTCCGCCTGCGCCACGTCCTTCCACGCCACCATGGCCACAGTATGCGCCGGGGCACCGTCATTCCCGGCCGCGCCGGCTGGCCGGTTAGCCGGCGCCGTGAGCTCACTCGAAGCCGGACGTGTCCCCGGCCCCGCGCCGCAGGATCTCTGGCTCGTCCTGGGAGAAGTCGATGACCGTCGTCGGCTCGGTGCCGCAGTCACCACAGTCGATCACCGCGTCGACCTCATGGCCGAGCTGGTCGTCGATCTCCCACCCCTGGGTCATGGGCTCGTCCTGGCCGGGCAGCAGCAGGGTGCTCGACACCAGCGGCTCCCCCAGCTCGGCGAGCAGCGCCTGGGTCACCAGGTGCCGCGGTATCCGCACCCCGACGGTCTTCTTCCCCGGGTGCTGCAGCCTGCGCGGTACTTCCTTGGTCGCGGGCAGGATGAAGGTGTAACTGCCCGGGGTCGCCGCCCTGATAGCCCGGAACACCGGCTTGGCGACGTACACGAACTGGCCGAGCTGGGCGAAGTCCTGGCACACCAGCGTGAGATGGTGCCGGTCGTCGAGATGGCGGATCGCCCTGATCCTCGCGGTGCCTTCCCTGTTGCCGAACTGGCAGCCGAGCGCGTAGCAGGAGTCCGTCGGGTAGGCGATCACGCCGCCATCGCGGACGATGTCGGCGATCTCGGCGATCGCACGGCGCTGCGGATTGGCCGGATGGATGTCGAAGTACCTGGCCATGCCCTGAGCTTAGGGTCAGGACGCCCCGGCGCGCAGTAGCCGCTCAGCGCCCTCGGCGAGTTCCCGGACGACGTCTCCGGCCGCCGCTACCTCTGTCACCGCGCCCACGGACTCCCCGGCGTAAAGCGCCATGGCCGCAACGCTGCCTGACGCGTCCCGCGTGGGTGGGGGCACCGAGAACCTGGGCACCGGAGCCCGTGCGGCGCCCATGGCCATCTCTCCCACGATTTCGCCGGTGACATTGTGAGCGGCCTCGACACATGAGCTGAGCACCCGGTGGGGAGCATCGGGCCACATGCCAGAGAACGCAGTGGTGAGCACGGTATCGCTGGCCGATGCCCTGAGCAGGGCGTCGACGTACAGGGGATGGGCGTTCGCCTCGGGCGTGGCAACGAAGCGGGTGCCCAGCCGGGCCCCGGAAGCACCGGCAGCCAGCACGGCGGCCACGCCCCGCGCCGTGGCGATGCCCCCGGCCGCCACCACCGGAACATCGACCTCGCCGAGCACCAGGTCGAGCAGGGGCAGCAGGCTCAGCTGGCCGCGCACGTGCCCGCCGGCCTCGGTGCCCTGGGCGACGATGAAGTCGCACCCGGCATCCACGGCAGCGCGTGCCTCGGCTGGCGAGCCCACCTGCCAGGCGGCCAGGGCCCCGCCGTCGTGCACGCGGCGGATCAGGGCCGCGTCGGGGTCGGCGTAGAAGAACTCGACCACCCGCACCCGGCTCGCTGCGGCGTCGACCGCCTCGGGATCGAGGAAAGGCATCAGGAAATTGATCCCTACCATGCCGGCGGTCTGGCCGGCCAGGGCATCCAGTGCCGTCGCGACGTCGTGAGCGGGGTTCATCACCATGCTGACCATGCCGAGGCCACCCGCATCCGCGACCGCGGCCGCCAGCTCAGGTGTCGAGACCCCGCCCATGCCTGCCTGCTGTATCGGAACCCGGCAGCCCACGAGGTCGGTAAACGCAGTGGACAGCATCGTGAAGTACCTCCTGAGCAGCTGACCTGCCCTGAGCTGGGTTTATCTCCCGAGCAGCGCGCCGCCGTTGGCTTGCAGCACCCGCCCAGGCGCGGGCCACCTCCGCCTGCTGGTCCGCTGGCATGCCACGCGAGGCGATCCCGCCCGCGTTGTTGACCAGGACGTCAACCGGTCCTTCGACAGCTGCGACGGCCCGCTCAACCTCGTGCGGCTGGGTGAGGTCGGCAGCCTGCCAGGACACTGTGCCCGGCGCAGCGGCGTTCAGCTCGCTGGCGGCCGCCTCGAGCACCCCGCCCCGCCGCCCGATGATGACCACATCATCATCGTCGGCGGCAAGACGGGCCGCGATTGCCTTGCCCATTCCCGTCCCGCCGCCCGACACCACCGCTAACCGCGCCACTGCGCCTGTCCAATCCTCGCCCTGGTTCCTGTCCCGCTGCACCGCCGGCCCTATGCCGGTTCCCGCAGCGGCAGGCCGGTAACCCTCCAGGATCTGACCAGCCGGTGCCCGGCCTTCCGCGCCAGCTGGCGTCAGCTGCGGCGGGCCCCGTGCCGCAGGCCGGCGGCCACGGCCCCGGCCGTCATCACCACCGCGGCTGCCAGCGACAGCCAGTAACCCGTGCCGTAGGGCGCGAAGCCGGGCGACCGCCCGATGAACGGTATGTACAGGGTGTATCCGGCCGCGGCGAGCGCGGCTATGGCCACCACGCCCATCCCGAAGCCGGTGCGGGCAGGCACCGTGACGGCAGTGCCGGCGAGCACGAAGGCGGCCAGCCCGGCGGGAATCCAGAAGTCCTTCGCGTACAGCGGTGATGAGATGTCCCCGTGGGTCGCCTCCCACAGGCTCTTCCAGCCCGCCCCGCTGTTGACGTACCGATGGATGACGGTCAGGGACGCGAGGAACACCAGGCAGCCAGCCGCAGTGATCAGACGGCCCGCCCATCCGCGGGCCCTTCTGCCGGCGCGCGGCCTCGCACCAGGCATCGCGGCGGCTGGCGGCGTGCCGGGAGAGCCCGTGGCGGCAGGAGCGGGGAGAGGGCCCGGAACGCGCCCTGGCCCGTCAGCCGTCCCTGGCCCGGCGCCCGCCGTTCGCCCGGACGGGCCGGACCCGCCAGCGGGCGGTGTGGGGACCGTCTCGGTCTCCGGTGGCGGCGGCAGTCCCGGCACGCGCTGCGTCGGCCCGGCCGCAGCGGCCGGCACCGGGGGTGCCGGCCGTCCCGCGAAGGCGGCTTCGAGAGCCACCCCGAATTCCTGGCCTGACTGGTACCGGCCGTGCGGGTCGGCGGCGAGCGCCCGGACGAAGAACTCGTCGTACCGGCGGCCGAGCCCCGGGCAGACCTGCGACGCGACCGGCCGCGGGCTGCTGGCATGGGCCCAGAGCAGGGCCTGATCGTTCTCGCCGGTGAACGGGCGCTGCCCGGTAATCGCCTCGAACATGACGCAGCCGAGTGCGTAGAGATCGCTGCGCCCGTCCGGCTGGTGCCCACGGATCTGCTCCGGCGACAGATAGCCCGTGGTGCCGATCATCCAGCCGGTACGGGTGAGCCCGCCGCCGGCTTCCGCCAGCTTGGCGATGCCAAAATCCGTCAGATAGGCGTGATCCTCCCCATTCATATCGCGCACCAATATGTTGGCCGGCTTGACATCCCGGTGCAGCATTCCGGCGTTATGGATGGCCTGCAGCGCTGAGGCCACCTGCGTGCCGATGCGGACCGCACGCTCCGGCGCCACCGGCTGCCCCCCCTCCATAAGGCGCCCGAACTCCACACCGTCAATCCACTGCATGGCCAGGTAAAGCCGGCCCGCGTGCTCCCCGAAGTCAAACACGGGGACGATATGGGGGTGGTTGACGGCGGCGGCGAGCCTGGCTTCCCGCAGGAAGCGGGCCTGGTAGTCGCTCGACCCGGCGACCTCCGGGCGGATCACCTTGAGCGCGACGATGCGCCCAAGCGGCTGCTGCTCGGCCCGGTAGACGACGCCCATTCCGCCGGCACCGGCCAGCCCGATGAGGCGGTAGGCGCCGAACATCTGGCCTTCGCTCAGGTCTGGATTCATCGCGCTCCCCTCCCCCGGTCCCTAACCAGCCCACAGCCGCGCAAAACAACTCATCTGCCGCAACCGGGACCGCAGGGCCGCGGGCCTGGCACGCCGCCGGCAGAATCGGCATACCTCTGGAGGGCGGGGAGCCGTACTGCACAGTCTCCACGGTCCGGGGAACCACGGGCATGCCGGCTGGGCGCGTGCGCCGGCGTGCTGCTAACTCAGACCGCCCTTGACTCAGCAGCCACAGATATCCCGGCGGCGAGGGCTCCGGCTGATGCTGCGCGGCGGCGTGATGCTCGGCGGCGGTCTGCCTGCGCCGCACGCTCGGCCGCTTCCGCGGTCTCCCGTGGATTCTCGATCCGCACGACGCTGTCACCGGGTGGCTCGCTGTGGTGGGTCGTGGTGTAGAAGCGCACTTCGTGCCCGTCCGGGTCGTGCAGCTCCGGCAGGATCCAGCCGATCGTCGCGAAGTGCACCCCGGCGTGTGGCTCGCCGAGCGCGGTGAGCCGGTCCGCGAGGTCCTGGATGGCTTCCTTCGACGGGACGCCGATAGCGAAGTAGTCAAAGCCCGCTGCCGCTTCCGCGCGGGCCGGGTCGAGACGCAGCCCGAACTCCGGGCCGCCGTTGGGGTGGCGCATGACAACGCCCATCAGCGTGCCCTGCTCGGCGAACTCGATCACGGCCCGGTAGCCGAGGCGGGACTCGTACCACGCGCGCGACCGGGCGAGATCGCGGACCGGCAGCTTCACGTGGTGGATGCCGTCCAGCCGTGGCGCCGTCATGGGAACCCCCGATACTGCTAACGTTGCAGTCATACTGCAATATTGCAGTTATACTGCAACGTATGACGGAGGATGTCAAGGCAGCCGGGCTGCGAGCCGCCCGTGTCCGCGAGAACGAGGAGCGCATCGTGCGCGCCGCGCACGGGCTGTTCGCCCGGGACGGCTACCAGGCCACCACGCTCACCGCGGTCGCGGACGCGGCCGGGGTCTCGCACCGGACCGTCTACGTCCGGTTCGGCACGAAGGCGGCGCTGCTCAAGCGGGTGATCGACGTAGCACTCGTCGGCGACCTGGCGCCGGTCGACGTCGTGAACCGCGAGTGGTACCGCACCGCAACGGCAGCGCCGGCCCTGGCAGCGCGCATCGCCGCGTTCGCCAGGGGCAGCGCGCGGCTCATGGCATCCGCTGCCGACGTCATCGCGGTGGCCCGCGAGGCCGAGCCGGCTGAGCCGCTGCTGGCCGCCGCGGCACAGGCCGGGCGGGCGGCCACCCGCGACGCCGTCCGGGCATTCTGGGCACGTGCGCGCGACGACGGGCTGCTTCCCCCCGGGTGCGACCTGGCATGGCTGGCCGACACCACCAGCGTGCTGGCGCACGCCGAGACCTACCTGCTCATGCGCGAGACACTCCGGATGACCCCGGGAAGGTACGAGAAGTGGCTCGCCGCCACGTGGCGCCGCCTGGCAGCCGCCGCGACCCAGGACTGATCCCGCGCCAGGCCGAAGCAGCGAGCCCCAGCCCTGCGATCAAAGCCGGCCGCCAGCTGACCAGCTCGCCGCGTTCCTCGCGCGGCCGGCGGGATAGGCCTCCGCGTGTTGGGTGGTGCTCAGCGTGGGCTGGCCGCCGCGGCGGTGAGCGCCTGGTCCAGCCAGGCCGTCCAGCCGCGCCTGGCCGCTTCGGCATCGAAAGTGGCGCCGTAAGCGTGGTGGCTGACGGCCACGGTCATGCCCAGGCCCCAGCGGCCGTGAAAGCGGATCAGCGCATCCGGGGTCCGCAGTCCCAGGAAGTTCGCTGTGGCGTAGTCGATCACCCCGTCGATGGGCCCGGCGCCTGGGAGCTCGATACGCACCTGCGAGCCGGCCTCGGCCTGCCCTCCGGTCCCGAGGGCGCCCAGGAGGGCGGGCCAGGCCTCGGGCACCGCTGAGGAGGCCGGGCCCTCAGCCTCGACGTAGACGGCGCGCCGCCCGGGGAAGTGGGCGTGATACTGGGCCAGGGTGTGCAGGTACATGTCCCAGCCCCCCGCGGTGACAGGCTGGTACTCGTCGCCCCAGTCGTCTCCGGCGAAGCCGCTGTGCACGAAGCGCAGCACCGTGCTTCCCCCGCCCCGGGCCTCGATCAGGTACTCGAAGGCGTGCACCGATCCGTCGGCGGCCTCCGGTGTCCGGATCGCCAGGCGGCGTCCCGGCTCCCAGGCCACGACCAGCTCGCTGGCAGGGTCGACCGGCATGGGCTGGAACCAGGCAGCCAGCCCGGCCTCGGTAGCGATGCTCTCCCATACCTGCTCAGGCGTCGCCTCGAGCAGGACCTCCCTGGTGATCTTGAACTCCTTTGGCATGTCGCGCCTCCTCTCGGCCGGGTTCGGCGGCCTTGCTGGCTGCTGGATGCACTGCCAGAACGATGCGGTGTGCTCGGCCCCGGGGAGCGTTCTCGTCGTGATAGCGGGCGATGAGCACGGCGACGGCCGTGGCCAGCTCCTCGGTGAACTCGGCCCGGTCGGCGGCCGACGCGAAGCGGATCTCGCCATCCAGGGCGAAGGTGGCCAGCCGCTTGCCCGCCCGCTCGGCCCCGGCCAGCAGCTGGCCGACGTCCCGGACCAGCTGACCGGCGAGGGCGAGGAGCCACCGGGCCGACAGGCGGTCCGGCGCCCGGCGCGGATCAGGAGCGACCGTGCCCAGCGCTTCGGGAGAGATGACGTACGAGGCCGCCGTCGCCCGGAGGACCCGCTCGGTGCAGTTGCCCTTGCGGCGCTCTTCCACCAGCTCGATCAGCCCGTGCTGTTCCAGGAGCCGGAGGTGGTAATTGACCTTCTGGCGGGGCAGCCCGACCCGTTCGGCAAGGCCAGCCGCGGAGGCGGGCCTGCCCAGTTCGGCCAGGAGCCGGGCCCGGGTGGGGTCGAGGGTCACCTCGGCCGCTGATGGATCGGAGATGGCGGCTACGTCGAGCACGCCACCCAGCCTGCAACCGACAGATTAATTTGTCAAGACGACTATTCTGGTCGGAGTCCGCAGGGCCTGCGCAGACCCGGATTTCACCGGGCGGCGGAAGACGGCGGCGCGGCTGCGGGCGGCGGGGCCGGAACCCGGTCCAGGTCGTTCTCCTCTTGCCCGCCCGGCCTGCTTGCCTGCCCCTCCGCGCTCACCTGGCTCAGCCGCAGCTGCCCCAGCAGCTGGTCGACCTGGCTGGTGAGCTCGCCTGACAGGTAGGGACGCGCGTGCTCATGCAGCACAGTGCCCAGGTCAATCAGCAGCCTGGCGTCTCGCCGCCCCAGCTTGATCTGGGCGGCGCTGAGCAGGCTGAGTATGACCTCCTCGACCAGCTGCCCGACGGGAAGCAAGCGCAGCTGATGCGCACTCCCGCGGGCGTCCTCCGCAGAACTCGTCCGTTCGCGCCCGGCGCCGCTGCCCGGCTCCGCGGTGTTCATCACAGCCAACCTCCCAGATCACCCAGCCGCTGCCCGACCTCATCCGGTCGCGCGCGTCCCCGGATCGCTGCCAGCCATCCCGGCAGCTACAGCCCGAGCAGGCGGGCCGCGTTGGCGCCGGCGACCTTGGCCTTGTCCGCCGGGCTCAGCGGCAGCGCGTCGAGCACCGCCCGCCCCAGCGCGTTGGGGGCGAAGGGATAGTCGACGCTGAAGAGCACCCGGTCGGCGCCGAACACCTGCAGTGTGCACAGCAGCGGCGGCAGGCTGAACATCCCGCTCGTCGTCACCCACACGTTCCGCAGCAGATACTCCGACACGGGACCCGCCAGGCCCGTCCGTTGCGGCGTCAGCACCTCGTCGATGCGGGCCATCATGAACGGCAGCATCTCCCCGCAGTGCCCGATGATGAGGCGCAGGCCCGGATGCCGTTCGAACACCCCGGTCACCACGAGCCGCAGCGTGTGCAGGCCGGCCTCGGCGTGCCAGCCCCAGGCGCTGGACGCCAGCAGCCCCGCCAGGCGCGGTGGCAGCCCCCGGAAGAGAATGTCCGCCAGCGCGCCGGGGGGACGCGAAGGGTGCAGGTAGAGCGGCACGTCCAGCCGCTCAGCACGGGCCAGCAGCGGTTCGTAGCCGGGTTCGTCGAGGAACGTCCCGTTGGTGCCGAGGGTGCTGTGCACCATCGCACCCACGAAGCCGAGCTCAGTGACGGCGCGCTCAAGTTCGTCCGCGGCCGCTGCCGGGTCGGCAGTCGGCAGGGTGGCAAATCCAGCGAACCGGTCCGGATGCGCCCCCACCGCTTTCGCCAGCAGGTCGTTGGCCTCCTGCGACCGTGCCAGCGCCTCGTCGGCCGGCAGGTGCTGCGCGGCGGGGGCGTTGTGCGAGATGACCTGCACGTCGATGCCCGCGGTGTCCATCCCGGCCAGCCGCCCCTCGCCGAGGTCGCGAAGCGGCGCGTCCAGGTCCTCTCCCAGCAGGGCCAGCACGCCGGTGCCGGGCGGCGAGGCCAGCGCAGGTGCCCAGAAGTGCTCTTCCAGCGCGATCGTCCGCATCCTGCCTGCCCTTCTTGTCGGTCTCCTGCCGGTGCGGGTGCCCGCCTCCTGCCGGTACCCGCGCCGCCGGTGCCCGTTTCGCCGGTGACCCTCCGGCCCCAGGTCAGCGTGGCGGCCTGGGCCCGGGCGCGCCGAGTTGGTCACCCTCAGGTGCGCCACCTCCACCCGCACGGTATCGCCGGGAATCAGCCAGCGATAGGTTCGGAGCCGCGGCCAGGGTGAGCGGCGCAGCCGGCAGCGGCAGCGGGACTGACAGCGGCATGGTGAGAGTGCCCCGGCGGCTGGTTAACCTGCCAGGCATGCTGACGTTGCGCCTGAGCACGCCGGGCGACGTGGCCGAGCTGGCCGCGTTGGAGCTGGCCGCTGACACCGGTCAGTGGCTGGGTGAGACCGGGCGTGCATGGCATGAACGGGCGCTGGCCGACCCTGATCAAGAGCATCTCGCCGCTGGCGAGCCTGGCGCGCTGCGCGGGTTCGCCGTGCTGGCCGGGCTGTGCCACCGCGACCGGGGCATCGAGCTGCGCCGGATGGTGGTGGCTGCACCGTTCCGCGGCACCGGCCAGGGACGCGCCCTGCTGCGGGCGGCGCTCACCCGCGCCTGCTGCCATCACCGGGCGCGGCGGGTATGGCTTGACGTGAAACCCGGGAACCTGCGGGCCAGGTCGTTGTACGAGAGCGAAGGATTCACCGTCGTGGCACTTCCGGCACACGGGCCAGATCCTCGCGGCGCCACCGGCCTCGTGGTCATGGAACGAGCCTGCCCGGGCGAGTGATCCCCCGCCAGCGCCATACCCGCGCCGAGAAGGCGCTTGATCAGCTGGCCAGGACCGCTGACCTAGCCGGCTGGCTCGTCGCCGCTGTGGGAGCGGGACAGGAAACCGGTATAGCGGCGCATGGCCGTGCGCATCTGCTCACCACGGTCTGCGGCCGGGTCGGTGCCGAAGACGAACGGCAGGAACCCGCCGGCCTCTGCCAGCCCTGACCGGATGCTGTCTGCCTCTCCTGGCGGGTACAGGCGGGCGGGATCACCGACGGCCACCCAGCCGATCGGGATCCGGGTGCCCGGCGGCACCACGCATCCGATGTGGACAGCGCCGCCGAGGGCCACGCTGCTGGCCCTGCCCATCCGCGCCCCGTTGAAGACCATGGCGCCGGTGGCGATGAACACCTCATCGCCGACGGTGCAGCCGGTCAGATAGGAATGCGGCCCGGCCAGCACGTGATCACCGAGGCTGAGCCGGTGGCGGGGCGTTCCCCGCAGCACGGCGTGCTCCATGACCACACAGCTGGCGCCAATCTCCACCGGGCCGCCGTCGGCGGCCAGCACCGCGCCATGCAGCACACAGCTGCCAGGCCCTACCCGCACCTGTCCGCTGAGCACCGCAGTCGGCGCGATGTAGGCGTCTGGATGAACCGACGGGGTGTTGCCGCTGTGCCGAATCTCCACCCAGCCCACTGTGCACCAAGTCCCGGCGGGCCCGATCGCCGCCCTCCGGAGGGCTCGTCCGGCGGCGCGCCGAAGCGTGGGGCGAGACGCTACTGCTGCGAATCAGCGGCCGGGGCGGGCAGCGGGCCGGGAATCTGGTCATCGATCTGGAACTGGACCCGGGCGATTTCCTGGCAGATAACCGCGAAAATCTCGCTCCGCAGCCGGTTGTGCTCGATGTCGGCGTCGTAGGCGCGGTAGGAGCCGGCGTCCTGCCAGTCGTTGGTGATGGCGAAGTCCCATCCGCCATCTCGCAGCCCGATGTTGGCTCCGACGTGCATCGCTACCAGCCCTGGGAGCCGGAGCGCGGCTATCCCGGCCAGACCCTGCTGGAGCAGCGCCAGGTCTCCCGCCCGCTGCCGGTCATCGCTGGGCTGGCGCAGGCGGCCGACCACCACGTTGCGGATCACTGATGCCTCCCATGCCGGCACTCGCCCCCAGAGCGGAAATCATGAGGATACAGACATCGTCTGCACAACGCGCTCAGGAGGGCGGGACTGGGCGGAAGCGGGCCGGGTCGTAGGGCGCCCCGTCCAGCGGGAGCGGCTCCCCGCAGGCCAGGCCGGCGGCGAGGGCGCCGAGATAGGGGCCCATGGTCAGCCCTTCGGCTGCCGTACCGGTGGCGAACCACACGTTGCCGGGCTCTGGCGCCCGGCCCAGGACCGGCAGGCCGTCGGGAGTGACCGGCCGGAATCCGACCCGGGTTTCGGCGACGGTGGCCCGCGCCAGGCCCGGGGCCCGGGCGAGTGCCCGGTCCAGCAGCCAGTGCTGGCCGGCCGCGGTCACCCGGTAGTCGAACCCGGTGCCGTCCTCCCGGGTGGCACCGGCGACCACCCGGTGCGGTGGGAAGCCGAGCAGGTACGGGTCGGTGAAACCCTCGATGACCGGCCAGTTCGCGGCGCCGCTGCCGGGCAGGTCCAGGTGGAGGATCTGCCCGCGCTGCGGCCGCACCGCGACGGCCTGCCCGGGCAGGCCGGCCCAGGCGCCGGGCCAGGCACCGGTCGCGAGGATCACCGCGTCCGCGCCGATCTGGTCCCCGTCGTCGGTGACGACCCCCGTGGCACGGCCGTTGTGCATTGCGACCTGGGCGCCCGTGTGCAGCAGCCGGCCGCCCAGGCGCCGGGCCGCCTGGCTCAGCGCGTCCCGCAGCAGGCGGCCGTTCACCCGGCCCACCCCGGACATGTGGATACCGGTGACCCCCGGGGCCAGCACCGGGCACAGCTCCCGCACCTGCGCTTCGTCCGCCAGGCCCACCTCGCCCAGATTGGGGACCCCGGCCCCGGCCCGTTCCCGCAGCAGCCGGCAGACACCGGCCAGGCGTTCCCGCTCAGCGTCGTCTCCGGCGATGAACAGCCCGCCCGTCACCGTGTACCCGGCGTCGGCGATGCCGTCCTCGGCCAGGCTGGCGAGCAGTTCCGGGTAGTAGGCAGCGCCGCCGAAAGCCAGCGGGTACCACCCCTCGGGCGCCGACACAACGGTCCCCGGCGCCACGATCCCCGCCCCGGCAGCGGTGGCCTGGCCGTCATCGGCCCGGTCCACCAGCGTCACTCGCACCCCACGCCGGGCGAGCGCATACGCAGCGCCGCAGCCGACCACCCCGCCCCCGACCACCACGACATGCCCGGCCACCGGCCTCTCCTTCCGCCGTCACGGGCACCTGCTAGCCCGCCCCAGACCCAGACCGCCCACCGGCACGGGCATCCGGCCGATCGCGTCGGGGACGGTCTGGGCCGGTTGCGGCGCCGCTGATAGTCGCTGACCAGTCAGCGATGCTGGCAACCTCAGCCTGGCGGGGAAACACCTTCTCCGCCAGGACCCGGCGCACCTCGGAATCGGCGTCCGGCATCCCGGGCCCGCGCCCCGTCTGCGGCATGCCGCGGCTTTGGACGGGGGCGTAATTCAGTGGTGTGCGGAGATGGCCTGCGGGAGCCTGTCAGGGTGATTGATCCGGCGATCGAGAGCCATTACGGCACGGGCTACGAGCGCACCCGGCTATTTCCGGAGGGCCGGCCGTCCCTGGAATTCGTCCGGTCCATGGAACTGCTGGAGCGGCTGCTGCCACCCCCACCGGCGGTGGTACTGGATGCCGGCGGTGGCCCGGGGACCTACGCTGCTCCGCTGGCGCGGCTCGGCTATCGCGTGCACCTGGTGGATCCGGTGGCTCTGCACGTGGAGCAGGCCCGTCAGGCAGCAGGCGGCGCGCCAGGCGGATGGCCAGCACCGCAACCCCGAGCCGGTCAGCCGGCCCGAGTTCTTCACCACTGCCTACTTCCATACCCCGGAGGGCCTGGCCAGTGAGATCAGCCAGGCCGGCTTCACCGGGGCGGTCATCTACGGGGTCGAGGGCCCGGGCTGGCCGCTGCGCCAGGACTGGGCCGATCCAGCGCGCCGCGAGCACATTCTGTTCGCGGCCCGGGCTGCTGAGACCCGGCCCTCGCTGATCGGCTTCAGCCCCCATCTCATCGCCGCCGCCGCCAAGCCGTAAGCCCAGCCGTGAACCTCCGGCACGCGGCAGCTGAGTAAGTTGGCCGGCGGCAGTTCGCCACCGGGATGCTGTCATCCGGACCGCCCGGGAGACCGGTACAAGGTGATGTCATGGACTTCTGGCACTCCGCAGAGATCTGGCGTGACTTCCCTGAGCTTGTTGCGGGGGTCGTGTTCGCCGGCGGGATCACCAGAGACGTCTCAGCCGGCGATCGCGTCGCGGAATTCACCGCCATCGCGAAGGCGCGGCTGGCGAAGGCGACCGAAAGCGAATTGCCCGAGATCCAGGCCTGGCGGCGCGCCTACACCAGGATGGGGCTCAAGCCGACCCAGTACCGGTGCGCGTCGGAGGCACTGCTGCGGCGCTTGCGGAAGGACGGCGCCATTCCGCAGTTGCACCCGCTGGTCGACGTGTGCAACGCGGCATCGGCTGCCTTCGCGACTCCGGTCGCGGTCTTCGATGCCGCGAAGATCACCGGCCACCTGGAAGTGAGATACGCCGGCGGCGATGAGGACTACCTCACCTTTTCTGGCCAGACCGAGCATCCCGGCCCCGGCGAGGTGATCTTCGCGGACCAGGCGGGGCACGTGCATGCCCGGCGATGGACCAACCGGCAAAGCGGGCTGTCAGCCGTCCAGGATTCGACAGAGGCCGTTCTCGTCGTGGCTGAAGCCCTGCATGACTCGGCATCATCCGGCGTACCGGAACTCATAGCCGCGATCACTGACGAGCTGAATGCCACCTGGTCCACCGCACCGCTGGTCAGCGTGCTGAGCCAGTCCGCGCCGCGATTCACATTCTGGGAGTGACCACGGCGTCTCATAGGATCGGTTTCCGTGCCGCCGGCCAGCTACCCGAACTTCGCAGGCAAGCATGCCGAGGAAGCGATATTCACGCCCGCGGACTTCGCCGCCTACCTGCGGCGGGTGGGCGCCCTTGAGCGGTACCAGCCCCCGGCGGGTGTGGTGCTGTGTTATCAGCGGTCGCTCTACAGCCATGTGCTGCAAGCCGAAGGGCTGAAGTCACCTGAGCGCCGTGCGCTGCACGGGCTCGTGCTCCTGCCAAGCACTGGCGGCAGGGTCGGGCTGGCCGGCCAGTTCGGCATCGGGGCCCCGGCGGCGGCTGCGGCGCTGGAGGAACTGGCGGCGATGGGCACATCGGCCTTTGTCTCCGTGGGCACCGCTGGGAGCCTGCAGCGCGACCTTGATATCGGTGATCTGGTGCTGTGTGAGGCTGCCATCCGGGACGAAGGTGTCTCGCACCACTACCTGCCGCCGGCGAAGCTGGCCACGGCGTCGGCAGCAATGAACGCTGCTCTCGGGACCGCGCTGAGCGAGTCCGGCGTTCCGTTCCGGGCGGGGACCTCCTGGACGATCGACACGCCCTACCGGGAGACTGTCGCCGAGGCCCGCCGGTACCAGGCGGAAGGCGTGCTGTGCGTGGAGATGGAGGCCGCTGCGCTGTTCGCGGTCGCTGAGGTCAGGGGACTGCGAGTCGCCTCGGCCTTCGCCATCAGCGACTCTCTGGCGGAACTGGCCTGGAATCCGCAATTCCACGGGCCGGAAGTCGAGGCCGGACTCATCACCCTGTACGGGGCGGCCGTGAGCGCCCTGCACGCAGCCACCCAGGATCCCGGGCCTCAGTAAAGGCGGCACGGGTGAGAGCGGCCGGAAAAATCGGTCGCTGTTGCCGCCCCGGTCGTGCACCATAGCCATGCTGGCTGCCCGGGGGTTCTGACAAATGACTGCGCGTGAAGATGGCCGCGGCTCACCTGCGCGGAAACGGGCGGTGCTGCTCGCCCTGCGCTACTACGGCCGGCAGATGGCCGGGCTCTGGCGTTTCACGGTGCCCGCGATGTTGCTGCCCTCGCTGGGAAACACGGGCATCTTCTACATCGCGCCGCTGATAGTCGCCCACCTCGTCGGCCGCTTTGCCGGCCACGGGCCGGCCGGGATCGGCGCGGCGATGCCGTATGTGCTGGGCTTCGCAGGTGTGCTGTTGTCAGCCGAGATCGTGTGGCGGGTCGGCATTCACTGCCTGAACCGCCTCGACGGCCGCGGAATCGAGAATCTCTACGTGATCGGCATGGACGAACTGCTGGCGAAGGACGCAGCGTTCTTCCACGACAACTTCGCCGGTTCGCTGACCAAACGGGTGCTGAGCTTCGCTTCCCGGTTCGAGGATTTCACCGACAATCTGGTGTTCAACATCGTCGGCAGCCTCGTGCCGCTGGTGTTCGCGTCGGTGGTGCTGTGGCGCTACGACCCGTTGCTCGTCGCCGGGCTCATCGGCCTGATAGTGATCACTGGGGCCGGTATCGCACCGCTGATCCGCCGCCGTCAGAATCTCGTCGACCAGCGCGAGGAAGCGATCGCGCGGGTGTCCGGGCACGTCGCTGACAGCCTGATGAACATGGACACGATCCGCGCGTTCGCCGCCGAGGACGGGGAGGCTGCCGAGCACCGGTCGCGCGTCGCCGACCAGCGGCGGAAGGCGCTGCGGTCATGGGACTACGGGAACCTGCGGATCGACGGGCTGGTCGCGCCGATGTCCGTGCTCACCAACGCGTTCGGGCTGCTGCTCGCGGTCGCACTCGGCGCCGGCGCGCACGGCATCGAGGCGATCATCGTGGCATTCACCTACTACTCCAATGCGACGCGGATCATGTTCGAGTTCAACCAGATCTACCGCCGCGTGGAGAGCTCGCTGACCGAGGCCGCGCAGTTCACCGAGTTGCTGTTCAAGCCGCCGACCGTGGTCGATCCGGCCGCGCCCGAGCCGCTGAGCCAGAAGGCGAGCGACGTCCGCTTTGAGCGCGTGACATTCGCGCACGCGGGCGGGCTGCCGTTGTTCGCCGGCCTGGACCTCGTTGTGCCGGATGGGACCAAGATCGGCCTGGTCGGCCGGTCAGGCGGTGGCAAGACCACGCTGACCCGCCTGCTGCTGCGGCTGATGGACATCGATGACGGCCGGATCCTGATCGGCGGGCAGGACATCACCAGGCTGCGCCAGTCGGATCTGCGCAGCCTGATCGCCTACGTGCCGCAGGACCCGGCGATGTTCCACCGCACGCTGCGCGACAACATCGCGTTCGCGCGCCCGGATGCCACCGATGCGGAGATCCGCCAGGCGGCGCAGGCGGCGCACGTGACAGAGTTCGCCGACGCCCTGCCGGACGGATTCGGCACGATGGTCGGCGAGCGTGGCGTGAAGCTGTCCGGCGGCCAGCGCCAGCGAGTCGCGCTGGCCCGGGCGATCCTGCGTGACGCGCCGATCCTGCTGCTGGACGAGGCGACCAGCGCTCTGGACTCGGAGAGCGAAATCCTGGTCCAGCAGGCGCTGTGGCGGCTCATGGAGGGCCGGACTGCGCTGGTGGTCGCGCACCGGCTGAGCACGGTCGCGCGCATGGACCAGCTGGTCGTGCTCGACCGCGGCCAGATCGCCGAGAAGGGCACGCACCAGGATCTGCTGCGGCACGACGGAATCTACGCCAGGCTGTGGCAGCACCAGTCCGGCGGTTTCCTGGACGGCACCACCACGGCACCGGTGCTTGCCGAGGCCCCGGGCTGAGCCGGGGGACACCCCGTGGATCAGGGGACTTCGCCCGGCGTGTCGCGGCAACCGGCGCTGCTAGCGTGACTGCATGACGACGCCGCTGCCCGCCAGCGCCAGAGCCGTGCTCGACTCCCCGGCCCTGGCTCACCTGGTGACCTTGAACCCTGACGGCAGTCCCCAGGTGACCGTGGTGTGGGTTGGCCTTGATGGCGACGAGATCGTGGCCGCTCACCTTCCCGAGCACCGCAAAGTGCGCAACATCCGCAACGACAGCCGCGTCGCCCTGTCGATCGAAACCGGTACGCGGAACGCGATGGGCCTGACCGAGTACCTCGTCGTCTATGGCACGGCTCGCATTACCGAGGGTGGAGCTGCCGAGCTCCTTCAGCAGCTCGCTTACACCTACCTCGGCCCCGAGGTTCGCTTCCCGCCGATGGATAACCCCCCGCCCGGATACATCACCCACATCTCGGTGGACCGCATCGCGGGCGTGGGACCGTGGGCCGGGCAGCATTGACTGCCTCGCCCTGAGCCACGTCCGCTACCCAATGGCGCCGATGTTGTAGTTGGCGGAGCTGTTGTTGTCCCAGGTGCCCGACTGGTTGTAGTAGGCGGTGTTCAGGCCGGTGCTGCCGGCCGGGATCGTGACGGTCGCGGTCCAGGAACCGTCGGCCTGTCTGGCCATCGGGGTGTCGGTGATGGTCTGCCAGCCGTCGTGACCCCAGTGCATGGTGATCGACGTGGCGCCGCCCGCCAGGAAACCGTCGTAGCGCACGGTCACCTGCTGGCCAGCGGCCGGCGGGCTCGGGGAGGTGCTGACCGCCGGGTGCGCTGCGGCGGCGTAGTGCTGGTAGACGGCGGCCGGCATCCCGGGCAGCGGCCCGCCGCCACCGCCGGATTGCTGCGCGGATTCCTCGGCTACCAGCTGGATGTACATGCTCATCGACCAGTTCAGCGCCGACATGGACATCGTGGGGGTGCCGGGGGTGTCCCCGGCTGGCGGGCTGGTGTCCCAGATCTGCTCGCTGATCATCCCGGACGGGGCTGCGAACTGCCGCAGGTCGCTGACCCGGGGCGCGACGCTGTCACCGAGCAGGGCCCGGTACTGGCCGTACTCACCGTCCAGGATCGGCCACAGCCGGCCGATGCCGGCCCCGGTGTAGTCGCCGCCGGACGCGGTCTCGCCGTAGCCGTCGTGGTTGTAGCGGAAGAACGCGATGCCGTCCGGCAGCTGCTCCTCCAGCGAGCCCTGTGCCCCGGAGTGGGCCGGGTTCGCGGTGATCGCGATGCTGTTGGCGATCCGCAGATCGCTGGCCGGCAGGATGCCGAGGATGGCCAGCTGCAGGAAACCGTTGTCGGTGATCTGGTTCTCGTTGTAGGTGCCGCCGCCGTTGGCGATCGTCACCGGCGAGCCGTCGTTGGGGTTGCCGTCGGGTGAGATCCGCTCGAAGTACTGGCCGTTGCCGTACGGGCCGCTGGTGGCGTATGTCCAGTTGCCGACCTGCGAGGCCCAGCTGTCGGCGGTGCTGGTGTAGGTCGACGCGCTGCCGGAGTCGCCGTTTGCGGACGCGATCTGCCCGGCCAGGTACAGCGCGGCGATCTCGGCCGCGATCGTGGACGGCGAGTACCCGGAGTTCTCCTCCCAGCGCTCCATCGGGGTGGAAGGCCCGTGCTGGATGAGGTAGTTCGCCGCGGGCCGGATGTGGCTGGTGTAGTAGCTGGACCCGGTGAGCGCCGGGTCATACGACCGCAGCTGCCAGGCCAGGATGATCGGGTAGGCGGTCTCGTCGAGCTGGATTCCGTTCCAGCTCGGGGCGCCGCTGACGAGTGAGTTCTGCGGGAAGTGGCCGTCGCTTTGCTGCTGGCGGTCGAACAGGAAGTGCGCCAGCGAGTCCGCGTCGGCGTTGTCGCCGGCCAGCATCAGCGCGGTCGCGCTGTTGAACGCGTCCCGTGACCAGGTGCGGTGATAGCCGAGGTTGCTGGCGCTGGCGGCGTCGCCCCAGGGAGTGCCGAGTCCCGCCACCAGCGCGCCGGTGGACGGATCCTGGGACGCTTTGAGGGTCATCGCGGCGGTGAGGTACTGCTGGCCGCCGATGCCGCCGTAGGTGCTGAGCCCGGCAGTCCACGACTGCCACTGGCTGAGGTAGCTGCTGCGGGTGCCGCTGGGGTTGGCGGCCAGGCCCGACAGCTCGCCGTCCGCCGTCGACTCCGCCGATCCGGCGTTCGGGCCGAGGCCGATCACCAGATCGAAGGAGGCGCTGGTCTGGCTGGCCACCGGTGACAGGTCCAGCTCGCCCATCTGGGCGATGTTGCCGCCGGAGGCGAGGTCATAGGCGTCGTTCATGGTGTGGTCGGGGCTGCCGCCGCCGAGCAGGTCCTGCCAGCCGTCGTTGGTGCCCACGTAGCCGCTGGACAGCATCGGGATGCCGCTTTGCGTCAGCCAGCCCAGGCCGTTGCCGACCGCGATCGCCGAGGCGTTGCTGCCGTTGCCGGCCAGGTTCTCCCCCGTGGTGACCAGCATCTGGCGGCCGTTGTAGGTCGCCGTCTGCCCGGCGTCGTTGTTGCCGTTGCCGTCCTGTGACGGGTTGGACAGCTGGTACAGCAGGTAGTCGCCGAGGGTTCCCCGGAGCGCGGTGAAGGTGACGTGCTCGATCACTGCCGGGCTGCCCGGGTCGGTGTAGACCGTCTTGGTGATCTTCCAGCTGCCGTTGTTCCCGGTGTTGGTCACCGTCCAGGCGAGCGCGCTGCCGCTGGCCAGCGACACGCTGTGGCTGGCGTCGGTCTTCTCGGTCTCGTCCCAGGTGTGACCGGCGTCGCCCACGATGAACTGCTGGTCGGTGAAATCCGCGGTGTCCAGCGTCGGGTAGAAGATCTCGGTGAGGATCCCGCTCGTGCCGGTGAACCAGGTGTCGTCGGAGGTGGCCGCCGGGGCCTCGGCCCGGCCGAGGAAGGTCTTGTTACCTGGTGACCAGGCCGAGGACAGACCGCAGCAGCCCGGGGCCGTGCCGGTGCTGATGGCGGCGGCGCTGACAGCCGGGGCCGTGGTGAGGATGGTCACGGTCAGGAGCGGGGTCGCAGCGGCCATGGCCGCCACCGTCATCAGCGGGGAACGCGAGGATAACCGGCCCATTGCCTCATCGTGCCGCAAACCATCTCCGCCGTCACCCGCGGCTGCGGGAAGCCGCTTCAGCCGCAGCGCTCTGGCGCGTGCGCCTGGCGGGTGAGGCGGCCTGGGCGGCCGGGCAATTTCAGGGGTGCCCGGCGCTGCCAGGCGGAGCGGCCCCGGCGCGGTGCCCGCGGCCGGCCGCTGCGGCCCGCAGGACGAGGATGCCGACGCCGGCCACGATCGCGATGTCGGCGACATTGCCGATGAACCACTGGTGATAGTCGATGAAGTCGACCACCCGGCCGGTGCCGGGGCCGGGGGCGCGGAAGAGCCGGTCAGCCAGGTTGCCCGCCGCGCCGCCGAGCAGCAGACCCAGGGCGGCCACCTGGATCCGGGAGCGGGACCTGGTGGCGAGCCAGGGGACGACGGCCACCGCCGCCGTGGCGCACAGGGTGAAGGCCCAGGTCAACCCGCTGCCGAAGGAGAACGCGGCACCCGGGTTGGAGATCAGCCGCAGCTCCACCCAGCCACCCGGCAGCGCGATAGCCGGATGCTGGGACAGCCGCGACAGGGCCCACGCCTTGGTTCCCTGGTCTGCCGCCACGACAGCCATCGCCAGCGTCAGCACGGAGATCAGCCGCCAGGCACGACCGGGCCGGGCCACGGGAACGGCACCACCGGCTGCCGGCTGCCCGGCGTCGTCTCCCTGGGAAACCAGCCCCGTACCCGTCACCGGCGCAGTCTACCCAGGCCCGGCCCGGGCGAGCGGGCTGCGCCCGGCAGGTGCGCTGGCCCGGCGGCCGGCGCTAGCCGGCCAGCTCCAGGGTCAGGCCGAGGTGCTTGGCCAGCAGACCCGCACGCCCGGAGTCCTGGGTGCTGAACGCGCCGGCTGGGCGGGTGAAGCGGATGTGGTGCAGCCCGCCCCCCAGCGGCAGGCCGTCCTCGCGTACCAGCCTGATCCGCTTCCCGCCGGGCCAGGTCAGTTCGGCAGCCCCGGCGCTGGCCGCCGCCAGCTGGCCGTCCAGGACGTCCCTGAACAGCCGCACCGCGCCGTCAAGATCACCCACGTGGTACTCGATCAGGTCGAAGCTGGCTGGCGAGCCCGGCTCAGGCAGCTCACGCGGCGGCGGGGAGACCGGTGATGCGCCCTGCTGGGCGACCTGGATGACGATGCCATGAGCGCTGCGCGGGTGCAGGAAGGCTTCCCGCCAGCTGGGATTGGACAGGTTGACCCCGACGGGCTCGATGCCGAGCGCCCGGATCCGCGCCAGCGCATCGTCGATGTCCGTGACGAGGAAGTTGAAGTGGTGCGGGCTTGCCCCCCGGGCGGCCAGAAAGCGCTCGAGGAAGGCCGCGTCCGGGCCCCCGGTGGGCGTCAGCAGCTCGATTTTCGGGCCCGCGGCGAACCCCAGCTGGCCCCACCAGTACCCGGGAGAGTCGCCGCCGTAGACCCAGGTTCCGCCGAGGATGCCGCCGAACAGCTCCCAGCCGTCACTGAGTGCCGGCGTGCCGATGGCGAGGTGATCGAGGATGGTGGTCATGAGCCCTCACGTTACGGCCAGCAGCGCACGGCCCCTCCGTCACCTGCGGGTGTAGTGCGCGATGATGACGCCTTTGGTGGTGGAGACGCTGCCGGTGAGGTCGAACTCGGCCAGCGGGGCGGGACCCTCGAACAGCCGCGCGCCGCTGCCCAGGGTCAGCGGGCACATCACCAGCGTGTAGCGGTCGATCAGGGCGGCTGCGTGCAGGCTCCGCACCAGCGACACGCTGCCGATGATCGACAGATCCCCGCCCGGCTGGGCCTTCAGCGCGGCCACCGTGGCGGCCGCGTCGCCGCGCAGCAGGATCGAGTTCTGCCAGGCATCCGCGTCCTCCAGCGTCCTGGAGACGACGTATTTGGTGGCGGCGTTCATGCGCGCGGTGACCGGGTTGCCGTCGGTCTGGCGTCCCCAGGCGGTGATGAAGTCCTGCCAGGTGCGGCGGCCCAGCAGCATGTCCCCCGGCTTGGCCATGGCCGTGGCCATCTCGCGGCCCATCACCTCGTCGTCGTACCGGCGGCCCCAGCCGCCGTGCGTGAAGCCGCCGCGGGTGTCCTCGTCCGGGCGGCCGAGGCCCTGCACGACACCGTCGAGGGTGATCCACATCGTGACCGTGACCGAACGCATGAGCCTGCTCCCCTCCGTGCTGCGGGCCGCGCGGTTGCGGCCCCGTCACCCCCTACACGAACGGGCACCGCCGGGATCGACACCGCCGCAAGTCCGGCCCGGGCGGGCCGGCCCGGATCTCCGCACAGGCGGGTGCGGCCAGCACCCGGCCTGACATTCCGCCGGGCTGCGTCGTCGTAGGGGTAAGGACAACACACCAGCCAGTGAACGAGGACTCAGCGGCATGACCGGCTTATCCGCCAGCGTCGCGCCGCGCAGCCACGGCACCACACCCAGGAGGAAGCCATGAACGTCGCCCCCGCGACCGTCGCGATCCCGGGCTACCTGGCCGGCACCTGGAAGGCCGACCCGGCGCATTCCGAGATCGCCTTCTCTGTCCGGCACCTCATGGTCAGCAGGACCCGCGGCCGGTTCACCAGCTACGACGTCACGATCATCACCGGCGAGGACCCGCAGGACTCGTCGGTTGCCGCGACGATCGACCTGGCGTCCATCGACACCGGCATCAGACTGCGCGACAGCCACCTCCGCTCGGCTGACTGCTTCGGCGCCGGAAAGCACCCGGTGATGAGCTACCGCTCCACCGGCATCCGGCGGACCGGCGACGGCTGGGTCGTCGACGGTGAGCTGACGGTGCACGGCATCACCCGGCAGGTGCCGCTCACCGGCGAGGTGACCGGGTTCGGCCCGGGCACGCCGGGCGGGCAGCGGGCCGGCTTTTCCGCGACCGCGCAGATCAGCCGGCGTGACTTCGGCATCGACATCGGCATCCCGCTGGACGGCACTGGCGTCGCGGTCGGCGACAAGGTGTCGATCAGCCTCGAGATCGAGGCCGTCCGCCAGCAGTGACCCCGGCCTGCGGGCCGCCGCAACCGACGCGAGGAGAAGCCACATGTCAACGGCTCAGGCAACAGCCAACAAAGCGGCGTTCAGCCGTTTCCATGACGCCGTGAACACCGGCGACCTGGAGGTCATCTCGACGATGATCGACGAGGTCGTCGCGCCGGACGTGCTGTTCCACGCGCCGGTGCCGACCGGCGCGACGGGGGTGCAGGCGCTCAGGCAGGTGTGGGAGGTGCTCCTTCGCGCCTTCCCCGACCTTCACGTCGCGGTCGAGGATCTGATCGCCGAGGGGGACAAAGTCGTCGCCAGGAACACGGTGACCGGGACCCACCAGGGCGGCTTCCGTGGTCTCCCGCCGACCGGCAAAGCCGTCACCTACAACGAGATCTTCATCGTCCGCTTCGCCGGCCGCCGGATCGCCGAGATCTGGGGGGTCGTCGATGCCCTCGCACAGATGAAACAGCTCGGCATGATTCCCGCCTGACAACGACATGCGAAAGGGGGCGGGCCGATGAAGGCCCTCCGCACTCACCAGCCAACCGGCATCAGCGGGCTCGTCTACGAAGAGGCGCCCGATGCCAAGCCCATGTTCTGCGAGGTGCTGGTCAAGGTCGCCGCGTGCGGCATCACGCACAACGAGCTGGACTGGCCCATCTGGACCTGCCGGGCCGGTCACCAGCGGGCCTCGGTCATCCCCGGCCACGAGGTTTCGGGGGTCGTCGCCGCGCTCGGGTACGGGACGGCCGGAATCGCCGTCGGCGACGAGGTGTTCGGGCTGACCGACCAGCTCCGTGACGGGGCGGCGGCCGAGTACGTCGCTGTCGAGGCCCGTAACCTGGCCCCGAAACCGCGCTCCATTGATCATGTCCACGCCGCAGCGGTGCCGCGGGCCGGGCTGACGGCGTGGCAGGCCCTGTTCGACCACGGAAAGCTGGCCCGGGGACAGACGGTGATCATCCACGGTGCGGGCGGTGCGGTCGGCTCGACCGCGGTCCAGCTCGCCCGGTGGGCCGGCGCCGAGGTGATCGGGACCGGGCGCGGACATTCCCGGCCGCTGGCCATGGAGCTGGGCGCCGGGCGTTTCATCGCGCTGGACGCCGACCGCCTGGAAGACGCGGCCGGTCAGGCCGACCTGGTGGTGGACACGATCGGCGGCGAGGTGCTCGCCCGCTCCCCCGCCCTCCTCAAGCCCGGGGGAACACTGGTCTCGATCAAGGCCGCCGCGCAGCTGCCCGCCAACCGGAATGACATCCGGACGGTGGTCTTCATCCAGGAAGCCAGCCGCGCCCAGCTGACCGAGCTCGCCCGGCTGGTCGACGAGGGGCACCTCCGCCCGCAGGTCGGCGCGGTGTATCCGCTCGCGCAAGGAGCCGAGGCGTACGGCGCGAAAGCCGCCGGCGGCATCCCCGGCAGGATCGTCCTTCAGCCCTGATCCCCGGGCAGGCGCCTGCTGGCGGGCGGGGGACCCCAGCCGGCTGGGGCACCGCGGCGTGGCCGGTGTCCCGGGATTGGCCGCCGGCTCCGGTACACCCGCCGAATAATTGCGGTGAAATTGGGTAATCCCTGGCCGTGGCTGCGAGAACTGTCGCCGGATGGGCCGTCCCCGGCATCGTGGTGTTCTTCTTCTGGATGGTCGTCGCAATCCTCGCCATTATCCTGCTGGCATTCATCGTCCACTGGGCTGGCGGCGGGGTGCTCAACCTGAGGCTCGGGCACTTCATCCTGAACGTCGGGTTCACCTGATCGGCACCGAACTCACTGGCACTCCGCCGGGCGCCTGACGACCAGCCGGGCAGCCCGGCGGAGGCCTCCCACTGATCGCAGGGTCAGCGCGGCCGGAGCCGGAAAGCCATGAATCCCCTGGGCTCGCGGCTGAGGTCGACACTGCCATCCGGCAGCCAGCCGATGGGATCGCCAAGGTCGTGCACGCGGAACTCACCCTGGCCTGCGCGTGCCCGGGCGATCTCCACCATGCGGGGACTGTGGTCGAAGCCCACCACCTCGGCTCCCCGGCGGATCAGTTCCTGCGCATACAGGCCGGGGCCGCAGGCCGCGTCGAGGACCCGCTTGCCAGCCACATCGCCCAGCAGCGCCAGGCACGCGGGCCGGTCGTAGTGGGCATTGAAAAAGCCATTTTCGGCGTGGCCGAGGAACTCATCCGCGAAAACGTCGTACTGCGGCTCCCGGCCCACCCGGCTCTCCATGCCGCCATCCTCCGCCCCGGCAGCACCGCCGGCAACGGCGCGGCTGGCATGGCAGGTGCTGCTACGCTCGCGATGTACCTTGACATCAAGATAACTGGGTGGGGACCGGGATGATCCATCACGTGCAGCTTGCCTGCCCGGCTGGCACTGAGGACACACTGCGCGGCTTCTACAGCGGGGTGCTGGGCTTCGAGGAGGTTGCCAAGCCGCCAGCACTCGCCGCCCGCGGCGGCTGCTGGTGCCGCGGCTATGGCATCGAGCTGCACCTCGGCGTGGAGCACGACTTCCGCCCGGCCCGCAAGGCGCATCCTGGCCTGCTGGTGGACGACCTCGACGGCTGGGCTGGGCGGCTGCGGGCTGCGGGCGCTCCCGTTCTCTTCGATGACGACTTCCCGGGCATGCGCCGCTTCTACAGCGAGGACCCGCACGGCAACCGGCTGGAATTTCTCGAACCGCTGGCTGAGGCGTGACCTGGCGCTCTTGCCCGCTCGCAGGGTCTGACGGCTCGCGTGCGGCCGGCGCAGATGCGGCCACCAGCAGCACCTCAGCCCGCCGGGAAGCTGAGCAGGCGAAGGCCGAGTTCCGCCGCGTCGAGAGCGACAAGGTCGCGGTTGCGCTCGGCCCACCGGCCTGAGGCGAGATCTGCCAGGAGGCTGCGCACCGCCCGCTGCTCGGCCTCCGGGCCGACCCTGGCCCAGACCGATACCCCGCGGCGCACCTGATCATCCAGGTATGCCCAGGGCCGCCGCCAGTGGGCCTCGAAGAGGCCGTCGGCGCAGTCCCACGGGATGAGCACCGGCTCGATGCGGGCTCCGATCGCGCGGGCCTGCTCGGTCAGCGAGGGCCTGCCGGCTACGAGGCCGGCGACTTCGGGCAGGTAGTCGCGGGTAAGCCAGAACCGGTGGCGCCATCCGGTGTCGCTGGCGTCGTGCGTGAACACCACCACGCGGCGGGCCACGCGGCGCATCTCGCGCAGTCCGGCGATCGGGTCCGGCCAGTGGTGGACGGTGGAGACAGCCATCGCGGCGTCGGAGGACTGGTCCCCGAACGGGAGCTCTGCGCGATGGCGGCCACGCAGGGCGCTGCGCCTGCGGGGCGCTGCGCACGCATGACCGCCGACGGTTCCACCGCGGTGACATCGCGGTCGGGGGGCTCGTAGGAGCCGGTGCCAGCCCCGACATTCACTACCGTCCGCGCATCGCCCAGCGCAGCCCAGATGCTGGCGGCAATCCGCGGGTCGGTGCGCCGCGTCACGGTGTAAGCGGCTCCGATGGCGTCGTACAGGTGCTCGCCGGACATGTCGCTGCCTCCCGGGGTGTCACCCGCCGCGCCTCGCGCGGCGCTGCTGCGTCACCGGGCTGCCGGCCGCGCGGAACCGTACTATGGCCCGGTGGCATCGCCTGGATACCTGAGATTCCCGCACATAACGAACGACATCGTGGTTTTCGTCGCTGCTGACGACGTCTGGCTGGCACCAGTCTCCGGCGGGCGGGCCTGGCGGTTCACCACGGACGAGGCACAGGCGGCGACGCCGAGGCTGACCCCGGACGGCACGCAGGTGGCCTGGGTCAGCGCCAGGGACGGCTGCCCGGAGATCTACGTGGCCGGTCTCGCCGACGGGGCCAGCACCCGGCTCACCTACTGGGGCACGTCGTGGGCCCGGGTCAGCGGCTGGACTCCGGCCGGGGAGGTACTGGCCGTCAGCGCGGCGAACCAGCCGTTCGGGCACTACGTCCGGGCCCGCGCGCTGGCGACCGCGTCGTCTGGCGGCCCGGGTGCGGAACGGGTGCTGCCGTTCGGCCCGGTGTCGGACCTGTCGCTGGGCAGCGGCGGGGCTGGCACGGTCGGTCTGCTGACCGGCACCTGGGGAAGTTTCAACTCCGAGCCGGCCTACTGGAAGCGCTACCGCGGTGGCACGGCAGGGCGCCTGTGGACCGGCCCGGCAACGGCGATACTGTCCGGGGCGCCGGGGACGGCTGACCAGATCCCGGTGCCGTTCCGGCGCGTGCTCGCGGACCTGCCGGGCCAGTTCGGCAGCCCCATGATCGTCGGCGGGCGGCTCGCGTTCATCTGTGACCACGAGGGCACCGGCAACGTCTACTCGTGCGCGCTGGACGGCAGCGACCTGCGGCGGCACACCGATCACGAGGGCTGGTACGCACGCCAGGCCAGCACCGACGGGCAGCGGATCGTCTACGCGCGCGGCGGCGAACTGTGGCTGCTCGATGACCTGCAGGCAGCTGGGCCGGTCCGGCTGGACATCACCCTGGGCTCGCCCGTGCGCGGCCGGGCTGCCCGCCTCGTCACGGCCGGGGACCACCTTGGCTGCCTGTCGGTCGACCAGGGCGGCCGGGCCAGCGCGATCGAGGTTCGCGGAACCGTGCACTGGCTGACCCACCGGGACGGGCCGGCCCGCGCCGTGTCGGTTGTTCCCGGCGTCCGGGCACGGTTCCCGCAGGTCCTGGGGACCCGCGGGCAGGTCGTCTGGGCGACCGACGCCGATGGCATCGACGCGCTGGAGATCGGCCCGGGCGACCCGGCAGGCCCAGCCGGTCCGGCTGCCGCCGTGCGGCGGATAGCGGCCGGCCAGATTGGCCGCGTCACCGGTCTTGCGGGGGCGCCGGACGGCAGGACGGTCGCCGTCGCGGCGCAGGACGGGCGGCTGCGGGTCGTCGACGCCGGGTCCGGCCAGGTGCGGGAGATCGCCGCGTCGGGCAACGGGGTCATGACCGGGCTTGCCTGGTCCCCGGACTCCGCCTGGCTGGCGTGGTCGCAGCCGGCCGGGCATCCGGGCGGCATGAACGCCAACCCGCTGCGCCGGCTGCGGCTCGCGCGGATCGCCGACGGCCAGGTCTTCGACGCCACCGACGGGCGGTTCGCCGACACCGAGCCGGTCTTCACCCTCGACGGCAAGTACCTGGCGTTCCTGTCGCTGCGCAACTTCGATCCGATCTACGACGTGCACTTCTTCGACCTGACGTTCCCGTACGGAGCCAGGCCTTACCTGCTGCCCCTCGATGCGGCCACTCCGTCACCCTTCGCGCCCGAACTCGGCGGGCGGCCCGTCGGCGACCCCGCGGGCGCACCCGCGCAGACCCCGGCGGCTGGCGGCGACCCGGCGGGTGCTGGCGGCACGGCAGCCGAGGCCGCACCCGGCGGCGGCGGGCCGCAGGTCCCGCCGGTGCCGGTGGATACGGCCCGGATGGCCGACCGGGTCGTCGCGCTCCCGGTGCCCGAGGCACGGTACTCGGGCCTGCGCGCGGTCAAAGGCGGGCTGGCATGGCTGCGCGAGCCGGTGACCGGCAACCTCGGCATCGGCGGCGCGCAGCCGGACGGCGACGCCCCGCGCCCAGCGCTTGAGATGTTCGGCTTTGCCAGACGCGACGTGTGCGAGCTCGCCAGGGAGGTTGACTGGTTCGAGGCCAGCGGCGACGGCACCAGGCTCGTCATCAGCGATCACGGCAAGCTCACCGTGATTCCGGCGGAGCGCAAGGCCAGCGACGACGATCCCGGCGACAAGATCGAGGTCGACCGGAGCCGGGCCAGGTTCCTTCTCGATCCGCCGGCGCTGTGGCGCCAGGCCTATGCCGAGGCGGGCCGCATCATGCGGCACGACTTCTGGGTGCCCGACATCGCGGACGTGGACTGGGACGCCGTGCTGGACGAGTACCGGCCGCTGCTCGGCCGGATCACCACTCAGTCCGAATTCGTCGATGTGCTCTGGGAGATATTCGGCGAGCTTGGCACCTCACACGCCTACGCTGGCGCGCCGGGCGGCGGCACGCCAGCCGCCGCGCCCGGGCTGCTCGGCGCGGACATCGAGCGCAGCGGGGACGCCTGGCGGCTGACCCGGGTGGTGCGCGGGGACACCTCCGACCCCCGGGCCCGCGCGCCGCTGGCGGCGCCCGGCGCCGGGATCGCCGCCGGGGACGTGCTGCTCGCTGTAGACGGCCGGCCGGTCGGGCCTGACGGGCCCGGGCCGCTGCTGCTGGGCGCCGCGGGCAAGCCGGTCGAGCTCACCGTCGCACCCGCCGACGGGAGCCGGCCGCGCAGCGTGCCGGTCGTGCCGCTGCGCAGCGATACCAGGCTGCGCTACCTGGACTGGGTCAGCGCGAAGCGGGCGCAGGTCCGGGAGCTCAGCGGGGGCCGGATCGGCTACCTGCACGTGCCGGACATGGTGAGCGAGGGCTGGGCGGACTTCCACCGGGACCTGCGCACCGAGATGCTCCTCGATGCGCTGATCGTCGACGTGCGCGGCAACACCGGCGGACACACTTCGCAGCTCGTCGTGGAGAAACTGGCCCGCCGGGTAATCGCCTGGGACGTGCCGCACGGCCTGCTGCCGTCCACCTACCCCGAGGACGCGCCGCGCGGGCCGGTCGTCGCCATCGCCGACGAATGCTCAGGATCCGACGGCGACATCGTCACCGGTGCCATCCGCCTGCTCCGGCTCGGCCCGGTCGTCGGCGCCAGGACCTGGGGCGGCGTCATCGGTTACGACAACGAACACGAACTGATCGACGGAACGCAGATCACCGTGCCGCGGCTGGCCTTCTGGTTCGAGGAGTACGGCTGGAACGTGGAGAACCACGGCGTCGACCCCGACGTCGAGGTCATCATGTCGCCGGACGACTGGGCTGCGGGGCGCGACACCCAGCTGGCGACCGCGGTCACACTCGCCCTGGATGCCCTGCAGCAGCGGCCCCCGGTCCGGCCTCCAGACCCGCGTACCAGGCCATCCAAGCGCCGGCCGCCGCTGCCGCCGCGAGTCTAGATCGATCACCGGCCTGGACCCGTCGCCACCGCACCCAGGGAGCGTTCCGTGAGGTTCTCCGACTACCAGCAGCTCCGCTTCGAACGCCGCGACTATGGCGTGCTGCTCATCACCCTCGACCGGCCGGAGAAGTACAACGCGGCCGACGAGCAGATGCACTCCGAACTGGCCCGGGTCTGGGCCGACATCTCCGCCGACCCGCAGACCAGGGTCGCTGTGATCACCGGCGCGGGCAAGGCGTTCTCCGCCGGCGGCGATCTCGAGATGGTCAAGCGGATGGCCGGCAACCATGACCGCGTCGCGCACATGCTCTCTGAGATGAGCGACATGGTCTACAACATCATCAACTGCGAGAAGCCGGTCATTTCGGCGATCAACGGCGTCGCTGTCGGTGCGGGCACGGTCGTGGCGCTGCTCGCCGACATCTCGATCTGCGCCCTCGACGCCAGACTCGGCGACGGCCATGTCAGGCTCGGCGTCGCCGCAGGCGACCACGCCGCGATCTTGTGGCCGCTGCTGTGCGGCATGGCGAAAGCCCGCTACTACCTGCTCACCGGCGAGATGATCACTGGCGAGGAGGCCGAGCGGCTCGGCATGGTCAGCAAGGCAGTCCCGCGCGATCAGGTGCTCGATGAGGCCCTGCGCGTCGCGGACAGCCTCGCCACCGGTTCGCAGCTGGCGATCCGCTGGACGAAACGGTCGCTGAACAACTGGCTCAAGATGGCCGGCCCGATCTTCGACCAGTCGGCCGCCTACGAGATGCTCTGCTTCATGGGCCCCGACGTCCTCGAAGGCGCAGCCGCGCTCACCGAGAAGCGGGAGCCCAGGTTCCCCTCCGCTCACGGGCCGGGCACGCCGGCTGAAGACGGCTAGCGACCGCCGGCCGGCCCGTGCCGTGACGGGGCCAGCAGGCAGTTACTGTTGCCGGGTGCGCACCCTGTACCGTGACACCGCCCTTGCCGACGGGACCGGGCCGGAGCTGCGGGTCGGCGTGAGCATCCTTGTCGCCGGCGACCGCATCGAGTGGATCGGGGATGCCGCAGACGAGCCGCAGCTCGCCGGGGACACCGTCGTGGTCGACGCTTCCGGCTCGACCGTCATCGCCGGGATGGTAGACAGCCACAGCCATCTGACGCTGCCGGGCGGCGCCCACTGGATCGACCGCGGCTTTGACCCGCCGGAGAGGCTGGTCGAGGTCGCCGAGCACAACGCCCGGCTGCTGCGGAGCGCCGGCGTCCGCTGGGCACGGGACGTCGGCTCGCCCATAGGCGGCGATCCGGTGGACGGGCGCCACCGGGCGCTGGCGCTCGGGGTGCGCGACCGCTGGTCCGGGCGGCGCGAGTACCCGTATGTGCGGGCGGCCGGCTGCTGGGTCTCGCGGGCCGGCACGCTTCCCGGCGGGCTGTCGGTCGAGGCCGAAGACGGGGACGGCTTGGCGGCGGCGGCTGCCGGGCAGCTCGACGACGGCGCCGACCTGGTCAAGCTCTACCTCGACGGCCCGGATCGCGAGACGTCACCTTTCACGGTGAGCGAGGTGCGAGCCGTGGTCGAGGCGGCCCATGCCCGGGGTGCCCGCGTGACGGCACATTCGGGGATGCTTCCCGGGGCCCGGGTTGGCGCCGAGGCAGGTGTCGACTCGCTGGAGCACGGCTTCCAGCTCGACGCTGACGTGGCGGCGCTGATGGCTGCCAACAACGTCGCGCTCGTGTCCACCCTGGCCGTGCTTGAGTCGTGGCGTACCTTCAGCCGCACGACGAGCCTCCCGCGCTTCACCGAGCCGCCACGCAGAGCAGAGATCGCCGCGCGCCGGGAGTGGGCCCACGAGAGCGTGCGGCTTGCTGCCCGCGCCGGTGTCCTGGTGGCGGCGGGCACCGACTTCGGCGGCGGATCACTGCGCGCCAACCAGCTCGCCTGGGAGGTGGAATGCCTGGTCACCGCAGGCCTGGAGCCCTGGCAGGCGCTGGCGGCGGCGACCCGCAACGGCGGGCAGCTCCTCGGCGAGCCTGAGGCAGGCGTCATCCGGGAAGGCGGCCCAGCCGATCTGGTCTTTGTCCACGGTGACCCTCTGTCTGACCCGGCGGCGCTGTGGAGGATCTGGCTCGTCACCTGAGCCGCGGCCGGGCTGGCGGCCTGCCCGGCACCGGGGAAGTACCCTTGGCCGATGTTCTCGCCTCAAGGCCCGTCTGTGCGTGAACTGGCGGTGCAGGCGCTGTCGTCGGTCGAGGGCGGGTATGACCTGCTGGCCCCGAAGTTCGATCACACGCCTTTCCGCACTCCCGGCAACGTGCTTGACGCGACCGCTGATGCGCTGCGCCCGCTCGGCCCGTTTGGCCGGGGGCTGGACCTGTGCTGCGGCACAGGCGCAGGCATGCGGGTCCTCAGATCCCTGTGCCAGGGGCCGGTCACGGGAGCCGACTTCAGCACCGGCATGCTCGCGCAGGCGCGCCGTGCCCACCCCGGCGCCGGGTGGGTACGGGCCGATGCGCGGGCCCTGCCCTTCGCCGGGGCCTTCGACCTGGCGGTCAGCTTCGGGGCGCTCGGGCACTTCCTGCCCGCCGAACGGCCCGCGCTGTTCGCCGGGGTGTACCGCGCGCTGCGGCCGGGCGGGGTTTTCGCCGCCCCGGTCGCTGCGCCGCCGCCCATCACCTCAGGCTGGCACTGGGCACTGCTCGGGTTCGACCTGGCCATGCGCATCCGCAACGCGCTGTGGCGCCCCCCGTTCGTCATGTACTACCGCACCTGCCCGCTGCACGCCCTGCGCAGCGAGCTGACCGCATCCGGGTTCACGGTGACAACCCTCCCCCTGCCGGTCCTGGGCCAGCGCGAGGACGGCAGCCCGCGCTACCGGCTCGTCCTGGCACGCACAGCCGGCACGCCCTGACCGGGCGCCGTGACCTCGGTGCGCGGACCAGGACCAGGGTTGACCCTGATGCGTGCGGGGCGCATCTCAGGGCCGGACCGGGGTTGATCCCGATAGGCGCGGGCAGCCCGCGGCGGCAGCCTGAAGACATCAGCACGAACCACCGTGACATCAATGGAGACCGATCACCATGTTCGCGATCATCGCCCTCATCATCATCGCCATCGTGGCCCTGACCGTCCTCAGCTTCGCTGTGCACGTCCTGTTCTCCCCGTGGATCCTGCTGGCGGTCATCGCCATCCTGGCCTGGGTCAAGTTCCGTCCGCGGCGCTCCCGCCAGTAGCCCCGCGGCCCGGGGCGTGGGCGTCAGCCCCGCTTCTGCCGCTGTCCGTCCTGGCCGCCGCTGGTCCTACGCTGGAGCGCATGACGCTCCCGTCCGGTATCCCCATCGACGAGCTCGATCCCGGCATCCGCCCGCAAGACGACCTGTTCCGGCACGTCAATGGCCGGTGGCTGGCGCGGACCGAGATCCCCGCCGACCGGGCGCGCGACGGCGCGTTCCGGATTCTGGCTGAAGAGGCTGAGCACGCTGTGCGCGAGATCGTGGAAGAGGCCGCGTCGGCACCAGCAGGCAGCGAGGAGCGGAAGCTCGGCGACCTGTATGCCAGTTTCATGGACGCGGACCGGGCAGAGCTGCTCGGCTCGCAGCCCATCAGCCAGACGCTCGTGGCGGCTCGCGCCGTCAGCTCCATTCCGGAGCTGCTGGAGACGCTCGGGCGGCTGGAGCGACTGGGCATCGGGGGTCTGTACCGGCTCTTTGTCGACACCGACCCTGGCAACCCAGAGCGTTACCTGGTGTTTTTCGAGCAGGCCGCTATCTCGCTGCCGGACGAGAGCTACTACCGCGACGAGCGGTTCACTGGCGTCAGAGACGCGTTCGCTGGTCATGTGCGGCGCATGTTCGAGCTGGCCGGGCTGCCGGACGCCGGCCAGGCAGCCAGCCGGGTGTTCGCGCTGGAGACGGCGGTGGCTGGGCACCACTGGGACAGCGTCGCGAGCCGCGACCGCGAGAAGGCGTACAACCTGTTCACCTGGACCGGTGTGGTGTCTGAGGGACCGGATCTGCGCGGGTGGCTGGCGGCCCTGGACCCGCCCGCTGGCGCGTTCGGCGAGGTCGTGCTCCGTCAGCCGAGCTTCAGCACCGGGCTGGCCTCGCTGCTCACCGACGAACACCTTCCGGCGTGGCGGGACTGGCTGTGCTGGCAGGTGATCCACAGCGCTGCCGGGTACCTGTCCGAGGCGTTCGTCCAGGAGGATTTCGGCTTTTACGGCCGCACCCTGAGCGGCACCCCCCAGCTGCGTGAGCGCTGGAAGCGGGGGGTCGCGCTGGTCGAGCGGGCAATGGGGGAAGCTGTCGGCCGGGCCTACGTCGCCCGGCACTTCCCGCCTGGGGCCCGGGAGCGGATGGATGTCCTGGTGGCCAACCTCCTCGAGGCCTACCGCGGGAGCATCGGGAAGCTCGAATGGATGGGGGCAGACACCCGCCGGCGGGCCCTGGACAAGCTGGGGAAGTTCAGGCCGAAGATCGGCTACCCGGTCAGCTGGCGGGACTACTCCAGCCTGCGGATCGACCCGGCGGACCTGATGGCCAACGTGCGGGCCGCTCATGCTTTCGAGTTCCGCCGCCAGCTGGACAAGATCGGCAAACCGATCGACCGCGACGAGTGGCTCATGACCCCCCAGACGGTCAACGCCTACTACAACGCGGGCATGAACGAGATCGTGTTCCCGGCTGCGATCCTGCAGGATCCGTTCTTCGATCCGGGCCGCGACGACGCGGCCAACTACGGGGCGATCGGCGCGGTCATCGGCCACGAGATCGGCCACGGCTTCGACGACCAGGGCTCCAAGTACGACGGTGACGGCAGGCTCACCGACTGGTGGAGCGCAGCGGACCGGCAAGCGTTCGAAACCCGGACCCGGTCGCTGATCGAGCAGTACAACGCCCTGGCGCCGGAGCAGGCTCCTGACCAGCATGTGAACGGGGAGCTGACGATCGGGGAGAATATCGGGGACCTCGGAGGCCTCGGCATCGCATGGCAGGCCTATCTGGTGTCGCTGCACGGCGAAGAGCCACCGGTAATCGACGGTCTGACGGGCGCGCAGCGCTTCTTCCTGTCGTGGGCTCGTGTCTGGCAGCAGAAGTCCCGGGACGAGGAAGTCATCCGGCTGCTCGCCATCGACCGGCATTCCCCCGGCGAGTTCCGCTGCAACCAGATCGTGCGGAACCTCGACGAGTTCTACGCCGCGTTTGATGTCGGCGACACTGACGCCCTGTGGCTCGAGCCCGCGGCTCGGGTGCGGATCTGGTAGCCAGGGCCCTGTCCTACAGGAGGAACGGGATGAGCATCTTCGTCCTGTTTCTGTACTCCGGGTACGCGGCGGGGAACGTGGCCGCGAGATTCCGTTCCTCGACGGTCCCGCAGTAGTAGAAGTACACGGCCAGCACTGCCACCACGATCAGGCCAAACAGGTTGTTGACCAGCGCGGTCCCCAGCATCGCTGTCAGGAGCCCGGAGTAGATCGGATGGCGCACGAACCGGTACGGGCCCGAGGTGACAAGCTCGGGCTCGGCCCGCTGGGTCATCGGCATCCCCCAATTGCGGCCCAGGTGCACGCGGGCCCAGACTGCGAGCACGATCCCGCAGCTGAACAGCAGCGCACCTATCACCGCGAGGAGCAGGCTGTGCACGGCCAGACTGCCGCCGCGGAGAACACCAGCGATGAGGAAGACCGCAACCGCGCTCGCGCCAGTCAGCCGTGCCCGCCATCCACCCCTGACGCTCTCCTTGCTGGCGGCGGCTGCCATCAGCCAGTAGATCCAGAAGATGAGCCAGGCAGAACCGATGGCGAGCTGGAGCGGGTGCATGCTGCTTCTCCGGCGTCTCTAACCACAGCTGCTGTCCGGACGCCGCTCACCATATGCCCGGTCCGGCCGGATGTCATCGCCGCCCGGGCGTATCTGGGTTCTCCCGCCAACGGCTGGTATCCGCCGCCTGGCTGAGCCGCCGGCCGCATGCGTTCCTGCCGGGCATGGCAGCCCGGTGGCTCACAGACCGGTCACCTCGGTGAGCCGCTGCATTGCCTGTTCATGCACCGCGGGAAAGGCACCGTCCTTGTCCGGCCGCCGTCCGCCGTGTGCCGTCTCGCCGTGCGCCTACCGCTCCCGGACGGCGTAGGTCAGGTGCGTCACCCTCGGGGAGGGCTCCGCGCGGACCGGCTCCAGGGCCACGCGGCCCGCGTCCACGCCCTCGAACAGGCGGATTCCGGAGCCGAACAGCACGGGCGAGAGCGCGATCGTGAACTCGTCGATCAGGCCGGCGTTCAGGTACTCCAGGATCGTTGCGCCGCCGCCCGCGATGCGGACGTCGCGGTTGCCGGCGGCCTCGCGGGCCTGGCCGAGCGCGGTTTCGATGCCGTCGTTGACGAAGTGGAAGGTGGTCCCGCCCGGCCGCTCCCAGGGGTCACGCTTCTCGTGCGTCACGACGAAGACCGGCGTGCGGAACGGCGCCTCCTCCGGCCACGCC
>JBLMWU010000062.1:0-19805 GCA_050257395.1 Gemmatimonadota bacterium | reverse complement strand
TACGCCAACCCGCCCGACCTGGACAACTGGCTGATGGACCCGGCCAGGACCGGCGCGTACCTGGCCTCGGTGGTGGGCGAGCCTGCCTCCTGACGTCCCGGCGGCCGCGCTCAGCGCGGCCCGGCGCCGGCCGCGGCGGCCCGGATGGTGACCGAGGTGTGCGGGGCCGCGTCCGCGCCGGCGCCGCTGGCCAGGGTGAGCGACCAGCTGGCGCCGTCCCCGCCGGGGGTGTGGCGCACGGTCGCGTCCTGGCCGCAGAACAGCGGCCGCAGGTTGCGGTGCTCCACCGCGGTGATGACGTCGCCCGGCCGGGCCAGCCTGGCGGTTTCGAGCAGCGACAGCGTCATGAGCGGCCCGTGCACGACCAGGCCGGGGTAGCCCTCCACGCCGGTGGCGTACGGCCAGTCGTAGTGGATGCGGTGCCCGTTGGCGGTGGCGGCGCTGAACCGGGCGAGGAAGGTCGGGTCGGTGCGCAGCCGCCAGGTTCCGCCGGCCTGCGCCTGCAGCAGCGCTGGCGCGCGGCCGGGCTGCGGCAGCGGCTCCGGGCCCGCGCCGCTGGCGGGCGGCGCCGCCGGCCGGTAGATGATGTCCTGGGTCTCGGTCAGGGCGAGCTCACCGTCGTCGCCGGTGAGCCGGGTCTCCACGGTCACCAGGACGAAGTCGCCCTGACGGCCCTGCTTGCGGGTCCGTGACAGCACCCGGGTGTCCCGGCGGACCGCGGCGCCGACCCGCAGCGGGGCGAGGAACCGGGCGCGGCCGCCCGCGAACATCCGCCGCGGCAGGCCGTCGCGGGGCACCCCGTGCGCGGGGTGGCCGTCGGCGCCGGTCTGCCCGGCTGGCGGCCACCGGGGCAGCGCCACCCAGTGCCACAGCGGCGGCAGCGGGTCGCCCGGCTCCGGCACCGGCAGCCCGTCGTCGAACAGCGCGGCGAGCGCCTGGACCGGGCCTGGCTGCAGCACTTCCCGCACGCTGGCCTGCTCGCCGCCAGCGGGCCCGCCCGCTTGCCCGGCCATCAGCCGATCACGCCTTTGTCCCGCAGGTCCGCCAGGTCCGCCGCGGAGTAGCCGAGCACGTCGGTGAGCACCTCGCCGGTGTGCTGCCCGACCCGCGGGGCCGGGCGGGCGCCGGCCCGCTCGCCGTTCATCACCAGCGGCGAGCCGGCCGCCAGGTGCGGGCCCACCCCGGGCTGGTCCAGCAGGCCCAGCAGCGGGTGGCCGGCCAGCAGCGCGGCCGGGTCCGCGGCCAGCTCCGCGAAGGTCCGGTAGGGCGCGTGCAGCAGGCGGCGGGCGGACAGGGCGGCCCCGGCCTCGGCCAGGGTGTGCCGGGCGAACCACGGCTCCAGCAGCGCGCTGATCACCGCCCCGTGGCGGTACCGGTCGCCTTCCAGGCTGAGGTCCGCGCCCAGCGCCTGCTGCACGGCCGCGAACGCCGCGGTCAGCCCCGTGACCGCGAGCAGGTCCTGCCAGTGCCGGGCGGTGAGGACGACGAGGACCAGGCGGCGGCCGTCGCTGGTCGCGAAGTCGCGGCCGTAGCTGCCGTAGATGTAGTTGCCGTCCTGGACCCGCGGCTCGCCGCCCAGCTGCGCGTCGGCGAGATAGCCGAGGCTGGCCACGGTGGCCAGCGCGACATCGTGCAGGGCCACGCTCACCTGCTGGCCTTCCCCGGTGAGCAGCCGGTGCCGTTCGGCGGCGAGCAGCCCGGCCGCCAGGTACAGCCCGGCGGCGACGTCCCACGCCGGGAGCACGTGGTTGACCGGCCCGCCGCCGGCCGGCCCGGTGACCATGGGCAGGCCGACCTCGGCGTTGACCGTGTAGTCGACCGCCGTCCCCCCGTCCGGGGTGCCGGTGAGCTGGACGTGGATCAGGTCCGGGCGGCGGGCGCGCAGCGCCTCGTAGGACAGCTCCGGGAAGCTGGCGTTGGTGACCAGGATCCCGCCGCTGGCCGCCAGGCCGGCGACGATGGCGCGCCCCTGCGGGGAGCGGAAGTCCGCCGCGACCGCCCGCTTGCCCTTGTTCAGCCCGGTCCAGTACAGGCTGGTCCCGGACCCGCTCAGCGGCCAGCGGCCCCGGTCGGCCTGCCCGCCGATCGGCTCGACCCGGATCACGTCGGCGCCGAGCTGCGACAGCGTCATCCCGCACAGCGGGGTGGCCACGTACGCCGACAGCTCGACGATCCGCATCCCGGCCAGCGGGGCGCCGGCGGTGTTCACGCCTGCGCCAGCGCCGTGCGGAGCCGGGCCGCGGCGTCGTCGAGCTCCTCGTCGCTGGCTGGCCTGGCGTTGGCGAAGCTGAAGTCGCTCAGCGACCAGACCGGGAACACGTGGACGTGCAGGTGCGGCACTTCCAGGCCGGCGATGACGAGCCCGGCGCGGGGCGCGCCGAACGCCCGCTTGACCGCGTTGCCGAGCTGGCGGGCGACGCCGACGCAGTGGTCCAGCAGCGGCTGGCCGGCGTCGGTCCACTGGTCGATCTCCTCGCGGGGGACCACCAGCGTGTGCCCGGGGGTCAGCGGCGCGATCGACAGGAACGCCACCGACACGTCATCGGTGTAGACGAACCGGCCGGGCAGCTCCCCGTTGATGATCTTCGTGAAAACGGACGCCATGGGTCGCCTTTCTCGCAGCGGCTGCGCTCACCCGGCTAACCCTCCCAGCCGCGGCGGCCGCCGCACCACCGGGGCCCGGGATCCGGACGGGCCGCCCGGTGGCCCTGAGGGAGTCGGGACCAACGGCCCTTCAAGGTCACATACCCAGATGGGTATTTTCGCGAGTGACCGGGGCCAGCGCCCTGTGAGCTGGCCCCGGCCGGCCGCCGGCGGATACGACGAGGAGGGGTGCCCTCATGAGCCGCAAGAAGGTACTGGTGCTGGGCGGGAACTTCGCGGGCCTGACCGCGGCCCTGGCCGTGCGCCACGAACTGCACGGGGACGTGGACGTACGGGTCGTCTCCGCCTCCGACAGGTTCCTGTTCAACCCGTCGCTGATCTGGCTGCCGTTCGGCAAGCGCAGCCCGGCCGACATCACCTTCCCGGTGGCGCCCACCTTCGAGTCCCACGGGATCGACTTCGTCCACGCCGAAGCCACCGCCCTCGACCTGGACGGCCGCAAGGTCACCACCACCGCGGGCCTGTACGACTACGACTATCTGGTGATCGCCACCGGCTACCGCAACAACTTCGGGGCGGTGCCCGGGCTGGGGCCGGGCGGCAACGCCTACACGATCACCAGCCTGGAGGACGCGATCGCGGCGGGTGAGGGCTGGCGGCGGTTCCTGGAGGACCCCGGTGACATCGTGGTGGGGGCGACCCAGGGCGCGGGCTGTTTCGGCGCCGCCTATGAGTACCTGTTCAACCTGTCCCACCAGCTGCGGAAGGCCGGGCTGAAGCGCCAGGTCAAGCTGACCTGGGTGTCCTCGGAGCCGTTCCTCGGGCACTTCGGCATCGGCGGGCTGCCGCACGGCGAGGCGCTGCTGTCGATGTTCCTCCGCAAGGAGCACATCACCCCGGTGCTGGACACCGCCATGGACCACGTCGACGAGGGCCGCCTGGTGCTCGCCGACGGCAAGGCGATCGATTTCCGCTACGCGATGATCGTGCCCCCGTTCTCCGGCCAGGAGGTCATCCGGGCCACCAGCGAGATCGCCGACGCCAAGGGCTACGTGAAGGTCCGCGACACCTACCAGACCCTCACCCGCGACGAGGTGTACGCGGTGGGGATCGCGGTGGCGGTGGACGTGCCCTGGCAGACATCGACGCCGGTGGGCATCCCCAAGACGGGGTTCCCGGCCGAGCGGATGGCGCACGTGGCCGCGCGCAACATCGCAGCCCAGATCCGCGGGGAGGCCCCCGCCTCCCGCAAGGCGTTCGGCGACATGCCGGCGGTCTGCGTGATGGACGCGGGGAACAACGGGGTGATCATCCTGGCCGACAAGATGCTGCCGCCCCGCAAGCACGGGGTGCTCATCCCCGGGCCGCAGGCGCACGCGATGAAGCTCGGGTTCGAGAAGTACTTCCTGTGGAAGTCCCGGCACGGGTACGTCACGCTGCCCTGACGGCGACTGGGCCCGCGCCGCCGCCAGGGCGCCGGGTCAGCGCATGTTCGGCTCGCGCGGCAGGCCGAGGATCCGCTCCGCGATCACGTTGCGGCTGACCTCGGACGTGCCGCCCGCGATGGTCATGCAGCGCTGCCAGAGGTAGTCGCGGGCCAGCGCCGCCTCCCCGCCGGTCACCGCGGCGGCCGCCGCGATGGACAGGCCCAGCTCGGTGACCCGCTGCCCGTGCTCGGCCGTGAGCAGCTTGGTCACGTTGCCTTCCGGTGACGGGCCGGCCCCGGACACGGCCCGCTCGACCTGCCGCAGGCTGATCAGGTCCATGGCCAGTTCCTCCGCGATCAGGCGGCCGGCCTCGCGGGCATGCCCGGTGTCGCCCGGGGCGTGCCGGTCCAGCAGCGCCACCAGGCCGGTGGCGGACATGCCCATCCGGCTGCCGCCGCCGATGCTCACCCGCTCGTTGCCGAGGGTGGCGCGCGCGACCGTCCAGCCGTTGTTGACCTCACCCACCACGTCGCCGTCCGGGACGAACACGTCGTCGAAGAAGACCTCGTTGAACAGCGAGTCGCCGGTGAGCTCCCGCAGCGGCGAGACCCGCACACCCGGCGCCTTGAGGTCGATGACCATGGTGGTGATGCCCTTGTGCTTGGGCGCCCCGGGGTCGGTGCGGATGGTCGCCAGGCCCCGGTTGCACCACTGGGCGCCGCTGGTCCACACCTTCTGGCCGGTCACCCGCCAGCCGCCGTCCACCCGGACGCCGCGGGTCTGCACGGCCGCGGCGTCGGATCCGGCGTTCGGCTCGCTGAACAGCTGGCACCAGATCAGCTCGCCCAGCAGGCTGGGCCGGATCCACCGCTCGACCTGCTCGGCCGAGGCCTGCTGCACCAGGGTCAGCAGCACCCAGCCGCCGATGCCGAGGCCGGGGATGCCCAGCCCGGCGAGTTCCTCCTCGATCACCAGCTGCTCGACCGCGCCCGCTGCCCGGCCCCACGGCCGGGGCCAGTGCGGCACCAGGTACCCGTGCTCCACCAGCAGCCCGCGCTTGTCCTCCTGGGCGGCCGCCTGGTAGCGCTCCCGGAACGCCCGGGCGGCGGCCCGGTGCTCCCCGGCCTCGGGCGGCAGCTGCACGGCGAAGGTCCGCCGCACCCCCTGCCGGGTCAGCTCACACACCTCGCCGGCGGCATGCTCGGACGGCCCCGCCAGCGCGGCCAGCACATCCGCCCGCCGCAGGTACAGGTGGGCGTCGTGTTCCCAGGTGAAGCCGATCCCGCCGAGGATCTGGATGTTCATCCGGGCCGACCACTGGTAGGCCGCCAGCGCCACGGCCGCGGCGGCCGCCGACGCCAGCGCGGCCTCCGGGCCGCCGGTGCCCACCCGGGCGGCGTCCCACGCCGCGGACGTGGCCAGCTCGGCCCGGACCAGCATGTTCGCCAGGTGGTGCTTGACCGCCTGGAAGCTGCCGATGGTCCGGCCGAACTGCTCGCGGACCTTCGCATACGCCAGGGCCATGTCCAGGCAGGCCCGGGCGCCGCCCGCGGCCTCCGCCGCCGCCAGCACCCGCAGCACCTGCCGGGCCAGCGCCACCCCGCCGGGCAGCGGCCCGCCCTCGTCGGCGGCCACGCCGTCCAGGTCCAGCCTGGCCAGGCCCAGTGACGGGTCGAGGCTGGTGAGCGGGGCCGCCTGCACGCCGTCCGCGTCAGCGGCCACCACTGCCAGGTCCGCGCCTGCCGGCACCAGGTGCAGCTGGGCCCAGGCGCCGCCCAGTGCCGCCGGGCAGGTCCCGGTCAGCCGCCCCTCCCCCGGCCCGCCCGCCGTTCCCTCGAGCGAGACGGAGGCCCAGGTGGAGCCGTCCGCCAGCCCGGGCAGCAGGCGGGCCTGCTGGTCCGGCGTGCCCACCGCGCTGATCACGGCGGACGCCACGACCGTGGGCAGGAACGGCCCGGGGGCGGGCGCGGCGCCCAGGCCCTCGGTGACGATCGCGGTCTCGGCCAGCCCGAACCCGGACCCGCCGTGCTCCTCCCGCAGGTGCAGGCCGAGCCAGCCGAGCCCGGCCATCTGCTTGCAGACGCTGCCCGCCTCCGCCCCGGGATCTGACAGCATGGCCCGGGTCAGCGCCCGCAACCCGTTACCGTCGGCGAAGTCGCGGACCACCTCCGCCAGGGCCTTGTGATCGTCACTGATTGCCAGGGCCATTGCGCCACCTCCAGCCGCCAGCATGCCGATTTGGCGGTTGCCCAGCAAGTGGGGTGCGCGGGCGCCGGGCACGCGGGAACTGGTCCTGACGGCTGACACCGCAGGCGGCGCGGATGACCGGGAGGTCGGAGTGGCACAGCATCCGGTGATCGGATATCTCGTCTGGGCGGTCCTGTTCGGGGCGCTGTTCGCCTGGGAAGGCCTCGGCCTGGCCGGGGTGGCCGGCTGCCCGACGCTCAGCGACGTCTTCCGGCTGATCATGCGGTACCCGGTCGGCCGGTGGGCGCTGTTCGCGCTGTGGCTGTGGGTGGGCTGGCACGCCTTCATCCGGGGCTGGCACTTCCTGCTGAGGGCCTGACCGTGCTGGCAGCCGGGCCCGGCCCGGCCCTCGCGTCGCCGGTGATCCGCCAGGCGCTGATCCCGATGGCGGTCTTCTACCTGATCTTCATGACGGCGCTGGGACTCGGCCTGGCGGGCCTGCGGCGCGGCAAGGCCGGGCGGCCGGCCGGGCCCGCCGCCGGGCCGCGCCGGGGGTGGGCACCGTTCGCCCGGCAGGTGCTCGGCACCGCGGCCGGCGGGTACCTGCTGCTGCTGGCGGTGGCGGCCGCCTATTACTACCTGGTGGCCCGGGTGGGCGGCTCATTCCTGTCCTCCGCCGTCACCGGCACGGCCCTGCTCATCGGCCTCACCATGCCGATCTTCGCCGCGCTCGCGTGGGCGGCGGCCCGGGCGGGCGGCCGGCCCGGCAGGCGGCCCCGCGGGGACGGCCCGCCGGGCCCTGGCCCCGGCTGACCGGCGCGCGCCGGGGCCAGGGACCAAAGCCACCCCTGCACGGGACCGCCGTGCCTGGCTACATACCCCCGCTGGTATGTATTCGTGGAGAGAGGTGACGGCTGCTCAGGAAGGATGCAGATGGAGCACGCGCGGGTCTCAACGCTGCCGGCCCGGACGGGCGGCGCCGGGCAGCTGGATGTCCGGTTCATCGCCGGCGAAGCCTACGAGGTGGGCGTCCGCGGGCACCGGATCCTGGTCGACCAGCCAGCGGAGGCAGGCGGCGGCGACACCGCCCCCACCCCGACGGAGCTGTTCGTGGCGTCCCTGGCCACCTGCGTGGCGTTCTACGCGGGCCGCTACCTCACCCGGCACGGGTACAGCCGGGACGGCCTCGCGGTGTCGGTGAGCTACGAGATGGCCGCCGACCGCCCGGCCCGGGTCAGCGGCATCCGGCTGACGGTGCGGGTGCCCGCCGAGCTGCCCGCGCAGCGGTGGCCCGCCCTGCAGGCGGTGGTGTCGCACTGCACCGTGCACAACAGCATCACCACGCCGCCAGCGGTCGCCATCGACCTGGTGTAAGCCCGGCGCAGGGCCGAAGGTCCCGCCAGCGATGCCCGTTCCGGCCGGTCCGCACCGCCGTCAGGCGGCGCATGCTGAATGAATGGGGCAGAAGTATCCCGGCGGCGCTGACGCCGCCATCGAGGCGCTGGCACGCCTGCGGGCTGAACTCGAACAGTGCCGCCCGGGGCAGGACCCGGCGGAGACCAGGGACGCGTGGCTGAACCTGTCCACCCGGCCTTTCGGGCTCCTGAACCGCGAGATCGACATCTGGATCGGCCGGTTCGGCGACGAGATCGCCCGGCTGCAGGCGCTGAAGTGGTTCGCCGAGTGCCAGGGGCAGATCGTCGTCCCGGACGCCTCGGCGCTCATCCAGGGGCCCGGCTTCGCCGGCTTCGACTGGCACTCCCTGCCCGGGGTCGCGGTGCCCGCGGGCCCGCTCCGGCTGATCGTCCCGATCCTGGTGATCGAGGAACTCGACGCGCTGAAACGGGACGGCGCGGACCGGGTGCGCGAGCGTGCCCGCGCGGCCCTCACCGAACTGTGGGAGCTGCACGGCACGGCCCCGGGGGTGCCCGTGGCACTGCCCGGCCAGCAGGTCACCGTGGAGATCTTCCTCGATGAGCCCTGGCACGTGCGCCGGCCCGTCCATGCCGACGAGATCATCGGGCGCGCCCAGGCGATCGAGGCGATCACCGGCAAGCGGGTGATCATGGCGGCCGGGGACCACGCGATGCTCTACCGCGCCGCGGCAGCCGGCCTCACGGCCGTCCTGCTGCCCGGGCAGCGCGAGGCCGTGGCCGCACCCGGTGAAACCGCCGCCCAGGGCTGAGCCCGGGCGCCGCGCGGCACCCGGCCGGCCGCGGGTGAACCGGCCGGCGGAGGGTAACGTACTGATGAGCGTGGACACTATGCCTGGGACCCGGCGGGCCGGCCGGGCGCTGCTAATCCTGCGCCTGGCTGGCGCCGCCCTGCTGGCCGCGGCCGGGGCGATCCATCTCGACCTGTACCTGACCGGTTACCGGTCCATCCCCACCATCGGCTGGCTGTTCCTGCTGCAGGTGATCGCCGCGTTCGTGCTGGCGGCGGCCGTGGCCGCGACCGGGCACTGGCTGGCCGCCGCGGCAGGCGCCGGGTTCGCGCTGGCGACGCTGGCCGGTTACCTGCTGTCGATCTGGGTGGGCCTGTTCGGGTTCCGCGAGGTGCGGACGACCGCGGGCATCGTCGCGGGCGTCATCGAGGTCGCCGCGTTCGCGGCGCTGGCGGGCGCGGCCTTCGGCGCCGCCCGGCGGGCGGGGGTGCTGGCCGCCCTGCCGGCCCGGCTGCACAGCGCGGCGGACGCGGGCGGGCGGGGCGCCGGGGCGGCGGTCGGCGCGGTCTCGGTCGTCGCCCTGGTGCTGCTGGGCGTCGCGGTCGCCGGGGCGGGCGGTTCCGCGGCGGGCGCGGCCGGGGGCGGCACCGCGGCGCTGCGGGCCGTCCGGGCCGGCGGCGCGACGGTGCTGGCCAACTCCAAGGGCTTCACCCTGTACTGGTTCGCCCCGGACACCCCGGCCAGGTCCGCCTGCAGCGCCTCCTGCGCGGTGTACTGGCCGCCGGTGAAAGGGCCCGCCACGGCCGGGCCGGGGGTGACCGGCAAGCTGGGCACGATCAAGCGCTCAGACGGCTCCACGCAGGCCACCTACAACGGGCACCCGCTCTACACCTACGTGGGTGACAAGGCCCCGGGCCAGGCCCACGGCAACAACCTCAACCTCAACGGCGGCCTGTGGCACGAGGTCACCATCTCCGGCTGACCCGCGGGCAGGGCGGCGGAGCCCTGCCCGCGCCGGCCGGCCACCGGCCCCGGGTGAGAGACTGGCCGTGAGCCAGACCGCCGCGCGGGGGAACGGGAGGCAGATGGCAGCGTCGCCGGGGCCGGAGGCTCAGCCCGTGCTCAGCCCGCTGACCGGGGCAGCCATCTTCCTGGTGCTGACGGTCAGGCCGGGCGGCGAGCCAGCGGCGCGGGACCTGCTGGCGGACCTGGCGGGGCTGCAGCGCACGGTGGCGTTCCGGCTGCCGGAGGGAAAGCTGACCTGTGTGGCCGGGGTGGGGTCGGACGTGTGGGGCCGGCTGTTCGCCGGGCCGCGGCCGGCCGGGCTGCACCCCTTCACCGAACTGGCCGGCCCGCGGCACCGGGCCGTCGCCACCCCCGGTGACCTGCTCTTCCACATCCGCGCTCAGCAGCCCGGCCTGTGCTTCGAGCTCGCCACGCTGATCATGGACAGGCTCCGGGACTGGGTGGACGTGCAGGACGAGGTGCACGGGTTCCGGTACTTCGACGAGCGGGACCTGCTGGGCTTCGTGGACGGCACAGAGAACCCCGCCGGCCAGCAGGCCGCGGCCGCGGTCCTGGTCGGCGCCGAGGACCCGGGGTTCGCCGCGGGCAGCTACGTGATCGTGCAGAAGTACCTGCACGACATGGCGGCCTGGAACGCCCTGCCAGCGGAGGAGCAGGAGCGGGTGATCGGCCGCGGCAAGCTGTCCAACGTCGAGCTGCCCGACGAGATCAAGCCCGCCAGCTCGCACGTCGCCCTGACCACCATCACCGGGCCGGACGGCGGGCAGCGGCAGATCGTCCGGGACAACATGCCGTTCGGCAGCCCGGGCCGGGGCGAGTACGGCACCTACTTCATCGGCTACGCCGCCACCCCCGAGGTGACCGAGCAGATGCTGGCCAACATGTTCCTGGGCCGCCCGCCCGCCAGCCACGACCGCATCCTGGACTTCTCCACCGCCGTCACCGGCGGCCTGTTCTTCGCCCCCGCCCAGGACTTCCTGGACGACCTGCCCGGGCCGCCCGCCCCGGCCGCTGCCGCCAGCAGCAGCGGGGTCAGCCCGGTCACGACCGGCCAGCCCGGCGCGCCGGCTGACGGCTCGCTGGGGATCGGCGACCTCAAGGAGCACCCGTCATGAACAACCTGCACCGCGAGCTTGCCCCCATCTCCGGCGCCGCCTGGGACAGCATCGAGGAGGAAGCCCGGCGCACCTTCGCGCTGCACATCGCGGGCCGCCGGGTGGCCGACCTGCCTGAGCCGGGCGGCGTCACCCTGTCAGCCGTGGGCACCGGGCACCTGGCCGGCGCCGGCCCGCCCGCGGCGGGCGTGACCGCCCGGCTGCGGCAGGTCCAGCCCCTGGCCGAGTTCCGGGTCGCGTTCAGCCTGGCGCGCGGGGACATCGACGATGTGGAACGAGGAGCCCGGGACCCGGACTGGCAGCCCGTCAAGGACGCCGCCCGCACGATCGCCTTTGCCGAGGATCGGGCCGTCTTCGAGGGATACCCGCCCGGCGTCATCACCGGCATCAAACCCGCCGCCACGAACGAGGCCCTGGCCCTGCCGGCCGACGCCCGCGGCTACCCGGAGGCCGTCAGCCAGGCCGTGAGCTCCCTGCGCCTGGCCGGCGTGGGCGGCCCCTACTCGCTGCTGCTCAGCGCGGACGCCTACACCGCGGTCAACGAGACGTCCGACCACGGCTACCCCGTCCGCGACCAGCTGGCCCGGGTCATCGACGGCGACGTCATCTGGGCGCCCGCCATCGACGGCGCGCTGCTGCTGTCGACCCGCGGCGGGGACTACGAGCTGCGCCTGGGGCAGGACCTGTCCATCGGCTACCAGGCCCACGACGCGGACCAGGTCCACCTGTACTTCACCGAGTCGCTGACATTCCTGGTGCATACCGCCGAGGCGGCCGTGCCGTTCACCGCGCCCGCCTGAGGCAGCCGGCGGCGCCCGGCCTCAGCGGGCGTCGAGCGCCGCCAGGCCGGTCAGGTCCACGCAGGTCATCGCCCGCACCCGGCTGAAGACCATCAGGACGGCGTGGCAGGCGCGGCAGCGGGCCACGGTGCCCGGTGCCTGCAGGTAGACCACGCATTCGGCCAGCGGCCCGCGGGCACCGCAGGCCGCGCAGGTGCCGGCGGCGGCCGTCATCTCGGTCCCGAAGACCTCCAGCAGCAGCCCGCCGATCGCGTTGCCGTCCAGGGCTTCCATCAGCGCCCCCCGAACCGTTCGGTCTTGACCCGGCCCGCCGGGTAGCCGAGCGCGACCAGCCCGGCGGCCGCGTTCTCGACGAAGCCCGTCGGCCCGCAGACGAACGCGAGCGGGCCGGCCGCGGGCGGCCAGGCGGCCTCCGCGAGCAGGGCGGCGCCGACCCGGCCCGCGCGGCCGGCCCAGCCCGGCGGCTGCTCGCGGGTCAGCGTGCAGATCACCTCGACGCCGTCGCGGCGGCGGCCCAGCTCCTCGCGGTAGATGACGTCCGGCAGGGAACGGGCCGAGTACAGCACCCGGACCGGCGCGGCGCTGCCGGTGCGCTCGCGGTGGCGCAGGATCGCCCGGAACGGGACGATCCCCGACCCGCCCGCGGCCAGCAGCAGCGGGCTGGGGTCGGCCGCGTCCCAGACGAAGTACCCGCCGATGGGGCCGCGCAGCTCCAGCTCGTCGCCCGCCCGCAGCTCCTGCGTCAGGTACGGCGACACCTCGCCGCCGGCAAGCCGCTCCACCGTGATCGCGACCGGCTCACCGGGCGCCGAGGCCAGGGAGTACGCCCGTTCGGCGGTATATCCGTCCGCCGCGGTGAGCCGCACGTCCACGTGCTGGCCGGGCCGGTGACCCGGCCAGCCCGGGACGTCCAGCACGATGGTGCGGGCGGCCGGGGTCTCCTCGGCGACCTCCCCTACCGTGGCAACCTGCCAGCTCAGTCGCCCGCGTACCGCTGCTCGCGCCATGGGTCCCCGTACCGGTGGTAGCCGTAGGTCTCCCAGAAGCCCGGCTCGTCCTCAGCCAGCAGCCGCAGCCCCCGGACCCACTTGGCGCTCTTCCAGAAGTACAGGTGCGGCACCAGCAGCCGGGCCGGGCCGCCGTGCTCGGGATCCAGCGGCGCGCCGTCGTAGCCGTACGCCAGCCAGGCCTTGCCGCCGGTCACGTCCGCCAGCGGCAGGTCCGTGGTGTAGCCGCCGTCGCAGAACGCCAGCACGTACGCGGCGTCCTGCTCCACCTCTGCCAGCAGCGTGTCCACCGGCACCGCCTCCCACTCGGTGCCGAGCTTCGACCACCGGGTCACGCAGTGGATGTCGGCGGTGACCGTCTCGCCGGGCAGCGCCATCAGCTCCGGCCAGGTCCACGACTTCAGCGTGCCGCCGTCCCCGGTGATCGAGAACGTCCATTCCGCTGGCGGGGTGTGCGGGGTCGGTCCCGCGGACAGCACCGGGAAGTCCCGGGTCTCGTACTGGCCCGGCGGCAGCCGGCCCGCGTCCCCCGCGGAGTCGCGCCGGCGGCCGTGGAAGCCACGCGTCACAGGGCTCATGCCGTTCCCCCTCTCACCGGCAGGTCCTTATCCCCACGGTAGCCGAAGTGATCATTCCCGGTATTCCGGGCCGGGGCGGCATGGATTCGTGACGGTCACCGCGCGTAAGGTGCTGGGCATGAGCGGCCCCGCCGTCCCCCCGCTGCCGTGCTGACGTTAGGCGTGATGCGCACCGCGAGCCGGGTCTTCCGGCTGCTGATCCTGGCCGTGACGGCCGGCGCGCTGACCGGTGCGCTGATGCTGCCCGTCGCCGCGACCGCGGGCATGGCGGTGCGGAACTCGGCCCGGGCCTTCAACGCGATGAGCACCCCGGAGCTCGGCCAGCTGCCCGTCCGCTCGGCGATCCTCGACCGCCAGGGCCACGTGCTCGCCTACTACTACAGCCGGGGCGTCGACCGGGTGCCGGTGCCGTACCGGCGCATCGCGCCGGTCATGCGCCAGGCCATTGTGGCCATCGAGGACTCCCGGTTCTATCACCACGGCGCCATCGACTTCCGCGGCACCATCCGGGCGCTGGTCAACAACCTGGCGCACCGGCCGGTCCAGGGCGGGTCCACCATCGCCCAGCAGTATGTGAAGAACGTGGAGATCCTGTCCGCCCCCGACCCGCAGGCCGCCTTCACCAGCGCGACCGCTGACACGCTCGGCCGCAAGATCCGCGAGCTGCGGATGGCTGCCCGGGTCGAGGCCCGGATGAGCCGGGACCAGATCCTCACCGGGTACCTGAACGCCGCCTACTTCGGCAGCCAGGCCTACGGCATCGAGATGGCGGCCCAGCGCTACTTCAGCACCCACGCGGCCGGCCTCACCCTGCCGCAGGCGGCGCTGCTGGCCGGCATCGTGCAGAACCCCGCGCAGTACGACCCGCTGTCCGAGCCGGCCGCCGCCGCTGCCCGGCGCGACATCGTGCTTGCCCGCATGGCCCAGCTCGGCTACCTCACCGGCGCGCAGCTGCAGGCGGCAGAGCACACGCCGCTGGGGCTGCACCCGTCGCTGCCGCAGAGCGGGTGCACCAGCGCGTCCGCCCGCAGCGCCGCGTTCTTCTGCGACTACGTGCTGGCGGTGCTGCACCGCGACGCCGCCTTCCGGAAGGCGTGGACCCGGCTGAACGGCACCGGCGGGCTGCGGATCTACACCACCCTGGACCGGCAGGACCAGCGCGCGGCGCAGCGCGCGGCCGACTACCAGCTCCCGCCCCCGCCCTCAGGTGACAACCCGGGCCGCAACGCGGCCGCCGAGGTCCTCCTCCAGCCTGGCACCGGCAAGGTCCGGGCCATCGCCATCGACCGGCGCTACGGCACCGGCCCGCACCAGACCACGGTCGACTACGCCGTCGAGTCGCCCTACGACGGCGGGGTGGGCGTCCAGATCGGCTCGACGGGCAAGGTTTACACCCTGGTCACGGCGCTGGAGCAGGGCATCCCGTTCGGCTACCTCAAGCACGTCAACGGCACCGCGGTGATCGACGGCTACACCAACTGCCTGGGCCAGCCCGCGGGCTACTCCCACGGCGTGCCCGGCCGGTGGAGCCTCACCAACGACCAGGGCGAGCTGAACTCGGCCACCTACACGCTGTACCTGGGCACCACCCTGTCGATCAACACGTTCTTCGCGCATCTGGAACGGCGGGTCGGCCTGTGCAGCACGGTGCGCACCGCCGCCAGGATGGGGCTGCGGCGGGCGGACGGCACCTCGCTGCTGGCCAGCGAAGGCAAGCCCGGGCACCGCAGTTTCGTGCCGTCGGCCGACAACATCCCGTCGTTCACCCTCGGCTCGGTCAACGTGGCCCCGATCGACGTGGCCGCTGCGGACGCCACCCTGCCCTCCCGCGGCATCTACTGCCACCCCATCGTCATCAGCAAGATCGTGACCAGCACCGGCGGCCGGCTGCCCGTCGAATCAGCCAGATGCCACCGGGTGCTGCCGGCCCGGATCGCCGACGCGGCCAACTACGTCCTGCGGGGCGACCTGACGAGCCTGGGCACGGCGGCCAATGACGGCATCGGGCGCCCGGCCGCTTCCAAGACCGGCACGTCGGACAGCTACACCGCGGCGTTCTTCGTCGGCTACACCCCCGGCCTGATCGGGGCGGTGTGGGTTGGCAACCCGGTCAGCCCGTTCCGCTACCCGATGCAGGGGTACCCCGGGTCCTGCTGGCGGGGCGGGTGCCCGGGCTTCATGTACGGGTCCATGGCGCCCGGCGGGATCTGGCAGCTGACCTTCCTGCACGCCCGGCTGGGCCCGCCAGCGGACTTCGTGCCGCTGCCCTCGACAGACCCGCTGTTCGCCAAAGGCAGCGGCCAGTCCGTCCCGGCGCCCCCCAAGCCCAAGAAGAAGCCGCCGCCGAAAAAGAAGCCCGGAGGCGGCGGGGGCGGCGGCGGCACCCCGCCCGGCGGCTGACCGCACGTCCCTTCCCCGGGTGCCGCCAGCCGGCCCGCCGGCCACGGCCGGTGACCGCGCGGTGGGGGCGCCGCGGGTCATTCGCCCCGCGGGCGGCTGGCCTTCGGCCCCTGCCCCGCTCCCGCGGGCGGTGGTTCCTTACGGGTATGGGATCCCCGCCGAGCCGCCGCGGCACCGTGACCGGCGTCCTGGATGTCACGCTGGCCGGCCTGACCGCGCGGGAGGCGGCTGAGCGGCTGGCAGCGGACGGGCCCAACGAGCTGCCCACCGCGAAGAAGCGCAACCTGGCGCGGCAGGCGTGGGACGTGCTGCGCGAGCCGATGCTCCTGCTGCTGGCCGCCGCCGGCGTGGTCAACTTCCTGCTGGCCGAGCCGCTCGACGGCGCCATCCTGATGTCGTTCGTGGTGGTGGTGATCGGCATCTCGATCTACCAGGAGCACAAGACCGAGAACGCGCTCGCCGCGCTGCGTGACCTGTCGTCCCCGCGGGCGCTGGTGGTGCGGGACGGCCGGCAGATCCGCATCGCGGGCCGGGACGTGGTGCGCGGCGATGCCGTCCTGCTGGCCGAGGGTGACCGGGTGCCGGCCGACGCCACGCTGCTGGACTGCGTGAACCTCTCGGTCGACGAGTCGGCGCTGACCGGCGAGTCGGTGCCGGTGCGCAAGGCCCCGGCCAGCCCGGGCACCGCCGGGTCCGGGCAGGGGCGGCCTGGCGGGGACGCAACCCCGTGGGTGTTCTCCGGCACCCTGGTGGTGAAGGGTCACGGGATCGCACTGGTGAACGGCACCGGCGCCGGCACCGAGCTCGGCCGCATCGGCACGGCGCTGCGCACGATCGAGCCGGAGCGCACCCCGCTGCAGCGGGAGATCGGGCGGCTGGTCCGGGCCGTCGCGGTGCTGGGCGTGGCCGCGGCCGGCGTGGTGGTCATCGTGTTCGGGCTGACCCGCGGCCACTGGCTGGACGGCCTGCTGGCCGGCATCGCGACCGCCATGGCGATGCTGCCGGAGGAGTTCCCGGTCGTGCTCACGGTCTTCCTCGCGCTGGGCGCCTGGCGCATGTCCCAGCGGCACGTCCTGACCAGGCGCCCGCCCGTCATCGAGACGCTCGGGTCCGCCACCGCCATCTGCGTCGACAAGACCGGCACGCTGACCATGAACAGCATGACGGTCGCCCAGCTCATGACCGGCGGGCAGGCCCACGTGCCCGGCGGGGAACCGCTCCCCGAGCGGTTCCACGAGCTCGCCGAGTTCGCCGTCCTCGCCTCCCCGGTCGACCCGTTCGACCCCATGGACCGGGCGTTCCGGGACCTCGGGGAGAAGTACCTGGCCGGCACGGAGCACCTCCACCAGGGCTGGGAGCTGGTGCGGGAGTATCCCCTGTCGGAGAAGCTGCTGGCCCTGTCCCATGTGTGGCGCTCACCCGACCTGACCCATTACGTGGTCGCCGCCAAAGGCGCGCCGGAGGCCATCGCCGACCTGTGCCACCTCGGCGCGCGGGCGCGGGCGGAGCTCACCGCGCAGGTCGATGCGGCCACCGGCAGCGGGCTGCGCGTCCTCGCCGTGGCCCGCGCCGAGTTCCGCCAGGACGGCCGCCTGCCGGCCCGCCAGCACGATTTCGGGTTCCAGTACCTCGGCCTGGCCGGCCTGCACGACCCGGTCCGGCCGGGCGTCGCCGCCGCGGTCGCCGAGTGCACCCGGGCCGGCATCCGGGTCGTGATGATCACCGGCGACTACCCGGGCACCGCGCTCGCGATCGCCCGCCAGATCGGCCTGGACCATGCAGCGGGCTGCCTCACCGGCCCTGAACTGGCGGCCATGAGCGAGCAGGAACTCGCCCGCCGGGCCGCCTCGGTCAGCGTCTTCGCCCGCATGGTCCCCGAGCAGAAGCTGCAGCTCATCCGGGCGCTGAAGGCCAGCGGCGAGATCGTCGGCATGACCGGTGACGGCGTCAACGATGCCCCGGCCCGGCGCGCCGCCGACCTCGGCATCGCCATGGGCGCCCGCGGCACCGACGTGGCCCGCGAGTCCGCCGCCCTGGTGATCACCGACGACGACTTCACCTCGATCGTCGGCGGCGTCCGGCAGGGCCGGGGCATCTTCGCCAATCTGCGCAAGGCGATGGCCTATGTCATCGCGGTCCATGTGCCGATCTTCGGGATGTCACTGATCCCGGTGTTCGTGCCCGGCTGGCCGCTGGTCCTGCTGCCGGTGCAGATCGCCTTCCTCGAGCTCGTCATCGATCCGGCCTGCTCGGTGGTGTTCGAGTCGGAGCAGATCGACCCGCAGATCATGGACCAGCGGCCCCGGGCGTCCGGCGAGCCCATGTTCAGCAGGCGGGTGCTCGGGATCGCCGCCCTGCAGGGCCTGTCGGTGCTGCTCGCCGCGCTCGCGGTCTACCTGTGGGCGGTGCTCAGCGGCCGTCCCGGCGACGTGGTCCGTTCCATCACCTTCACCGCGCTCCTGGTGGGCAACCTCACGCTCATCCTGGTGAACCGGTCCTGGCGGCTGTCCATCTGGCAGTCATTCCGCCAGCGCACGAACCACACCCTCAAGTGGATCCTCGGGGCTGCCGCGATCCTGCTGGTGGTGTTCCTGACCGTCCCGGCACTCCGGGACGCCTTCAGCTTCGGCCCGATGACCCCGTGGGAGTGGCTCGCCGCGCTCGCCGCGGGAGTCGCCGGCGTGGCCTGGTTCGAGGCCTACAAGGCCCGCGCGCGCAGGTGAGCACCGCGCGGCTGCGGCATAATCGCCCATCAGCCAGGGGAAAGGGCGGTCAGTGGCAGGGCGGGAGCTGGCGGCGTTCGAGTTCCGGCAGGTGACGGTCATGCGGGCGGGCCGCCGCGTGCTCGATGAGATCACCGCGTCGGTCCCGGCCGCCGGCATCACCGTGGTGACGGGCCCGTCGGGGGCGGGCAAGACCACCCTGCTGCGGCTGTGCAACCGGCTGGACATCCCCGACGCGGGCCAGGTGTGCTACCGCGGCCAGCCGCTGGACGGGCTCGACCCGCTGGCCCTCCGCCGCCGGGTGGGCATGGTCTTCCAGCGGCCCACCCCTTTCCCGGGCACCGTGGCGGGCAACCTCGCCGTGGCCCGCCCGCAGGCCGGCGCGGAGGAGATGGGCGCTGTCCTGCAGCGGGTAGCCCTGGACCCGGGGCTGCTCGGCCAGGAGGCACGCACGCTGTCCGGCGGCGAACTGCAGCGCATGTGCCTGGCCCGCACGCTGGTCACCCGGCCGGAGACGCTGCTGCTGGACGAGCCCACCTCGGCCCTGGACGCCGGGCCGAAGCTGGCCTTCGAGCGGACCGCCCGGGAACTGGCGGACCAGGGCATCACCATCCTGTGGGTCAGCCATGACGACGCGCAGGCCAGCCGGGTCGCCGACCGGATCTGCCGTCTCAGCGACGGCCACCTCTCCCCCGCACCCGTGGCCGGGGAGCCGGGATGACCGGGCCGGTCAGCTGGGTGGGGCTGGCGCTGTCTCTGCTGCTGGTGGCGGTGGCGGCCGGGATCTCCTGGTGGCAGCGGCTGGGCCTGCAGCGGCAGATCCTCATCGCCGCCGGCCGGGCCCTGGCGCAGCTGCTGCTGGTCGGCGCGGGCCTCACCCTGGTCATCAGCCCCGGCCGGTCCATCTGGTGGTCCTGGCTGTGGGTTGCCGCCATGCTCGGCTACGCCGCCACCGTCGCCCGCCGCCGCGCCCCCGAGGTCCCGCAGGTGCTGCCGCTGGCGCTGGCCTCGTTCGCCGCCGCCGCGGTCGTCACCCTGGGCGTGCTGTTCGGGCTGCACGTGTTCCCGCTCAACGGCCGCACCCTGGTTCCCATCGCCGGCATGATGATCGGGAACTCGATGACCGCGACCGTGCTCGCCGGGCGGCGGCTCACCGACGAGCTGCGGGACAAGCGGGACGAGGTGGAGGCCCGGCTGGCGCTGGGCCAGTCCTCCCGGCAGGCCGCGACCCCGTACGTGCGGGCGGCGCTGCGCGCGGCCCTGACCCCGCAGATCGAGACCACCAAGGCCACCGGCCTGGTCTTCCTGCCCGGGGCCATGACCGGCCTCATCCTGGCCGGGACCCCGCCGCTGCAGGCCGTGCTGGTCCAGGCCGTGGTCATGTTCCTGGTGCTGGCCGCGGCCAGCACCACCACGGTGGTGATCGCGCTGGGGCTGATCCGGCGCCTGTTCACCCCCGACCACCGGCTGGCCCGGCTGCCCGCCCCGGCTGACCGCTGAGCTTAGGATCGGTGGGTCGTCTGGTCATGGTGGTACGGGGAGGCCCTGGCAGGCCGGAAGGCGGGGAACGGGACGTGAGCCGGCGCGCCGCCACCGCCCAGGGGGCGCTCGCGCTGGGCGCGCTCGGGGTGGTCTTCGGGGACATCGGCACCAGTCCGCTCTACACCGTCCAGACGGTGTTCAATCCCCGTGAGCCGCATCCGGTGACGGTGACGGCCGGGAGCGTCTACGGGGTCGTCTCGCTGATCTTCTGGTCGGTGATGATCATCGTCAC
>JBLMWU010000061.1:0-4462 GCA_050257395.1 Gemmatimonadota bacterium | reverse complement strand
ATCCGGACGGGATCTATGACCCGGCCGATCACAATGACCGCCTGCTGCTGGGGCTGAAGGGCACGATCAGCGAGGCTGAGCTGCACCTGATCAAACAGCGGATGTGGACTGGGCGGCTGGCCAAGGCCCGGCGGGGGGAGCTGGCCGTGCCGCTGCCGGCCGGTTTCGTTCGTCGCCCCTCGGGTGAGGCGGCCCTGGATCCCGATGAGCAGGCCCGGGCTGTGATCCGCCTGGTCTTCGACCTGTTCGAGCGGCTGGGCACGGTGAACGCGGTGCTGTGTTTCCTGGCTGACAACCACATCCAGGTCGGAATCCGGGTGCGGGAGGGGCCGGAGCGCGGGGAGCTGGCGTGGCGTCGGCCGAGCCGGGTCATGGTGCAGAACATCCTGCGTAATCCGGCCTACGCTGGGATTTACGCCTATGGCCGCAGCACGACTGATCCCCGGCGGCGGCAGGCCGGGCGGCCGTTCACCGGGCGGGTGCGCACCGCACGCGAGGACTGGATCGTCTTCCTGCCCGGGCTGCTGCCCGCCTATATCAGCACCGAGCAGTACGAGAAGAACAGGCAGCGGATGGAGGCCAACCGGTCCCGCTCCCAGAGCCTGGGCGCGGTGCGTAACGGCCCGGCCCTGCTGGCCGGGCTGGTGGCCTGCGGCCGGTGCGGCAAGAAGATGACTGTCGGCTACCAGCGGGGCGCGGGCGGGAAGCTGCAGCCGGTCTATGTGTGCGCCCGGGAGAAGACCGACTACGGAGGCGGGCAATGCCAGCAGCTCGCCGGCTCGTGCGTGGACGACTACGTCACCGGCCTGCTGCTGGACGCCCTGGCCCCCGCCGCGCTGGAGATCTCCCTCGCCGCGGCCGGGCAGGCCGAGGCCCGGCGGGCACAGGTGGACCGGATCTGGCGGCAGCGGCTGGAACGCGCCGACTACGCCGCCGACCGGGCCCGCCGTCAGTACCAGCTTGCCGAGCCGGAGAACCGCCTGGTGGCACGGCAGCTGGAGAAAGACTGGGAGGCCGCGCTGGCCGAGCGGCAGCGCCTCGGCGAGGAGTACGACCGCTTCACCGCCGCCCGCCCCCGGACGCTGACAACTGCCGAACGCGAGCAGATCCGCGCCCTGGCCGCCGACACCCCCGCTATCTGGCATGCGCCCACCACCACCGACGCCGACCGCAAGCAGCTGATCCGGCACCTGGTCGAGCAGGTCCGTATCACCGTGCTCGGCGCCAGCGAGAAAGTGGATGTGGAGGTCGTCTGGGCGGGAGGGCACCGCACCCGGGCACAGATCACCCGCCCGGTGGCCTGCCTGACCCAGCTCAGCTACTACCCCCAGCTCGCCCAGCGGGCCCGCGAACTGGCAGACGCCGGGCTGGCCCTCGCGCAGATCGCCAGCCAGCTCAACACCGAGGGCTTCCGCCCGCCCAAGCGCTGCGAGACCTTCACCGCCAGCGCGGTCACCGACTTGCTGCGCGCGGCGGGCATCCAGCGTCCGGCCATCCCCGCCCGCGCACACCGCCCAAACCTGGCCGAGCACGAATGGTGGCTGCGCGACCTGGCCAAGCACCTCGCCATGTCCCACATCACCCTCGACTCCTGGGTCCGGCGCGGCTGGGCCACCGGCTACCTGCACCCCGCCATCAAACGGATAGTGGTGCGCGCCGACCCCGCCGAGGTCGAGCGCCTGCGCGCCCTGCATCACGTTCCCCGGGGCCAGCACAACCGTCGGCCCTGGTTGAAAAATCAAGCCGCGCTCACGAACACTGAACAGGAAGGAGCCAACCGCGATGCAAGCCAGCCGCAGCTATGACAGCACTGCGGCTTGCTCGTCTCCACGGCGTGGCGGGCCTTGTAGATCTCCGGGTCGAACGCCGGCGGGCGGCCACCGGCACGGCCGCGGTTCTTGCGGTGGCGGACCTGGTCTGCCTTCTCCGGGATGGTGCACCGGATACCGCGCCGCCGCAGGTAAGCGCGGTTCGCCCGGGAGCCGTAGGCCTTATCGGCCAGCGCGCGGTCCGGGCGGGTGCGGGGCCGGCCCGGCCCCAGCCGGGGCACCCGGATCCCCTCCAGCACCGCCTGGAACTGCGGGCTGTCGCCGCGCTGCCCGGCGGTGATCACGATCGACAGCGGTTTCTGCCGCTGCTCGCACGACAGGTGGATCTTGGTGGACAGCCCGCCCCGCGAGCGGCCCAGCGCATGATCAGCCGGCTCGGTCTTCACCCCGCCTGGCGGCTCGGCCTGCAGATCCCCCTTTTCCGCGCACCCGCCGCATGCTGATGCGCCCGCACCACCGTGGAGTCCACGGACACGTCCCAGGTGATCAGTCCCGCCGCATCCGCCCGCGCCTGCAGCGCCGTGAGAATCCGTGCCCAGGTGCCATCGCGCTGCCAGCAGCGGAATAACCCATACACCGAGTTCCACGGCCCATACTCGACCGGCACGTCCCGCCACGGGCAACCGGCCCGGGTCCGCCAGCGGATCCCGTCAATCAGCTGCCGCAACTGCCACTTACGCGGCCGGCCCAGCTTCCCAGCCCGCGGCAGCAGCGGCTCCAGCACCGCCCACTGCGCGTCAGACAGGTCCGCCCGGCCAGCCACCGGTACGGTAGGCACGAGGTCTCCGGTGGGCTGGTCTTCTTGGTCGTTGACTCATCTACCGGAGACCTCACAACTTTCCGGGCACCGACACACCCCGGTCACCAGCCCGTGATCAAGCGCCCAGCCGGCGCGCTACTTCTTAAACAGGCCCTAGGCTTGTTCTTTAACCTCCGCGGCTGTGACCTGGGTGTTTCGCGGACTTTCTGCTAGGTGATCCCCGCGTGTCGCGGTGCGTGAGCACGGCCTCCGCATGATCATGTGTTCTCGCCGAAGATCCCATGATCACCACGAAGGCCGTGATGGACAGATTGCCAGAGGACACTGGTGCTGGGCCACTCGCGCTGGCCGTGCTGGCGCGGTTCCGCCGGGAGTTCCATGCCTGCCTGACCGCCCGCGCCGATGAGCTGGCGGAACTGACCGATGCGGTGCTGTGCGCGGACGGCCCGGTGCGGAACCTGGCCGGCCTATCGCTGGTTCCGGGGCACCGCCGTGGCCACGGCGCCCTCTACGACGCGGTGAACTGCGGCCGGATCGACATTGCCCGGCTGCGCCGGCGCCTGGCTGGCCTGCCGTTACCCAGGGCGGCGGACGGGCGGCTGATGCTCGCGGTGGATGTGAGTAACTGGCTGCGTCCCGGCGCGGTCACCAGCGCGGACAGGTTGTTCTGCCATGTCTACGGGCGGGGCAAGGGGCAGGCGCAGATGATCCCGGGCTGGCCGTATTCGGTGGTCGCGGCGCTGGAGCCCGGCCGCACCTCTTGGACCGCGGTGCTGGACGCCATCCGCCTGGGCCCTGAGGATGACCAGGCCGAGGTGACCGCCGCCCAGGTCCGCGAGGTGATCACCCGGCTGATCGCCGCGGGGCACTGGCGCGGCGGCGACCCGCCGGTCCTGGTGATCGTCGACGCGGGGTATGACCCGATGCGGCTGGCTTACCAGCTCGCGGACCTGCCCGTGGAGATCCTGGGCCGGTTGCGCAGTGACCGGGTGCTGCACTTCCCCATCCCGGCTCGCCAGCCCGGCACCAATGGCCGGCCACCCCGCCACGGACAGGAGTTCGCCCTCGCTGACCCAGCCACCTGGCCAGAACCGGCCGTGACCACCACCACGGCGGCCACCCGCTACGGCACCGCCGTGGCGCAGGCATGGGACCGGCTGCACCCCCGGCTGACCCACCGCTCCGCCTGGATCGGCCACGACGGGCCACTGCCCGTTATCGAGGGCACCCTGATCCGCCTGCAAGTCGATCACTTGCCCGGCGACCGCGACCCCAAGCCCGTGTGGCTATGGTGCTCGGTCACCGGCGCCCCGCCCGCCGGTGTGGACCGGCTATGGCAAGCGTTCCTGCGCCGTTTCGACCTGGAGCACACCTTCCGGCTCTACAAGCAGGTCCTCGGATGGACCACCCCGAAACTCCGCGACCCGCCGGCCGCGGACCGGTGGACCTGGCTGATCATCACCGCCCATGCCCAGCTCCGCCTCGCCCGCCCGCTCGCTGACGACCTGCGCCTGCCCTGGGAACGCCCGGCCCCGCCCGGACGGCTGACCCCGGCCCGGGTCCGCCGGGGATTTAGAAACATCCGCGCGACAGTCCCTTGTCCAGCCGGTGCGCCGAAACCCGGCAAACCCGGCCCCGGCCGCCCGCCCGGGTCAAAGAACCGCCGCCCCGCACCCCGCTATGACGTGGGAAAGACGGCCAGGAGGGAACTCACGCTCAAAGCCATGCGAGAACACACAGGTTAAAGAACAAGCTAGGGCCCTTTTCACCGCGGCTTCCTGGCGGTTGAGGCGCTGGCCGCTTGCGCCCAGCAGGGCACGCGATCGCTCGATGGTCTCCAGTGTGCGCTGTTCCAGGCTTGCCACAGCGGCAC
>JBLMWU010000060.1:0-4189 GCA_050257395.1 Gemmatimonadota bacterium | reverse complement strand
GCAAGCCGGGCCGCCCGCCCCGGCACGGCAGGGAGTTCAAGCTCGCCGACGAGAAGACCTGGCCAGCCCCGCACGTCACCACGGTGACCGCGACAACCCGCTACGGCGCCGCCGCGGCCAGTTCGAGGACATGGTCGTGGGGCTGGACGCCACAGGCCCGGCGAAATACCTCGTTGCGCAGCCACAGTTCGGCGTCGTAGCCGCTAAGGCCAGGCCTGTGTTCGCTTGCGGCGTCGTGTCGCACCACACCCCCCTCGCGACGGCCGACCGGGGCCGCCGGGGCGCTGTTGGTGATCGGCGTCCATCACAGATAGCCTCCGCCTTCCCGGCGCGCCGTCAGCACTGGTTTGCCGCCGCGGCAGCGCTGGCCGGCCCTGCCCGGTTGCCCGGGCAGGGCCGCCCGGGATCCGCCGTCAGGGGCCGACCTCGATGACCATACGTACCTCGATGTTCGACGGCTGTGGCTCGATGCTGGTAAGCACCCATGTCGCTCCAGCGGCCTCCCACGAGCGAACATCGGCTCCCGGGGGCACCTCCACGACCAGATCGAACAGATCCTCGCTCCCGGCACGTGCCTGGCTGATCTCCTCTGCGAGCTCGGCGAGCCGTTCGGGTCCGGGGAGATCGATTGGGAACAGGCCGTCCCATCGGATCGCCCGCCGGATAGGCCTGCGATTGGGCCAATTCCCCGCGACCCAGACGGGCATCCGCGGGCGCTGTACCGGCCGCGGGTCGAATCCCCCGCTCCAGAACCCGTCGAGCCGCTCAAGGCCCTCATCCAGCACTCGCGCCCGCTTACGCGGGTCGATGACCTCCCCGAACGACTCAAGATCGTCAGCGTTGCCAAGCCCGACGCCCAGCGTGAGACGCCCATTGCTGAGATGGTCCAGCGTGACCGTCTCCCGGGCGACCTTCTGGACCCGCCTGCGGGGCAGCGGAGTGATCATCGGCCCGAGCCGGAGCGTCTCGGTCACCACAGCAATGGCGCTCAGCGCCACCCACGAGTCAGCCACGGCGCGCCCACGGGGTGGATAGGTGATCCGATCCCACAGGAACAGGCCATCCCAGCCCCTGGACTCGGCGAGGCCCGCGAGATCCATCAGGAGCCGCGGATCAGCCAACTAATCGAACGGCGCCAGGTACAGTCCGCGTTTGATGGCCCACGCTCCCCACGATTCAAACAGTCTGCCCGGAGTCAAGCTCAGCCACTCAGCCTACAAACACACCTGATCGAACAGCAGGCACCGCCAGAAGCCTGCCACCAATCTGCCCGGGCCGGGCACCAAGATCGCCACGCCCGCTGTGAGCATGCGGCGTCACTCATATTGGACACGGCCGAGACCGTAATGGGCTGCGTGATTCGGCTCCGGCGGCGACAGCTTCGTGACCATTTCCTTCTGCCGACCTGGTGACAGCCGTCGAACCTCGGCGGTGGGTGTTACGGAGAGTGAGTTCAGGCCGTACTGCTCCATGGGGCCGGACGGCGGCGGGCACCAACACCCCGACCCTGCTCGCCCGGTCCCGGCACGCCTCCGTCCGCCCCTCGAGCGCTACGTCCGGCCCGGCCCCGAAGCCGCCGCACGCTACGTCGCTGCCACCGACCCCGCCGCCCGGCGCCGCCCGCCAGCCAAATTAGCCGCCCGCCAGCCAAATTAATCGTTGATTTTGCGCTGGACGCTATCGGGAGGCCACCTAGGTCAGTTCAGCGCGATGGCGATGATGGCCAGGGTGCACAGGCCCAGGCCCGCGCGCTGAGCGTGGCTGAATCGCTCGTGCAGCATCAGGCGGGCGAGCAGGACGGTGACGCCTGGGTACAGCGAGACGAGTACGGCCGCGACGGCCAGCATGCTGAAATGAGTCGCGTAGAAGTACGCCAGCGTGGCGGCCATGCCGCTGGCGCCTGCCAGCGCGGGCAGGCCAGCGGCGCGGACCGGGATACTCAGCGGCTCACGTGACTTGACCGCGATGGCGAGCACGGGCAGCAGCGTGCCTGTCTGCTCGGACGCTACCGGCCACAGGCCCGCGTTCCGGCCGGCCTGCGCGAGACCGATGAACAAGATGCCGAAGGCCAGGCCGGCGGCGAGGCCGTCGGTCAGGCCGGCGCCCAGCTTGCCGCGCACGGAGCCGCTGGCCGCGACGAGCACGATGGCGGGCAGGGCGACCAGGACGCCCGCCACGGCTAGCACACTTGGCCGCTCGCCCATCGCGATGCCCGCCGCGACCGGGACCACTGCCGCGCCTACCGCGGACACCGGCCCGACCACGCTCATCTGCCCGCGGGCCAGCCCCCGGTACAGCACGAGGGTGCCGGCTCCGCCGGCTAGGCCGCTGGCCAGCCCCCAGGCGACGGCCCGGACGCTCGGCCCGGGACCGCCGGAGATGATGAGCACGGTCCAGGCCAGCACGGCGGCGGCAGCCGAGCCTACGACAGTGACCCGAAGAGGTCCGAAGCGCCGCGAGAGCAGCCCCCCGCCGAAGTCGGAGCTGCCGTACAACAGGGCGGCGGCCAGGCCGAACAGGATTCCCACGGTCATCCCTCACTGAGTTGACTGGTGTCCAGATCGACCCTGACAGAAATTGGTCCTGCTGATAAGGTCCAGTTTGATGGCTAAAACCAGGGCCAATTCCGAACTGCTCGTGATGCTCCGGCATGACGCGCATATCCCGCTGCACCGGCAGATCGAGACCTCGATCCGTGACGCGATCCGCGCCGGGCGGTTGCCGCGGGGGTCCTCGCTGCCACCCTCCCGCGTGCTGGCCGCTGACCTCGGCGTCTCCCGCGGCGTCGTGGTCGAGGCCTACCAGCAGCTTGCGGCCGAGGGATACCTGGCCAGCCGCGTCGGCGGATACACGCAGGTGGCGGCCGGACCGGCTCCGCCCGCCACGGAACTGCCCCTGACTCGCGGGCCCAGGCCGGTCATTGATCTCAGCTACGGCCGCGCCGACGTGTCCAGCTTCCCCCGGGCCGCGTGGCTGCGGGCGATACGCGCCGCGCTCGCGTACGCGCCGAACGACGTGTTCGGCTACCTGACAGGACGCGGCGTGCCGCAGCTGCGCACGGCGCTGGCCGGTTACCTGAACCGGGTTCGCGGCACCCTAGCTGATCCGGATCACATCGTGATCTGCACCGGCTACGCGCAGGGCGTGACGCTGCTCATCGGCGTGCTGGCCGCCGCGGGCGCGAAACGGCTGGCGCTGGAAGACCCGTCCTCTCGGGACGATGCCCTCCCGGCCGCGCGTGCGGCCGGTCTCGATGTGGCTGGGATCCCGGTCGACGGCAACGGCATCCGGGTCGATCTGCTGGGGGACAGCGGCGCCGATGCCGTCATCCTGACGCCCTCGCACCAGTGGCCCACCGGGTCTGTGTTGTCCGCCCGGAACCGGGCCGCCGTGATCGACTGGGCCACCGAGCGCGGGGCCGTCATCATCGAGGATGACTACGACGCCGAGTACCGCTACGACCGGACGCCGGTCGGCGCGCTGCAGGGCCTGGCCCCCGGCCACGTCGTCTACGCCGGATCGGCGAGCAAGACACTCGCACCCGGGCTGCGGCTGGGATGGTTCGTGATGCCCGGTCACCTTACTGAGCCGATGGCCGTCGCCAAGATCGCGGCCGACCGCGGCTCGCCCGCGCTGGAGCAGCTCGCGTTCGCCGACTTCGTTACGCGCGGCGAGTTCGACCGGCACCTGCGGCGGATGCGCCCGGTCTACCGGCGGCGGCGTGACGCGCTGCTGGCCGCGCTGGCCCGGCACCTGCCCTGGCTCCAGCCGGTAGGCGTCTCCGCCGGGCTGCATCTGGTCACCTGGCTGCCGCCGCACCTGGACGAGGCCGCGGTGGTCGGCGCGGCCCGCCGGGCGGGAGTGGGCCTGGACGCGGTGGGGTCGTACCGCATCACGAACTCGGGGCCCGGCGGCCTGATCTTCGGGTACGCGACGGTCGGCGAGCAGGCCATCGCGGAGGGCATCGCCCGGCTGGCCCGCGTGATCGGCAAGATGTGACAGGGCCGTCCGCGGCTGCGGCCGGGGCGGCCCGCGGTCCTGCGCATGGCCAGGGGAAGCCCGCGCGATGATCGATGTCGGCAGGATGATCTACCAACGAGATGACCTCACGCCGTGCCATTGACATGCCTCGGCCGAGGTAGAGCTTAGTGCCCGGCGTATCGATTGGCGTCTGCGTCTGGGCATGATC
>JBLMWU010000059.1:0-4562 GCA_050257395.1 Gemmatimonadota bacterium | reverse complement strand
TCAGCCACCGGGGCAAGGCGCTGCGCGCGCTCGCCCCGGTGATCGCCGCGCTGCTCGGGGAGTAGCGCGGCCCGCCGGGGCCCCGCGCCCGGCCCGGTCAGATGCCCGGCGACACCGCCGTCTGGCTGGCGGGCGGCACCTGGATGCTCACCGGCTGGTTGACCGAGGTCACCGTCATCACCGAGGTGACGTGGTACCGGGGCCCGGACTGCACCTGCGAGAACTTGCGGATCTGATGCTGGCTGTCCAGCCAGACCCGGAACGTGTCGGTGGTGATGCCCAGTGACTGCATCATCGGCCCCACCATCTTCTTGAGGCTGGGGTCGACCCGGGTCAGCGCCTTGACCGGGTCGAGCGAGCCGGAGTACTCGGTCGTGGCCACGCCGTTGATGGTTGCCGTGCCCAGCTTCCGGACGTTGGTGGCGGCCGGGAGCATCTGGGCCGAGGTGAGGGGGTCGCTGGCCTGCATCTGGTGGATCAGCGGGGCGAAGCTGGCGCCGGAGCCGGACTTCAGCGACGAGAACGAGACCTTGACCCACGGCTTGCCGAGCATCTGCTGCAGGCTGCCGATCTTGAGGTACACCGCCTGGCTGGTGAGGATGGTCTCCATCCCGCCGGGCAAAGGCGCGCCGTTGCTGGTGACCGCGAACTTCTGCTGCGCCAGCAGGGTGGGCTTGGTCTGCTCGTTCAGGGTGCCGGTCATGCTGGAGGAGTAGGTGCCGCTGGACCTGATGACCATCGTCGCGGTGAACGAGGTGGTGTGCTGGGCCGCGGTGGCCGCCGCGGTGAGCACCTGGCCGGCGGACATGGTGCCGCCGGCGGGCTTCGCGCCCGCGGGCGGGCCCGCCGTTGCGGAGCCGCCGCCGGAACAGGCGGCGAGAGCGAACGCGCACGTCACAACGACGGCAGCGGAACGTGCCAGGACAGCCGGGCGCGGCAGCATGCTGGGATCCCCCTCCTCGCATAACCGGCATTTCGCCGGGGCGCAGCCATACGATAGGCCCGCCGCCATCGTGCCGCAGCCGGATGGCCCGGTTCGGCTCACGCGGCGGTCACGCGGTCCGCGGCCCCGCGGCCGGGCCGGCCAGGGACGGTTCCCGGTACGGTGGGGTCGGTCAGGAGGGACGGCGCGGCCAGGCCGCGCCCGGGGAGGGAGCACGCATGACGGAGCACCGGCTGGCGCCCGGGGACAAGGCGCCGGACTTCACCCTGCCCGATGCTGACGGCAAGCCGGTCAGCCTGTCCTCACTGCGCGGGCAGCGGGTGATCGTGTACTTCTACCCGGCGGCCATGACACCCGGCTGCACCAAGCAGGCCTGCGACTTCCGGGACAGCCTGGACTCGCTGGCGGCCGCCGGCGTCGCCGTGCTGGGCATCTCGCCGGACAAGCCGGAGAAGCTGGCGAAGTTCCGCGAGCGCGACGGCCTGACCTTCCCGCTGCTGTCCGACCCGGACCGGCAGGTGCTGCAGGCCTACGGCGCCTACGGCGAGAAGATGATGTACGGCAAGACCACGGTGGGCGTGATCCGCTCCACCTTCGTCATCGACCCCGACGGCGTCATCGAGCGCGCCCAGTACGGCGTCAAAGCCACCGGCCACGTAGCCCGCCTCCGCAGGGAACTCGGCATCTGATGCGCCCGCGGGACCTGCCGAAATGCCTTGACGCGAAAGTGTCAGTGCCCGGAGGTAGCTTCCCGTCTATGGGCAGAAAATACGATGAGAAGTACACCTACGAATTGCTGACAGAAGCGGCAGCGAAGTCAGTCAGCATTGTGGGTGTCCTCCGGTATCTGGAGATTCCCTGGTCCGGTGGTATGCACGCGCACATCAGCAGGAGGCTCAAGGCGCTTGGCATAGACACGTCACACTTCCGGCGCGTCGCCCCGAACAGAGGGCTCCCTTCCCCGCGGCGGCTCACCCCGCGAGAGGTTCTGGTGGTGAGACCGCCGGGCTCCCCGCGGCAAAAGCCGGGTACGTTGCGGCGGGCGCTGCTGGAGGCGGGCGTACAATACTTATGCAGTAAGTGCGGGGTGGAGTCAGAGTGGCAAGACGAACCGCTGACCTTGCACGTTGACCACATCAATGGCGACTGGCTGGACAACAGGTGTGAGAATCTCCGGTTCCTCTGCCCGAACTGCCACTCGCAGACATCGAACTTCGCAGGTCGCTCGAAGGGGGCCGTAGCCCAAAGGCAGAGGCACAGCGTTTAGGTCGCTGAAAGTGTGGGTTCGAATCCCACCGGCCCTACAAGAAAATGTCTTACTGACACCTAGGTGTGTGGGCTGCGAGTTATTCCAGTTCTCGTGGCTTTGTTTCAGCCGCTCGCTCTCGCCATCCCTTGAAGTCCCATCCGGCCGCCAGCGCCGCGTAGCGCTCCAAGGCGGCTGCGCGGTGCCGAGTGGAGAGCTCCCGCAGTGCCAGGTTGACCGTTTCGCTGTCTGTCTTCGCGCCCGAGAGCCGCCTGGCTTCGGCGAGGGCGTCTTCGTCGATGTCGATGCTGGTCAGCGTCACAACGTCTCCGCGATCGCGGGTGATGTGCCTCTTCGCTCCATCATGGGGGCTTGCCAGGCTGCCCGCGCCGTGGGTCCAGCCCGATGAGGCCGGTGTGACAATACGGCCGCTGGTGCGCTCTTCAGTAGAGACCCTACTGATCGGTACTATCTGACGAGAGCCGGTGGCATGCGACATCTGATCGGGATCTTCCTGGCCATTCTCATGGCGGGCGTGCTGGCGGCCGCGGTATGGGGGTATCTGCGGCTGGCGGCCGTGGCCGCCCACCTGTCCCGGATGCCGAACGGGGGCGGGTCCGTCCTCTCGGACCAAAGCGCACGTACGGCACTGCTCGCGGTGGCCGGCGCCGGCCTGCTGGCCGGCATCCTGATCGCCGCGCCGCGGGTGTCCCCGCTCGCGTCCGCGGTGCCGGGGCTGATCCTGATCGGCGTGACCGCGGTGTACGTGCTCAGCACCCGGCACGTGGTCGACCTGCTGCCGCTGCCGTCCGGGGTGTCCGGGACCGGGCTCGGGACCATGGTCTACGGCGGCATCGCCGGGGCGGCCGGGCTGGTCATGACCGTCCCGGTCTTCATCCCCTCCCGCTGGCGGACCCGGGACAGCGCCGCCGCGGCAGCAGCGGCCGGGGCCGGCGAGGTCACCGCCGGCGCGCAGGATGACGCGGACACGCCGGAGCCAGCGCAGCCGGCCGGCCATGCCCGGCTGGTATCCGCGGCACCGGTGGCCACCGGCGCGCTGCCGTCCCGGGCGCCCGCGGGCCCGCGCCCGTCCCGCAGCGCGTGGCCGGGTTCGGCGGGCGGGGCCGCCGGGGACAGCCAGACCGGCCGGCGCCCGTGGCCGGGCAGCGCCGGCCCGGGAGGCTCTGGCCCGGGCAGCCCCGGCCAGGGGCGGCCCGGCAGCGGCGGCGTCCGGCTGTCCTCGCCGTGGCGCCTTCCTGAGTCCTGAGCCGCGGCGGTCAGCGCAGGCCGGCCCGCTCCACCTGCGATTGGCAGAACGGGCAGGCGACCCGGTCGGCGCCGGCCGGCAGGGTCATGGTCGCCCCCGCCGGTCCGCGGTGTCCCTGCCGTTTCCCTGCCGCGTCATCTCCGCGCGCCGATGGCGGGCAGGCCCATGGCCGCGCGCATGTCCGTGACGGTGCGCTGGACCTCGCGCCGGACCCGGGCGGTGCCGTCGGCGATGAGCCGGTCCGCCAGGCCGGCGTCGGCGGCGAAGCGGGCCCGCCGTTCCCGCATGGGGTCCAGGAACCGGTTGACCGCCTCGGCCAGCCGCTGCTTGACCTCCACGTCGCCCACGGTGCCGGCCTGGTAGCGGGCCTTGAGCCCGGCCACCTCGGCGGGCCGGTCGTTGAACGCGTCGTGGTAGGCGAAGACCGGGTTGCCTTCGACCGTGCCGGGGGTACCGGCCCGCACCCGGGCCGGGTCGGTGTACATCCCGGCGACCTTGCGGCGGACCTCGTCCGGGGAGTCGGACAGGTAGATCGCGTTACCGGCGCTCTTGCTCATCTTGCCGCGGCCGTCGGTGCCCGGCAGCGACCCGGCGGGCGCCGGGACCAGCGCTGGCACCGGGAAGACCCGGCCGTAGCGGCGGCTGAAGCGGCGGGCGATCTCCCGGGCGACCTCCACGTGGGCGGCGTTGTCCGGGCCCACCGGCACCGCCTGCGCGCGGACGGACAGGATGTCGGCCGCCTGCAGCACCGGGTAGCCCAGCAGCGCGAACGGCATCTCGTCCTGGCCCGCGTCGCGCGCCATCTCCTTGAGGCTGGGCACCCGCTGCAGCCGCGGCACCGTGACCAGGCTCTGCAGCAGCAGGGCCACCTCGGCGATCTCCGGGATCGCCGACTGCAGGTAGAACACGCAGCGGTCAGGGTTCAGGCCCGCCGCGAGCTGGTCCAGCACCATGTCCCTGGCCACCCCGCCCACCGCCGCGATGTCGGCGCGGGAGCTGCGGGTGGTCAGCATGTGCAGGTCGGCGACGATGATGAACGATTCGTACTGGTGCTGGAGCTGCAGCCGGTTGCTGATGCTGCCCAGGTAGTGGCCCAGATGCAGCCG
>JBLMWU010000058.1:0-13544 GCA_050257395.1 Gemmatimonadota bacterium | reverse complement strand
GACGACCGGGGCGGGGACCGCGGGTATCAGCCCCGCCCGCGCCGGGAAGACGACCGGGGCGGGGACCGCGGCTACCAGTCCCGCCCGCGCCGGGAAGACGACCGGGGCGGGGGTCTGGGCGAAGGCGCGCCCAGGGGCAGCCGGCCCTGGGACCGCACTGGCGAGCGCGGCAGGGCCGCCGGGGGCCCGGGACGCCGGCCCAGTCAGCAGCCTGGCCGGCCCTCCAGGGGCGGCCAGGCCCGGGACTGGGAGGCGCCCCGCACAAGGCGGCCGGACGGCCGGCCGTATGGCGGCTCCGTCGCCGGCCGGCCTGTCGCCAGCCGGCCCGCCCGGTCCGGCCCGCTCGTTCCCGCTGAGATCACAGCCGACCAGCTGGACCCGGAGGCGCGGGCGGAGCTCCGCACCCTGCCCGGCGATCTCGCGGACGCGGTGGCGCGCCGGCTGGTAGCGGCCAGCCAGGCCGAAGACCCGCAGCAGGCCTACGAATACGCCCAGGCCGCGCGGCAGCTGGCGGCCCGGGTCGGGGTGGTCAGGGAAACCTGCGGCATCGCGGCCTACCAGGCCGGCGAGTGGGCCGACGCGCTGGCGGAGCTGCGCACCGCCCGGCGGCTGACCGGCCGGGCAGGCTACCTGCCGATGATGGCCGACTGTGAGCGGGCACTGGGCAGGCCCGATCGCGCGCTCGCGCTCATCAGGGAGGCGGGTGACGCCGACCGGGCGACCCAGATCGAGCTGCGGATCGTCGAATCCGGCATCCGCCGGGACCAGGGACGGCCGGACGCCGGGGTGGTCACCCTGCAGGTGCCGGAGCTCACCGACGGGCGGGTGCGGCCGTGGTCGGCGCGGCTGTTCTACGCGTATGCCGACGCGCTGCTGGACGCGGGCCGGGAGGCAGAGGCGCGGGAGTGGTTCAGCCGCGCTGCTGGTGCTGACGGCGCGGGAGAGACCGACGCCGCCGAACGGCTGGAAGAACTCGACGCGATCACCATCGAGGACCTGGCCGGGTCTGACGACGACGAAGCCGGGCCTGACGACGCCGAAGCCGGGGGCACCGGCCCGGACGGGGTCCTGCCCGGAGGGCCGGACCCGGGCTGACCGGACCCGGGCTGGCCGGGGCCCCGGCTAATGGGGCACCGGCTATTGGGGCACCGGGCTGCTCTTGCCGAGCCAGTGCAGGATGCCCTCCACGTTCGCCGCGGCCCCGCTCAGCCGCTCGAACTTGGCCGAGAGCTCGGGGTCTTCCCCTTCGGCGAGCACCTGGTAACGGGACCGGGTGCGGTCCCGGACCATGGCCACGGCGTGGTCCAGGTCGAGCCCGGCGTCGCGGGCCTGCTTGGTCTCCGCCACCCAGGTGCTGAGCTCCTCAGCGGACCGGGCGAGGGTCTGCGGCACGTCGTCCACCGGGCCGTAGTGGCTGAACAGCAGCCGTGCCGGGCGCAGCGCCCCGAACGTCCGCAGCGAGTTCAGGGCGGCGGTCAGATCGAAGTCCGGCGGCGGTGTGGCAGGCCGCAGGTCGCCGGTGTCGGGGAGGTAGACCCCGGCCGCGTCGCCCACGTACAGGTCCCCGCTGGCCGAGTCGATCAGGCCCACGTGGTGCTTGGCGTGCCCGGGGGAGTGGTGGCTCTCCAGCCGCCGGCCGCCGCCGAGGTCGATGGCCCCCTGCTCCTCCACCGCCCGGATCCGCTCAGCGGGAGTGGGCGCCAGCGTGCCGAACAGCCGCTCCAGCGCCCGCCCGTACACCCGCCGGGCGCTGTCCATCAGCCGGGACGGATCGGCCAGGTGCCGGGCGCCGCGCTCGTGCACCACGATCTCGGCCTGCGGGTACATGGCCGCGATGTCACCCACCCCGCCCGCGTGGTCGAGGTGGATGTGGGTCACCACCACGGTCGCCAGGTCGCCCGGGCCCACGCCGAGGCTCGCCAGCGCATCCCTGACCACCGGCGCCGACGGTGCGGTGCCGGTCTCCACCAGGCAGGGCCGGTCCGCCAGGATCAGGTAGCCGGCGGTGATGCCGTCGTACCCGGCCATCCGGGTGTCGATCTCGTACACCTGGTGGCCGAGGTCGGTGACGCCGCTGCCCGGCGCGGGGGTCGCCTGGTTCATATACTGATGGTCGCAGATGTGCTGGCGCACTCACGTGCCGGATGTGCTCACGCACCGTGGCGGATCGGTGTCGCTGCTTATACAGCGAGTAGTATCGCTCCGACGGCCGGGCGTCCAGCGGGATGCAGACCCTGAGCCAGCGGCCCCGGGCACGCCGGGGCTGACGACCGTGCGGCGGGACACGACGTTCCGTCCGCACCGGAGCGCTTGGAAACAGACCTGGTGAGCCGACCGCCTGTGACAAGGCCCGCGACGGGCACGCAGCCCGCGGGCAACGCTGAGGCTGGCGGGCGCCCCCGCGGCTGGCGCGACCCGGTGGTTCTGGCCATCGCCGTGACCACCCTGGCCGCCCTGGCGCTGCGGGCGTATCAGGTGAGCCGTCCCGGCTTCCTCATGGGCGTCATCGAATACGACGACGGCACCGATTTCGGCGGCGCCGTCCGGATGGTGAACGGGGCGCTGCCCTACCGGGACTTCATCATGGTGCAGCCGCCCGGGATCACCCTGCTGATGGTGCCGGTGGCGCTGACCGCCAAGGGCCTGGGCACGGCGGGCGCGCTGGCGATCGGCCGGATGATGACCGTGCTCGCCAGCACGGCGGGGGTGGCGCTGGCCGGCCTGCTGGTCCGCCACCGGGGCCTGCTGGCCACCCTGGTGACCTGCGGCCTGGTGGCCGTCTACCCGGACAGCGTGGCGGCGGCCAAGACCGTGCTGCTCGAACCCTGGCTGGTGCTGTTCTGCCTGCTGGGCGCGCTGGCGGCGTTCGACCGCGACCGGCTGGCCAGCGACCGCCGGCTGCTGCTGGGCGGGCTGGCGTTCGGCTTCGCCGGGGCCATCAAGGTGTGGGCCATCCTGCCGGTGCTGGTCATCCTGGTGCTGGCGGCCCGGCAGCCGCGGCGGGCGGGCCGCTTTGCCGCCGGGGTGGCCGCTGGATTCCTGGTGCCGGTGGTGCCGTTCGCCGCCCTCGCCCCGCGGACCTTCTACGACAGCGTGGTGGTGGCCCAGCTCCTGCGGGTCGACCTGGTGCGCATCCCGCTCGGCCAGCGGCTGACCGACATCACCGGCCTCAGCCACCTGCAGATCGCGCCAGCGGGGCTGCTGGCCGTCATGGTGGTCCTGATCCTCGCGCTCACGGTCGGGGCGAGCGCGCTCGCCACCCGGCTGACCCGCCGCCGCCCCAGCCCGCTGGAGTGGTTCGCGCTGGGGACGTCCGCGCTGGTCGTGGTCGCGTTCCTGTGGCCGGCCGACTTCTACTACCACTACCCGGCTTTCCTGGCGCCCTTCCTGGGGATGGCGATCGGCCTGCCAGCGGCCCGCCTGCTGCCCGCCCTGGCCGCGCTGCCCGCGGAGCGCCGCCCCCGGTTCCTGCGGGGGCAGCGGGCAGGCCGCTGGCTGCGGCCACGCGGCGCCCTGTGGGTGGCGGGGGTGGTGCTCGCCGCCTGCGCGCTGGGCCAGACCGTGGCCGAGAGCAACATGAGCACCGCCGTTCCGCCGTCCGCCATCGCGGCCGCCCGGCACATGATCAAGCCCGGTGCGTGCGTGCTGTCCGACCAGGCGTCCTACACCATGGCTGCTGACCGGTTCGTGTCCCGCAGCCGTGGCTGCTCGCTGATGGTGGACGGCATCGGCACGGACTACGCCCTGTCCCATGGCCGCAACGGGCTCACCGGGGCCGGGGAGGCACCCCGGGTGCGGGCGATCTGGATGTCGGCCTTCCGCTCCGCCCAGTACCTGTGGCTGACCAGCGTGTCCGCCCGGCGGATTCCCTGGACGCCGCAGCTGCGCAGCTACTTCCTCACCCACTTCGCGCCGCTCACCGAGGGCCCGGACTGGCTCTACGTGCGGATGGCCGGGCGCCGGGACTGATCCCGGCCCGCGCCGCGGCCGCCCGTCAGCCCTGGGCGAAGGTCCGGATCACCAGCCCGGTCCGCGGCTTCGGCCCGAACGACGTGGACTTGCGCGGCACCCGCTCACCGCGGGCGGCCACGTCCCGCACGTCCGCCGCGGACATCGCCGGGCACAGCACCGCCGTGCCCGGCGGCGGGCCGGCCGCCTCCCGCAGCGCCTCCGCCGCGTCGTGGTGGATCTGCACCGCCGGGTCGTCGTCGCGGATGCCCAGCAACCGGGGGAGCAGCAGTTCCTGCAGCACCGACGCGGCCAGCGCGCGCCACTGCGGCGAGCGGCCCGGCATGGCGGCGGCCAGCTGCAGCGGATCGGGCTCGGTCAGCAGGTAGCTCTCGCCGGGGCCGGCCAGCAGGAACGCGGGCCCGGCCTGGGCCGCCTCCGCCAGCGCGGCCAGGGCGGCGCTGGCGGAGGCCGGGCTGCCGGAGGCCAGCGGGCCCGGCCGCACCGTGAAGGCGGCCTTGGCGCGCGTCGCGGCCTCCGCCGCCGCCAGGCCCGGGACGAGCCGGTGGATGGCGCCGATCCGGGGCGGGTAGGCGGCCGAGTCCACCAGCAGGGCCAGCCCGTGGTCCCAGGGCCCGGCGCCAGCGCCCGCCGCCTGCTTGCGCGCCTGGATCTCCAGGTAGGCCGCGTGCCGGTGGTGCCCGTCGGCGATCAGCGCCTGCCGGCCGGCCAGGTCGGCGGCGACGGCGGCGTGCTCGGCCGGGTCGGTGATCGCCCACAGCCGGTGCCGCACCCCGTCCCCGGTGTCGACGGCCAGCAGCGGTTCGCGGCAGTCCGCCACCTGGGCGGTCAGGCCGGTGGCCGCGCCGCCGGCCCCGTCGTAGAGGAGGAAGATCGGCTCCAGGTTCGCCCCGGTGGCCTCCATCAGCTGCCGCCGGCCGGCGACCGGCCCGGGCAGGACATTTTCATGGGGGAGAACGGAACCCTCGCTGGCCGGGCTGAGCCCCAGGGCGCCGATCAGCCCGCGCTGGATGACGCCGCCCGCCCCGGCCGCCCCGTCAGCGTCCGGCTGGCCCGGCCGGAGGACGCGGCTCTGCTCGTACACGTACAGCGCTGGCTGGTCTTCCGGCAGCAGGATGCCGCCGTCCTGCCACTCGTGCAGCAGCCGGGCGGCCTCGTGGTAGCTGTCGCCGTCCGGGCCGCTGCCGGGCCGGGGGAGGATGAGCCGGACCACGTTGTGCGGATCGGCCGCGAGCAATTGGCCTTCGGTGTCGTGGGCTATCACGTCGTACGGTGGAGAGGTGACCTCTGCAAGGCCGCTGACCCGGTCGGGGGCGTAACGCAGCCCGCGGAACGGGGCCAGCGCCAGGCCGGGGGCGGACTGCCGGGCGGACGGAAGGATCTGCACATATGACAGAAGCACCGCGCGGTGGCCAGGATTCCCGGCCGGAGGAAGATACAGCTCCCGGCGCCGGCCGGGACCGGCAGGAGGACGCGTACACCTGGTACAAGCGGGGGCTCGCGCTGCTGGGCAAAGGCAGCGCCGCGGCCGCCGCGCAGCTGCTGGGGCGGGCCGCGGAAGCCGAGCCCTCGTCCCGCAGCGTCCTGGAGGCGCTGGGCCGGGCCCAGTTCGACGCGGGCCGGTACACCGCCGCGGCGGAATGCTTCCGGCGGATCGTGGAAGCCAGCCCGGCCGACGACTACGCGCGGTTCGGCCTGGGCCTGGCGCTGGCCAGGAGCGGCAACCCGGCCGGCGCCGCCGAGCACCTGGCGCTGGCCGCCGCGATGCGGCCCGAGCTCCCCCATTACACCAACGCCCTGCGCGGGGTGCGGGCCACCCTGCGCGCCCGCAGGGAGGCGGGCCTGGCATCCTCTGATCCAGGCGGTCACCCCGGCCAGCCGGGGTCCGGGGACCAGGAGCGGGCGGACGGCCCCGCGGAAGGCCGCGGCTGAGAGGCGGTGGCCATGCAGCAGGAAGCCGATGAGGCCGCGGAGGGAGCCGCGGGGCACGGGGCGGGCCTGCGCGGCTCGCCGCGGCCGCTGTGTGAGGTCTACGACGCCGCCCTGCTCGACCTGGACGGGGTGGTGTACCTGGGCGGGGCCGCGGTGCCCGGCGCGCCGGAAGCCCTGGCCAAGGCCGCGGCGGCAGGGATGCGGCTCGCGTTCGTCACCAATAATTCCTCCCGTACCCCGGCGGCGATCGCCGGTCAGCTGTCCAGCCTGGGCGTGACCGCGGCGGCCGCGGACGTGGTCACCTCCGCGCAGGCCGCGGCCCGGCTGCTGGCGGAGCGGCTGGCGCCCGGCGACGCGGTGCTGGTGGTCGGCGGGATGGGGCTGCGGGCGGCGCTGCGGGAGCGGGGGCTGCGCCCGGTGTCGGTGGCCGCCGAGCGGCCGGCCGCGGTGGTCCAGGGGTTCGCGCCCGACATCAGCTACTCGCTGCTCACCGAGGGCGCGCTGGCGGTCGCGGACGGCGCCTGGTTCGTCGCGTCCAACGGCGACGCGACCATGCCCACCACCCGCGGCCGCCAGCCGGGCAACGGGGCGCTGTCGCAGGTCATCGCCACCGCCACCGGCCAGCAGCCGGTGGTCGCCGGCAAGCCGGAGCCGCCGCTGCACGCCGAGGCCGTGGCCCGGACCGGGGCCCGGCGGCCGCTGGTGGTCGGCGACCGGCTCGACACCGACATCGAGAGCGCCGTCCGGGCCGGGGCGGACAGCCTGCTGGTGCTGACCGGGGTCACCCGCCCGGCGGACCTGGTGCTCGCGCCGGCGCCGCGCCGGCCGGCGTTCCTGGCGGAGGGGCTGACCGGGCTGCTGGAGCCGCACCCGGAGGTGACCCGGGCCGGCGACGGCTTCCGGGTGGGCGGCTGGGCGGCCCGCCGCGAGCCCGGCGGGCGGCTGGTGCTGGACGGGGACGGGGACAGGAGCGACGGGCTGCGGGCGCTGTGCGCGGCCGCCTGGGCCGGCGCCCAGGTCACCCCCGATGACGTACGGTCTGCCCTCGCCCGCCTTTCCTGACTCCCGGCCGGGTGACCAGCCGGACGGCTGAGGGCGTCATCCTCCTGGAGTAGCGGCTGAATCAGCCCGGCGGCGGACGCGCTGGCGGGCGGGGCGGGGCCAGACTGGCCGGGCAGGCGAGGGGCACGGGGCCCGCGCCCGCCGCTAAGGAGGCAGACACCCATGATTGAGGCGCGGGGCCTCACCAAACGCTATGGCGACAAGCTGGCGGTCGACCAGCTGTCGTTCCGCATCGAGCCCGGCCGGATCACCGGATTCCTGGGCCCGAACGGGGCGGGCAAGACCACCACGATGCGGCTGATCCTGGGGCTCGACCGGCCCACCCGCGGCACCGTCACCGTGAACGGCAGGGAGTTCCGCACACTGGCCCGGCCGATGCGGGAGGTGGGCGCGCTGCTGGACGCCAAGGCCGTGCACGGCGGCCGCGGCGCCCGCAACCACCTGCTGTGCCTGGCCCAGGCGGGCGGCGTGCCGAAGCGCCGGGTCGGGGAGGTGCTGGAGCTGGTCGGCCTGAGCGACGTGGCGGGCAAGCGCTCCAGGGGCTTCTCCCTCGGCATGGGCCAGCGGCTCGGCATCGCCGCGGCGCTGCTCGGCGACCCGGCCATCCTCATGTTCGACGAGCCGGTGAACGGGCTGGACCCGGAGGGGATCCTGTGGATCCGCAACCTGATGAAGGCGCTGGCGGCCGAGGGCCGGACCGTGTTCGTGTCCAGCCACCTGATGTCGGAGATGGAGAACACCGCCGATCATCTGCTCGTGATCGGCCGGGGCAGGCTCATCGCCGACTGCAGCGTCTCGGAGTTCATCGCCCGCAACTCCGTCGCGACCGTCCGGGTGCGGACCCCGGACGCGAGCGTCCTGCTCACCGCCGTGACCGCCGCCGGGGGCAGCGTCATCACCGCGGATGACGGCGCGCTGCTCGTGCAGGGCATGCCCGCCGCCAGGGTCGGCGACCTGGCCTACGAGCACCGGCTGCGGCTGCACGAGCTGGCGCCGGCCCAGGCCTCGCTGGAAGAGGCGTTCATGGGCCTGACTGCGGACAGTGTGGAGTTCCGGGCGGGCACCCCGGTGCCGGAGGGGACACCGGGAGCCGGCGGCGCGCGCGTGGGCGCGGGAGAGGTGGCCTGACATGACGGCAACGGCACAGGTGGCTGCGCGGGCCGGGCAGCACGGCCCGCCCCCGGCGGGGCGGTCCGGTTTCGGCGGCGCGCTGCTCTCGGAATTCACCAAGATCCGCTCGGTGCGGTCCACCTACTGGACGCTGCTGGCCCTGGTGGTGGTCACGGTCGGGATGGGCGCGCTCGCCTGCGCCGGGAGTGCGAGCCGGCCCGCGGACGCCCGCGGCCCGGGCTGGGACCCGACCTTCCACAGCCTGCTGGGCCTCATCATCGGCCAGCTCATCATCGCGGTGCTGGGTGCGCTCACCATCACCTCGGAATACTCGACCGGGATGATCCGCACCTCGCTGACGGTGCAGCCACGGCGGGGCACTCTGTTCGCCGCCAAGGCGGTGGTCTTCGCGCTGGTCTCCCTGGTCACCGGGCTGGTGGCCGCGTTCGCGTCGTTCTTCATCGGCCAGGCCATCCTGTCCGGCCACCACCTCGGCGCCTCGCTGTCCCAGCCGCACGTGCTCCGCGCGGTGATCGGCGCCGGGCTGTTCCTGGCCGTGAGCGGGCTGCTGGCGTTCGGTCTCGGCGCGCTGCTGCGCAGCACGGCGGCGGCCATCAGCGTCGCGATCGGGCTGCTGTTCGTGGTGACCATCCTGGTCGACTTCCTGCCGTCCTCCTGGCAGGACCACGTGGACAAGTGGATCCCGTTCAACGCGGGCAGCCGGGTCTGGTCGGCGGTGGCGCCGCCGCCGGGGGCGCACCTGCTGTCGGCCTGGACCGGGTTCGCGGTCTTCGCCGCCTACGCGGCGGTCGCGGTGGCGGCCGGGCTGCTCGTGTTCCGCACCCGGGACGCCTGAGGCAGGCCGCGGGCAGGGGGCGCCGGCCGCGGGACGGGCCGCCGCCCCCTGCTGCCGTGCCGGGCTGCCCGGCCGCGGGCGGGCCGCCGGGCCGTCAGGGCTGGCAGCGCGGGCACCAGAAGGTGACCCGCTCGTCAGCGGGCCCGCCCTGGTCAGCCGAGCGGACCGGGGTCCGGCAGCGGCGGCAGGGCCGCCCGGCCCGGCCGTAGACCCACGTCTCCTCACCCCGCCGCCACACGCCCGTGGTGACCTGGCCGACGCGGGCCTTGTTGGCTTCCAGCAGGCGGCGGGCGAGCTCGGCCATCCCCTCCAGATCCGGCACGTCGCGCACGGGCCGCCAGGGGCTGACGCCCCGCAGGAACAGCACCTCGGCCTTGTACAGATTCCCGATGCCCGCCAGGCAGCGCTGATCGAGCAGGGCCTCGCCGACCGGCCGGTCCGGGGAGGCCCGTAGCCGGCGGGCCGCCTCGGCCGGGTCCCAGTCCGGGCCGAGCAGGTCGGGCCCCAGGTGCCCGACGGTGCGGCTCTCCTGCGCGGTGGGCAGCAGCTCGACGATGCCCAGCTGGTAGCCGACCGCCTGCCAGGCCTCGTTGGCGAGGACCACCCGGATCCGGTGGCTGGCGGGCACGGGCCGGCCCGCAGGCTGGACCCGCCAGGACCCGTCCATCTTCAGATGGGTATGGATCGTTATGCCGCCTTCGACGCGGATGAGCAGGTGCTTGCCGCGCGAGCGGGCCTCGCTGACACGGCGGCCGGTGAGGTCGGCGGTGGCATAGCGCGGGACCCGGAAGTCGCTGCGGGTCAGCACCCGCCCGGCCAGCGCGTCATGCAGCTGCCGCGCTGTCCGCCAGACGACGTCACCCTCGGGCACCCCTGCACGATAGGCGCCCCCGGGCGCTCAGAGCAGCCTGCGGAGGCGCAGCAGGTCGAACACGCTGGCCTCGACTTTGATCCGGCCGGTCAGCCAGGCCCGCGCGAAGCTCCCCGGATCGTCGGCGATCGCCAGCAGATCGTCGCTCCTGGTGGTGAAGCGGACCTGTGCCTGGTTGCCGGACCCGTTCATCTCGGTGACCGGCGCCGCGCCGTCCGGGCCCAGCCGGGTCTTGAACGTGACCCCCAGGTCACGCACTTCGCAGCTGACATCGCGCTCGACAAGATGGGCGGCCCGGTTCTCCGGGGACAGCTGACCGAGCCGGTTTGTCAGGCTCTCCAGCGCGGCCCGGCATTCCTCCTGTGTGGCCATGGACTCCCCGCCTCCCCCCAATGCCGATTGCCCAAGTTTAGACCGCTGACCACCAGCGCAGGGACCGCGGGCGGCGCGGGCGGCCCTGGCTGTCCCCGCCGGGCGGTAGCGTTTCCTGCGGAGGACCGCACGGGGAGCGCGCCGGAGGGAGGCACGTGGAACAGCAGGACAGCGGGACCGGGCCGCAGGAAGGCGGGCCGCAGCCGGGCGCCGGGCGCGGGCCAGCGCAGGACGCCGCCGCGGTGGCGCAGCCGTCCACCGGCGACCCCCGGGTGGACGAGGCGCTCAGCAGGCTCGATGAGCTGGGCGGGCTGCCGGTCTCGGAGCACCCCGCGGTCTTCGAGCAGGTGCACCGCAGGCTCGCGGAGGCCCTCGGCGAGCTCGGCCCGGACGCCGCGAACCACTGAACGGCACCGTGGTCAGCACATGGTCACCCGCCGGAGGCTGGACGCCGAGCTGGTGAGGCGCGGCCTCGCCCGGTCCCGTGAGCAGGCCGCCGAACTGGTCGCGGACGGCCTGGTCACCGTGGCCGGCCAGGCGGCCGGCAAGCCCGCCACCCAGGTCGCGCCGGAGGACCCGATCGTGGTCCGCGAGCGCGGCACCGGCCCCGCCTACGCGTCCCGGGGCGGGGTGAAGCTGGCCGGGGCGCTGGCCGTGTTCACCGCGCAGGGCCTGACCGTGGCCGGGCGGCGCTGCCTGGACGCGGGCGCGTCCACCGGCGGCTTCACCGACGTGCTGCTGCGGGCCGGCGCCGGGCACGTGATCGCCGCCGACGTCGGCTACGGCCAGCTCGCCTGGCCGCTGCGCACCGACGAGCGGGTCACGGTGCTGGACCGGGTGAACGTCCGCTCGCTCACCCCGGGGCAGGTCGCGCCGCCACCGGACCTGGTCACCGCGGACCTCTCCTTCATCTCCCTCACCCTGGTGCTGCCGGCGCTGGCCGCCTGCGCCAGCCCGGACGCCGACTTCGTGCTGATGGTCAAGCCGCAGTTCGAGGCCGGCAAGGGCCGGGTCGGGGCCGGCGGGGTGGTGCGCGACCCGGCGCTGCGCGCGGAGGCCGTGACCGCGGTGGCCGCCGCCGCTGCCACACTGGGACTGGGCGTGGCGGGCATGACGCCGAGCCCGCTGCCGGGCCCGTCGGGAAACGTGGAGTACTTCCTCTGGCTGCGACGCGGCGCGCCGCCGCTCGACCCGGGCCAGCTGCGGCAGGTCATCGCGGAGGGACCACAGTGAACACCAAGCGGACGGTGCTGGTGGTGGCGCACGTGGGCAGGCCGGCGGCGCTGCGCAGCGCCCGGCTGGTCACCAGCAGGCTGACCGCCGCCGGGATGACCGTGCGCATCCTCGCCCCGGAAGCCGGCGACCTGCGGTGCGCGGGCGCGGACGTGGTGCCCGCCGCGCCGGAAGCCGCGCAGGACGCGGAGATGGTCATCGTCATCGGCGGGGATGGCACCCTGCTGCGGGCCGCGGAGCTGGCCCGGCCGGTGGGCACGCCGCTGCTCGGGGTCAACCTCGGCCACGTCGGGTTCCTCGCCGAGGCCGAGCCGGACGACCTGGCCGGTGCGGTGGACCAGGTGGTGGACCGGCGGTACATGGTCGAGGAGCGGATGACGGTCGACGTCGCGGTCCGCCAGAACGGGGCAGTGGCGGCGCAGACCTGGGCGCTGAACGAGGCGACGGTGGAGAAGGCCGCCCGGGAGCGGATGATCGAGCTGGTGACCGAGGTCGACGGCCGCCCGCTGTCCCGGTGGGGCTGCGACGGGGTGGTCTGCGCGACCCCGACCGGCTCCACCGCGTACGCGTTCTCCGCGGGCGGCCCGATCGTCTGGCCGGAGGTGGAGGCGCTGCTGCTGGTGCCGATCAGCGCGCACGCCCTGTTCGCCGGCCCGATGGTGGTGTCGCCCCGGTCGGTGCTCGCGGTGGAGGTGCTCGGCATGTCGGGCGGTGCGACACCGGCGCGCCCGGGCGGCGAAATCAGCGCGCCCGCAGGCGTTATGTGGTGCGATGGGCGTCGGAGGGTCGACCTGGCCGCTGGCGCCCGGGTCGAGGTCCGGCGCGGCAGCGAGCCGGTCCGGCTGGCCAGGCTGGCCACCGGGGACGGCCCGGCAGCGGCCGGGGCGCCCTTCACCGACCGGCTGGTCGCCAAGTTCGGGCTGCCGGTGGCCGGCTGGCGGGGCCGGGCGGCCAGCCAGCGCCGGGAAGAGGAGGAGTCGGGCCCCGATGCTTGAGGAAGTGCGCATCACCGGTCTCGGCGTGATCGACGACGCCGTCCTCGAGTTCTCGCCCGGGTTCACCGTCGTCACCGGCGAGACCGGGGCGGGCAAGACCATGGTGGTGACCGGGCTCGGCCTGATGTTCGGCGGCCGGGCCGATCCAGCGCGGGTACGCCCGGGCACCGACCGGGCCACCGTCGAGGGCAGGCTGCGGATCGACCCCGGCGGCCATGTGGCCGCCCAGGTGAACGAGGCCGGCGGGGAACTGGACGACGACGGCAGCACGCTGATCGTCACCCGCTCGGTCTCGGCAGAAGGCCGGTCGCGGGCGCACGCGGGCGGCCGGTCGGTCCCGGTGTCCCTGCTCACCTATCTCGCTGACGACCTGGTGGCCGTGCACGGGCAGTCCGACCAGCAGCAGCTGCTGCGGGCGGGCCGCCAGCGGCAGGCGCTGGACCGGTTCGCCGGGCCGGAACTCGCCGGCATGCTGACCGCCTATCAGCGTGCCTACCAGCGGCACCGGGAGGTCCGGGCCGAGCTGGACGACATCACCGGCCGGGCGCGGGAACGCGCCCAGGAGGCGGAGGACCTGCGCCGGGCACTGGCCGAGATCGAGCAGGCCAGCCCCGCCGAGGGCGAGGACGCGTCGCTGCTGGAAGAGGAGAACCGGCTCGCCCACGCGGACGCCCTGCACGCGGCCGCGACCACCGCCCACGAGGCGCTGCTGGGGGATCCGGCCAGCGGCTCCTACGAGGCGGCCGACGCGGTGACCCTGCTCGGCAAGGCGGGCCAGGCGCTGGAAGGCGCCGCCGTCCACGACACCGCGCTGGCCGCGCTGGCGGGCAGGCTCAATGAGGCCGCCTACCTGGTCTCCGACGTGGCGGGCGAGCTCGCGTCCTACCTGCAGTCGGTGGAGGCCGACCCGGCCCGCCTCGCGGCCGTGCAGGAGCGCCGGGCCGAGCTGACCCGGCTGATCCGCAGCTACGGCCCGGGCGGCGCGGCCGCTGGCGGCCCCGCGGCTGACAGCCTGGCCGCCGTGCTGGCCTGGGCGAAGCAGGCCAGCCAGCGGCTGCTCGAGCTGGACAGCGACGATGACCGGATCGGCGTGCTGGCCGAGGAGGAGGCGAAGCTCGCGGCCGAGCGCGGTGAGCTGGCCGGC
>JBLMWU010000057.1:0-90888 GCA_050257395.1 Gemmatimonadota bacterium | reverse complement strand
GGGCACGACACGGTGATGGTGCACGACGGGCAGATCACCGACCAGCTGATCGCCTACCACCAGGCCCGGGCAGAGGGCGGCGCCGGCCTGATCGTGGTGCAGGTCGCCGGCGTGCACGAGTCGGCCCGCTACACCTCGCACGTGCTGATGGCCACGGACGACTCCTGCCTGCCCGGCTACGCTCGCCTGGCCGAGAACGTGCACGCCCACGGGACCATGCTGTTCGGCCAGCTGTTCCACCCCGGCCGGGAGGTGATGGAGTCCGCCGACGGCACCGTACCGGTCGCCGTCGCCCCCTCCGCCGTGCCGAGCGAGCGGTTCCGGGTCATGCCCCGGGCCCTGCACCGCCGGGAGATCAGCGAGATCGTCGCCGGCTACGGGGCCGCCGCCGCCCGCCTCATCCAGGCGGGCCTGGACGGCGTGGAGATCGTCGCCAGCCACGGTTACCTGCCGTCCCAGTTCCTCAACCCACACGTCAACCAGCGTGACGACGGGTACGGCGGCAGCCCGCACGCCCGGCTCAGGTTCCTGCTGGAGCTGGCCGAGGCGGTCCGCGCCCAGGCCGGGCCGGTCGCGGCGGTCGGCATCCGGATCTCGGTGGACGAGCGCGACCCGGCCGGGCTGCCTGAGGACATCGCCCTGCACGCCTGCGCGGCCCTGGCCAGCGCCGGGCTGATCGACTACGTCAGCGTCACCGTCGGCACCTCCGCCACCCTCGCGGGCTCCGGGCACATCGTCCCGGAGATGGGCTGGCGCGCCGGGTATACCGCCCCGGCCGCCCGCCGCATGAAGGAGGCCGTCGGCGTCCCGGTCATGGTCGCGGGCCGGATCAACCAGCCGCAGGACGCCGAGCTCATCCTGGAGTCCGGCGACGCCGACGCCTGCGTCATGACCCGGGCGCTCATCTGCGACCCGGTCATGCCGGTGCTGGCGGCGCAGGGCCGCACGGACGACATCCGCGCCTGCATCGCCTGCAACCAGGCGTGCATCGGCCACTTCCACGCCGGCTACCCGATCTCCTGCATTCAGCACCCGGAGACCGGCCGCGAGCTGCGCTACGGCCGCCGCCGGCCAGCCCAGCGTCCCCGCACCATCCTGGTGGCCGGCGGCGGGCCCGCCGGGATGAAAGCCGCGGCCGTCGCCGCGGAACGCGGCCACACCGTGGTCCTGCACGAGGCCACCGGGCGGCTCGGCGGCCAGATCCTGCTCGCGGAGCGGCTGCCCGGGCGGGCCGAGTTCGGCGGCGCCGTCACCAACCTGCAGCGCGAGCTCACCCGCGCGGGCGTCAAGGTCGTCTGCCACAGCCAGGTCACCCCGGGCCTGGTGGCCAGCGAAGCGCCGGACCTGGTCGTCGTCGCCACCGGCGCCCGGCCCTACCGTCCCCCGCTCGACGTCCAGGGCGATCCGGTGATCGCCGGCGCCTGGGAGGTCATCCAGGGCCGGGACCTGCCCTCCGGTCACGTGGTGGTCGTGGACTGGCGGGGTGACTGGACGGGGATCGGTACCGCGCGCCTTCTTGCCGAACGAGGACACAAGGTCACCCTGGCGGTCAGCGGATACGCCGCAGGGGAGCGCCTCCAGCAGTACGTCCGCGACGCCGGCCTCGTCGCGCTGCACCGGGGGAAGATCACCGTCGTCCCGCTCGTCCGCCCCTACGGCGCCGACGGCGACACCGTCTACCTGCAGCACGTGCTGACCGGCGAGCCGGTCGTGCTCAGCGGGATCTCCGCCACCGTGCTGGCGTGCGGCCACCAGGCATCCTCAGCGCTGCTGACCGAACTGGAGGAGCGGGGCGTCCCCGCCGTCGGCGCGGGTGACTGCCTCGCCCCCCGCACCGTGGAGGAAGCCGTCCTCGAAGGCCTCACCGTCGCCAGCCAAGCCTGACCTGCCCGGCCGTGTCACCGGCCTGGACGGTCGCTGGCGGGGAAGCCGGCGCCGGTGTGCTGGCCGCCTCCGGGGGACGGGGCCGGGCTGGCGGTGTCGCCGAACGCGGCCAGCAGCAGGTGGCGGACGGTGCGGCGGCAGGCGTCGTCGCCGAGCATGGCCGAGTCGGGGTCGCCGTGCCGGTGCATGGCGAACCAGGCAATGGTCTCCACGATGAACCGTGCCGCGGCCGGCACATCGGGCACCGGCCGCAGCTGGCCGGAACTGATCTGCTGCTGCAGGTACTCGCCGATCTGCGCCAGTATCGTCCGGCGCCGCTGCACGAAGAACCACTGCGCCAGCTCAGGCAGGTCGGCGGCGCATCGGTCGACGAGCCGGACGGCCGGCAGGTGCCGCTCGATGAAGCCGTAGTGTGCGTCGATGATGTCGCCCAGGCCCACGTCATGAAGCTGGGTACCAGGGTGGCCGGAAGCTTCGAGGATCGCGGAGGTTGTCTGCTCTGCCACCCATGCCTCGAGAAACTCCACCAGCTCCTGCGGCGGCGGGGCGGTCACCGGGAGCGTCAGCGCGCTGACCGCCTCCGGCCGGAGCACCCGCAGCAGGGCCAGATAGAACAGGGCCCGCTTGCTGTCCACGTACGTGTACAGCGCGCCATGGCTGAGCCCCAGCGCAGCCGACACGTCGGAAATCCCGGCAGCCCGGAATCCGCGGTCGGTGAACACCTCCACCGCCGCGTCAGCCACCTCTGACAGCGGCCGCAGGGCCTTGCGTCCACGCATACGCCAACTATAGTCTTAGTGACTGACCGAGTCAGTCAATCTTTGCCCCGGCGAGAGGTGGTACCTGTGCCCAGCGACAATCCGGTGACCGGCCGGGACCAGGTGCCGTTGGCCGCTGATGGCAGCAGCGAGCCGGCTGCCAGCCCGCCGGGGCGGTTAGCCACCGCGGCCGCTGCGCCCCCGTTCGACCGGCGGGTGATCGCCGTGAGCGGCGTGGTGTTCGTCGTGCTGATGGCGCTGTCGGCCCGGTACGGGTTCTTCGGTGACGAGCTGTACATGCTGGACTGTGCCCGGCACCTGCAGGCCAGCTACGTCGACCAGCCGGTGCTCGCCCCGCTGCTGGCGCGGCTGTCGCTGTCAGTGTTCGGTCTCTGGCTGCCCGGGCTGCGCCTGTGGCCGGCGCTGGCTGCCGGGACCACGGTGGTGGTGGGCGGGCTGACCGCCCGCGAGTTCGGCGGCGGCCGGCGCGCGCAGCTGCTCGCGGCGATCGCCACCGCCACCACGCCCGCAGTGCTGGGCAGCGGTCACGTCGCCAACACCACGTCCTTGATGATCACGGCCTGGGCGGGGCTGGCGCTGATAGTCGCGCGGATCGGCCGGACCGGGGACCGCCGCTGGTGGCTGGCCGCCGGCGTGATCGCGGGCCTGGGGGCCGAAGACAATCACCTCGTCGGCATCTTCGCCGTTGCGCTGGTGGCCGCGGCCCTGCTCAGCGGCGGCCGCCGGCTGGTGGCCAGCCGCTGGTTCCTGGCCGGGGCCGTGATCGCGGTGGCCTTTCTCATCCCGGACCTGTGGTGGCAGGCGCAGCACGGGTGGGCGACGATCGCCATGACCCACGCGCTCAACCACAAGAACGGCGGCGCCGGGCACATCGCCACCTGGATCGTGGGCCAGCTCCTCATCACGGTGCTGCCCATGGTCGTGGTCTGGGCGGCGGGGCTGCGGTTCCTGTGGCGGTCCGGGCGGCCGCTGTGGCGCGCGCTGGTCTGGGCGTACGGGCTGCTGTTCGTCGTCTTCGCGCTCACCACCGGCGGGCAGTTCTACTACCTGGCCGGGTGCTACGTCTATCTGCTCGCCGCCGGTGCCGTGTCCCTGGACCGGTGGCTGCACGAGCGGGCGGCCCGGCTGCACACCCTGCTGGCGGCCACGGCGATCGCGGCCGCAGCGTCCGCGATCGCCGTGCTGCCCGTGCTGCCGCCCGCCAGCGCCGCCTGGACCTCCAAACTCAGCTCGATCCCGGGCGGGACCATCGGCTGGCCGCAGCTGGTCCGCACCGTCGCCGGGGTATGGCGGTCGCTGCCGCCACGGCAGCGGCAGGGCGCCGTCATCTTCACCGGCAGCTACAGCGAAGCGGCCGCCATCACCGAACTCGGCCGGGGAACCGGACTGCCGGCCGCCGTCAGCGCCCACAACACCGAGTGGTGGTGGGGCCCCGGCAAGCCCCGCGCCACGACCGTGCTGGACGTCGCCCCCGGCGGCGCCAGCGGCGCCGTCGCCTACCTGCACCGGTTCTTCACCAGCGTGCACACCGTGGCCACCCTGTCGAATCCCTACGGCGTCCACAACGCCGACTGGGGCGGGCATGTCTACCTGTGCACCGGCCCCCGCCAGCCATGGGGCAGCATGTGGCCCCGGCTGCGCCACTATGACTGAGCCGCAACCCCACCCGGCATCCCGCCGGCTTCTTGCCGGGGCATGACAGCGCCCAGGATCGGCGCAGGCGTACCGCCAGGGCCGGCTTACGTCGCCGAATTCGGCTCCTACGTCGACGCCCAGCAGGGCTGCACTCATTTCACATTCGGCGCGAACAGGATCACTGTCCGCGCTCCGGGCTCAGCGCCTGGCGGCTCACGATCGCTGCGCTATGCGGGTGCCGGTGCTGTCGTCATCGCGGCAGGCGCTGCCATAGCGCTGGCCGCACGCAGGCGCAGGCGGTCCTGAGCCTGCACCCGCATCCATCCGTGCAATAGGTATGGCCACAAGTCAGGTCTTGCGGGGACATTACGGGGTGCTGCTGCCCAGTGCGCTGGTCAGGCGGCCGACGTATCGTGAGCGAGTGGTGGCAGAAGCGCCGACATGCGGCCGCCGGTGAGGTTGTCCTGGCGGCGCGCATGGCGCAGGTGGTCGGTGGTGGCATCCGCGACCGCTGTGCTGTGTGCGCTGCCCGCGGTGGTCGCGGCGCTCCCGGTACCCCAGTCCCCGGTCAGCGCCGTGGCGTTGCGGGACCGGGTCCTGGCATCGGGCCCCGTTCCGTATCAGGGATACGCGGACACCACGGTGAACCTCGGCCTGCCGGACCTGCCGGCCATCGAGAACGTCAGCGACCTGCTGGACGGCAACACCAGCCAGTACGTCTGGTACCGGTCGCCGGGATCCTGGCGCGCGGACGACGTGACCGGGACCGGTGAGAGCGACACCTACCAGCAGGGCCAGGTCACCTGGCTGTGGGACTACGGGCACAGCCTGCTCACCCGGGTCGCCGGGACGCAGCCGGTCCGGCTGCCCCGCGCAGCCGACCTGCTGCCGCCCGCCCTGGCCCGGCGGTTGCTGGGCATGGCCGCCGCCACCGACCGCATCTCGCGGCTGCCGTCGCGGCGGGTGGCCGGGATCGCAGCGGCGGGCCTGCGGGTGACCCCGGCCAGCCAGGGCACCACGATCGGCACGATCGACATCTGGGCCGACCCGCGCACCGGGCTGCCGGTGCAGGTGCAGATCACCGGCCGCGGCGCGGCCCAGCCGGTGCTCACCACCACCTTTCTGCAGCTCGCCGAGCGCGCGCCGCCGCTCAGCGTGGTGACCCCGCACCCGGCGCCCGGCGTCACGATCATCACCGCCCGGCTGCCGAACGTGGACGCGGTGCTGAACGGCGACGGTGATGGCGACAACGACCACACCCCGTTCCCGGCCCAGCTGGGTGGCAGCACCCTGGTGCCGGTCCCGGGCGGCCCCACCGGGGTAGCCGTGTACGGCAGCGGGTTCGCCCGGTTCGTGCTGCTGCCGCTGCCCCGCACGGTCGGCGGCACCGCCCTTAACAGCGCGATCGGCGCCGGGGCCGAGCTGCTGACGATCACCGGGCAGACCGGCGCGCTGATCCGGACGCCGCTGGTCAACGTGCTCATGGTCAAGCCCAGCTTCCGGCGCGCCACGTTCCTGTTCGCCGGCGCGGTCACCCCGGCCGCGCTGGAGAACGCCGCCGCCAGCCTGGTCGCCATCCTGCAGGCCCGGATGAGGAGCAGAACCCAGCGATGATCACCACGCGGGCGCTGACCAAGCGCTACGGCCCCCTGCTCGTCGTCGACCGGCTCGACCTGGAGGTGCGCGAAGGAGACCGGTACGGCTTCCTCGGCCCGAACGGCTCCGGCAAGACGACGGTGGTCCGGATGCTGCTCGGCCTCGTCTACGCCACCAGCGGTGAGATCACCATCATGGGCAAGCCCGTGCCGAAGCAGGTGTCCGAGGTGCTGCCGCTGGTCGGCTCGCTGGTGGAGGGGCCGTCCGCCTACGGCCACCTGTCCGGGCGCGCCAACCTCGCCCTGGTCGACGCCGCCGGGAAGTCGGGCAGCCGCCGCACCCGCCGCGCCCGGATCGACAGCACACTGGACCGGGTGGGCCTCGGCGGCATCGACAGCCGGCCGGTCCGCCGGTACTCGCTGGGCATGCGGCAGCGGCTCGGGCTGGCCGCCGCGCTGCTGCGCTCCCCGCCGCTGCTGATCCTGGATGAGCCGGCCAACGGCCTCGACCCGCAGGGCATCCGGGAGTTCCGCGACCTGCTCATCGAGCTGAACGCGGCCGGCACCACCGTGTTCCTGTCCAGCCACCAGCTCAGTGAGGTCGAGCTACTGTGCACCCGGGTCGGCATCGTGGACCGAGGCCGGCTGGTCGAGCAGGACGACCTGGACCGGCTGCGGGCCCCGACCGGCCGCACGATCGTCCGCACCCCGGACGCGGACCGCGCGCTCGAACTGCTCGACGGGCGGGCCAAGCTCAGCGGGCCGGACCGGCTGCTGGTCAAGGGCGCTGACCCGGCCGACATCAACACCCGCCTGGTGGCGGCCGGGCTGCGGGTCACCGAGATCGCCGCCGAACGCCGGTCACTGGAAGACGTCGTGCTGTCCGTCACCAGCTCGGGCTCCGACCGGTTCGACGGGGCGGTCCCGGGCGCGCGGGCGGCGGGTGACTCCGGGCAGGGTGACGTGGTCTCAGACGACGCGGTCTCAGGCGCCACGGGCCCGGGCGGCGCGGCCCCGGACAGCGCGGCCAGCGCAGGAGACGGAGAGACACCGTGATCAGGGTCGAGTTGGTGAAGCTGGCGCGCAGGCCGCGGACCTGGGCCAGCATCGTGCTGCTGTGCGGCCTGCCGGTGGTGGTGGCGGTGTTCGTCGCAGTGACCCACCTGGCGCCGCCGCCCGGCCAGGGGCCGGCCCTGCTGTCGGCGGTGCTGTCCAGCGGACAGCTCTACCCGGCCGCGGCGCTCGCGATCGTGCTGCCCGTGTTCCTGCCGGTGGCGGTCGCGGTGGTGGGCGGCGACGCCATCGCGGGCGAGGCCAGCGCCGGCACGCTGCGCTACCTGCTGGCCCGGCCGGTCGGGCGGACCAGGCTGCTGATCGCCAAGCTGGTGGCGCTGGTCGCGTACACACTGGCCGCGGTGGTGCTGGTCGCGGTGACCGCGTACCTGACCGGGGTCCTGCTGTTCGGCTCGCAGCCGGTCGCCGCGACCTCCGGCGGCCTGACCACCTCCAACATCTCCGCCGTCGCCACGCTGTCCGGCACCGCGATGAGCCCGGCCGACATTGCGCTGCGGACGCTGGGCGCGATCTCGTTCATCGCTGTGTCCATGCTCGGGGTGGGGGCCATCGCCCTGTTCCTGTCCACCGTCTCCGACTCCGCCCTCGGCGCGGCCCTGGGCGCGCTGGCCGCGCTCATCACCAGCGCGGCCCTGGTCGCGCTGAACGCCGCCGAGGCGGTCAGCCCGTACCTGCCCACCCGGTACTGGCTCGCCTGGGTCGACTTCTTCCGCGACCCGATCGTCTGGCACAACCTCGCACGCGGTTATGCCGTGCAGGCCGTGTACGTGGCGGTGTTCCTGGCCGCTGCCTGGGCGCACTTCGCCACCAAGGACATCACCAGCTGATCATCATGGCCCGGCGGCGCAGTCGGCGGCGCCCGGCGGCTGCGGCGGCGCCGGGCCGATCGCGTGCAGCACCATCGCGGTGACGACCGGGCTGACCGGCAGCTGGGAGTGGCTGAGCCGCTAGGCGGGGCAGATGGACTGGATGGGCACGTTGACCGCGCCGGCCAGCCGCGCGGAATCCGGCGGGGTCACCGTCTGGTCGCCGGTGGTCCACAGCGACAGCCAGCGCGGCCCGCGCGGGGCGCCGGGCCCGCCGAGCCGCCGCAGCAGGCTGCTGCCCGGGACGAGCTGCTGGCAGGCGACCGGGCAGGCAGCCGGGTCGAACGCCTCGCCCGCCGCGGCGATCGCGGCCCCATGGAACGGTGACCCCAGGGTGACCACCCGGCGTGCCTTGCGCGCGCCGCCGTCCTGGCGGGCCCACAGCAGCGTGACCACCCCGCCGGCCGAGTAGCCGATCACGTCCACCGACGGTGCGCCGCCGCGCAGCGCCCGGGTCACCGCCGCGTCCAGCACGCTGGCGTCGGTGAGCAGGCTCCCGGTGCCGTCGCCGGGCAGCCGCACCACGCTGGCCGGCCGGCCGGTGGCACGGATCCGGGCAGCCAGCACGGACAGTGAGGCGGTGCTGCCGCCGTAGCCGGGCACCAGCAGCACCGGCCCGGGCCGGTCCTGCGGCGGGAAACCGGCCGTGTGCCGGGCGGCTGCGCCCTGGCCGCTGCTGCTGGCCCTGACTGCGCTGACCGCCGCCACTGTCGCCGCCACGGCAAGCAGGGCCACGAGGCCGATGACAAAAGCCCGGCGCCGCGGGGAGAGGCGGCCGAGCCGGAACATCACGTGGCTCGCCCAGGCGCATTGTGCATACCTGACACGCTACGGCGGACCGCAAATCGGAGCCTGCGCCCCCGGGCGAATCAGCCCGGACGAGGGCTGTTCGCCTTGCCAGGCGGGTAGGGCCGCAGTTGGATGGGACGTGTCAGCGGGGGGACCGCCCGTGGTGTGAGGAGACACCATGACCACTGCGCTAGAGATCCCCGGCTACGTCGCCGGCACCTGGGACCTGGACCCGGTGCACAGCCACATCGGGTTCGTGGCCCGGCACCTGATGGTCAGCAAGGTCCGCGGCAGCTTCAGCAAGTTCGAGGCCCAGGTCGTCACCGCGGAGAGCCCGCTGGACTCCTCGGCGACCGCCACCATCGACCTTTCCTCCGTCGACACGGGCAACGAGACCCGCGACAACGACCTGCGCTCGGAGAACTTCTTCGACGTGGCCCGGTACCCCACCATGACGTTCCGCTCCACCGGGGTCCGCCGCGATGGTGACGGCATCATCGTGGACGGGGAACTCACCCTCAAGGACACCACCCGCCCGGTGTCGCTGACCGTCGAGGTCAACGGCTTCGGCCCCGACCCCTTCGGCGGGACGCGGGCCGGCTTCTCCGCCACCGCCGAGATCAACCGCACGGACTTCGGCGTCAGCTTCAACGCGCCGGTCCCCGGCGGCGTGATGATCAGCGAGAAGATCCAGATCGAGATCGAAGCCGAGGCGGTCCTGCGCCAGTCCTGATCGGCGCGCTGGCGTACTTCCAGGCGCGAAAGTATCGCAGCTGGAAGTATCGCGACCGCTACTATGCCGCGGCCTCGTCACGGTGGCCAGCGGCGTCTGATCAGGGCCCGCGGCACCCTGGCCCCCGCGGCATGGCTGTTCGTCACGCGCTGGTGGCCTTGCCGTCGGGTTCCTGCTCGAGCTGGGCGGCGAGCGTCACCGTGGTGTGGTCCATGGCCGGCTCGGCGGCGGCCACCGTCGCCCTGGCGGCGGTGCGGGGGCTGGGCCCGGTCATGGCGGTCGCCGCGCTGACCGGCCTGGCGGCCGAGTCGTACCGGCCTGCGGTCAGCGCGATCCTGGCGGCCGGGGTGCCGGGACGGCAGCGGGTGCAGGCGTTCGGCGTGTACCAGGTCGGCGCCAGCGCGGGGGCCACGGCTGGGCCCGCGATCGGCGGGCTGGTGGCCGACCACAGCTTCCTGGTCCTGTTCGCCTGCGACGCCGCGACCTCGCTGCTGTGGGCGGTCCTGGCGCTGCGCACGCTGCCGGGCATCCCGGCTGTGCCCGGCCCGGCCAGCCCGCAGCCGCCGGGCAGGCGCCAGCATCTGCTGCGCGACCGGCGGCTGCTCCGCCTGCTGGCGGTGACGGTGCTGGTCAACCTGATCCTGTTCCAGGCGCAGACCACCCTGCCGCTGTGGGTGCACCGCCAGGGCCTGCCCACCAGCAGCTACGGCCTGCTGCTGGCGGTGAACTCGGGCCTGGTCGTCGCGCTGCAGCTGCCCGCGGCCCGGCTCACCGGCCGCTGGCGGCCGCAGCCGGTGATCGCCGTCGCCAGCGTGGTGGCGGGTGCCGGGTTCGCCCTGTACGGCGTGAGCCCTGCCGTGCTCTGGGGCGCCTGCGCCGTGGCCGGGGTCTGCGCCGCCGCCGTCATCACGCCGGGGCACCGGCTCGCCGGGCGGCCGGCGTTCACTGCGCCACCGGGCCGGATCCGCCGGCCCGGCGCCCCGCCAGCGATCAGACGGCCAGCGTTCCTTCGGCCACGACCAGGCCGGAACCCCCGACGCGGACCCGCTCGCCGGACACCGAGACCTGGATCCTGCTCGGCCGCCCGAGCAGGAAGCCCTGCTCGATGACCACGGTCGCCCCGTCGGGGATCCTGCCCGTGGCGGCGAGCCGTGCGGCCAGCGGCCCGGCCGCGGTCCCGGTGGCCGGGTCTTCGGCGATGCCCATCGCCGGATTGAAGAACCGCGCGTAGGCGACGGCGCCAGCCGCGTCGACCGGGTCCAGGCTGTACAGGTAGCAGCCCTCGGCGCCGGCCTGCCGCAGCGCCGCGGTGAGCCGCTGCGCATCCGGCGCCGCCCGGTCGACCGCCGTCCGGTCGCGCGCCGGGACCAGCAGATGACCGGCCCCGGTCGAGACCACCTGCGCGGGCTCGCCCGGCAGCAGGTCCGGCTCGGCCAGGCCGAGGCCGGCGGCGAGCCCCCCGCGGTCACCGGCCACCGCGCCGAACCGCGGCGGCGACTGGTCCATCCACACGGTGACGGGCTGCCCGGCCCCGCCGGCCACTTCCACCGGCAGCACCCGCCCGGCGATCTCCTGCCGCAGGCCGCCCTCGTCCCCGGCCGCGGCGAGCCGGCCCGCGCTGGCCAGCCACAGCCAGGCACCCAGGGCGTTGTGCCCGGCACCGCCCACCTCGGCGCCGATCGGGGTGAACGAGCGCAGCCGCACCGTTGCCGCCGGCAGCGACGGGCGCAGCACGAACGTGGTCTCCGACTGGTTGAACTCGCGCGCGATGGCCCGCATCTGGCCTTCATCAAGGCCGTCGGCGTCGGGCACCAGCGACAGCGGGTTCCCCGTCAGCGGGCGGGTCGCGAACACGTCCACGAAGCAGAAAGGAACCCGGGCCGTCATGGAACCCATCGTCCCAGAGGCTGCCTGGGGCTTACCTGACTCCGGACCGGGCAGAACTGGGCCGGCCCATCGCGTCGCCCCGGTCAGCGGGATGGGCCGGCCTTCAGCTGAGCTGCTCGGCCAGCGCGACGATGATGCCTGCGGGGCCGCGGAGGTAGCAGAGCCGGTAGCTGTTCTCGTACCGCACCAGCTCGCCGATGAGTTCGGCTCCGTGTGGCCGCAAGCGGTCGAGGATGTCGTCAATGTCTTCGACGGCGAACATGATGCGATGTATGCCCAGCGTGTTCACTGGAGCGCGCGGGTCACCATCTCGGCTGGGCGGCGTGTGGTACTTGGTCAGTTCGAGCCGTCCGTGGCCATCTGGGGTGCGCATCATCGCGATGTCCGATCGGACTCCCTCGAGCCTAACGAGGCGATCCACCGTGTTTCCCTCGACTGTCGCCTCGCCTTCCAGCTCCAGTCCGAGTTCAGTGAAGAACGCCTTGGCAGCCGCGAGGTCGTCGACGACGATGGCGACGTTGTCCAGCCGCTGGATCGTCCCGCGCCCAGGGTGGGTGCCCGGCTGGCCGGTGCCGTTCATGATGATCTCCTTTCGGGCGGGCCGCCGGGTTCGGCGGCGCGTTTTGCCGGCGTTGGACACTACGGGGACGGAGCGGTGTGCGGCGTTTCGACACGGCCGGCCGTGACGCAGGACACAGGCTGTGCTGGGGTCAGTTGCAGTAGCGGCGGGCGCTGGACCCGATCCGGGTGATGTCGGTGCCGTCGACCCGATCCCCGGCGACCGCGGCCTTCATCGCGGCGCTGCACGCCGCCGTCCGGCAGACCCGGCCCGGCGAGCTGGCACCGGGTGACGCCGGGCCCGCTGCCCCGGCAGCGCGGCCGGGGAGGCCCCCAGCAGGCACGCCAGCGGTGACGCCGTAAGCGCCTGCGCGGGTCCCGGCTCACGCCGCCGGCGACGGCGCCCCGGCCGGGTGCCAGCGCACGATGCAGAACCCGTACCGGACGGCGGCCGCGAGCACGGCCGGGTCGCGCCGCCCGGCGGCGTCCCGCGGGATCTTCACGAACCGGTCGACCGTGGGGCTCTTGGCGGCCATCACCGAGAGCAGCCGGTCCACCTCGGCCGGGTCCCGCACCAGCTCGGGCCGGGCGGTCAGGACGCGCCCGCCGACCCGGAGCCGGACCGGCTCGCCGTCGCGCAGGTTGCGGGTCCAGCGGCCGCCGCCCGGGGTGAGCAGGGTGCCGGAGTCCCGGACGTAGCTGATCGGCTGCCGGTACCGTTTGCCGGTCTTGCGGCCGGTCGAATAGAGCAGCATGAGGCGGCTGCTGAGCGGGGTGCGGACCGGCAGCCCGAGCAGCGCCCGCATGGGGACGTTGACCACGCGGAACACGGCCGCCTGCAGGCGTCGGCCCGCGGGCCGGGTGCTGGTTTCGGTCATGGTTTCCTCCTCCGGGATGGGCAGGTGCGGGTGGCCGCCGGGCCGGCCCGGTGCGGGCCGGGCCCGGCGGCGCCGGTCAGGCCATGAAGGCGCCGCCGGTGACGTCCAGGACGTGGCCGGTGATCCAGGCGGCCGCGTCGGAGGCCAGGAACGCGGCGGCGTCCGCCACGTCCTGCGGGGTGCCGAGGCGCTGCAGCGGGTGCTGCTCGGCCAGGGAGGCCTGCACCGCGGCCGGGATCTGCTGCTGGTTGCGTTCGGTCAGGATCGATTCCGGGGCGATGCAGTTGACCCGGACCCCGGCCGGGCCCGCCTGCGCGGCGACGTGCTGGGTGAGCATGACGATCCCCGCCTTGGCCGCCCCGTAGGCGACCGGGGAGTGGGGGCCGCCCCGGCGGCCGGCGGTGGAGGACATGGTGATGATCACCCCGTGGCCGCGTTCCTTCATCCCCGGCAGGAAGCACTTGAGGGTCAGGAACGTGGCGTGCAGGTTCGCGTCGACGGTGGCGCGCCAGCCGTCCTCGGGGATGTCCTCCAGAGGCGCGGGCGCCGTGAGGTTGCCGCCGGCGTTGGCGACCAGGATGTCCACCGGGCCGAGGGTCTCCTCGATCCGGCGGCGCATCTCCGCCAGGTCGCTGGAGCGGGTCACGTCGCCGGTCACCGCGACCGTCTTCCCGCCGTCCGCCTCGATGGCGGCGGCCACGCTGGCGAGAACGGCCTCGTCGCGGCCGTGGACGGCCACCGCGGCGCCCTGCCGGGCGAGCTCGGCGGCGATGGCCTGCCCGATCCCGCGCGAGCTGCCGGTTACCAGGGCGGTGCGGCCTGCCAGTGTGCTCATCGCGGGCCTCCTTCCCCCGCTGCGCGGTTGCCGGTGCCGGGGATCGGCGGCGCGCCCGCGGTGCCGGCGATGAAGCTCAGGTGGGTGGCGGCCATCCGCCAGCGGCCGCCCTCGCGGGTCAGGATGAGAGTGGCGCGGACCGCCTCGGGGATGGGGTGGCCCTGGAAGCTGCCCGGCTGGTCGTTGCGGGCGGTGACCACCGCGACGTCGTCACCCAGCAGCCGGGTCTGCACCTCGGCCAGGGTGAACGAGTCGTAGCTCAGGCCGCCGCCCGGGCGGTGCCGGGCCAGCCACGCCTGCTTGGGCAGGACGAAGCCGAGCGGCCCGGCCGCGGTGAAGTCTTCGGTGAGCAGCGTGTCCAGGGCCGCGGCGTCGCCGTCGGCCTCGGCGGCGGCCCAGTCGGTCAGGAACGTGTCGATGGTCTGCATGGCTGGAACTCCTCTTCGCTGGTGGCCAGATGGCGTGGGCAGATGTCTGGTCATGGGGCGCCGCCAGCTGGCCGGGCCGTAGCGCTGGCGGGCTCACCCGACGGCTGGCCCGGCGGCCCGGCGGCTGCGCGGCCCGGGAGCAGGAGGGCGGGCACGAGCGCGGCGGCGGCCAGGGCCAGCGCGACCCAGAAGGTGGCGCCGAACGCGCTGGCCAGGGCGGGCAGCGCCGTGCCCGGGTGCGCCGCGGCCAGCGCGGCGGCCTGGCTGATGCCGCCGCGGTAGCCGGGCAGCCGGGCGGTGATCGCGTGCTGCAGGGTGACCGCGAGCAGCACGGTGCCCAGCGACCCGGCGATCCGCTGGATGGTGCTGATCGCGGCGGTGGCGGCCGGGATCGCGGGCCGGTCGATCGCGGCGAACGCGGCCGCCATCGAGGGAGTGATGGTGGCACCGAGCCCCGCGCCGATCAGCAGCAGCGCCCCCGCCAGGTACCAGTAGCCGCTGTCCGCGGTGAGCTGGGTGTAGGCGGCGGTCCCGGCGACCGCGGCCAGGATGCCGCCGATGACCACCGGCCGGGCGCCGGCCCGGTCGGTGATGCTGCCGGCGAACGTCATGGCCAGCGCCGCGCCGAGCCCTTGCGGGATCAGCAGCAGCCCGGTCTGCAGCGGGGTCCGGCCGCGGACGATCTCGTAGTACAGCGGCAGCAGCAGCGCGGCCCCGAACAGCGCGGTGCCCAGCGCCAGGTTGAGGGCGGCGGCGGCGGCGAAGCCGCGGCGGCGCAGCAGCCGCAGGTCCAGCAGCGGCCGCGGCGCCCGCAGCGCGTACACCGTGAACGCGGCGACCAGCGCCAGCCCGGCCGCGACCGCGGCCACCGGCCAGGTGCCGCCGGTCCCGGCGGTGCCGATCCGGTCAAGCCCGTACAGGGACAGGCCGATCCCGGTGGACAGCAGCGCCAGCCCGGGCAGGTCCAGCCTGGCGCCGGGCCGGCCCGGGGTGGCGGGCAGCAGCCACGCCGCCAGCGCGAGGGCGGCCGCCCCGACCGGCAGGTTGACGAAGAAGATCCACCGCCAGCTGGTGCTGCCCGCGATGGCGCCGCCGATGACCGGGCCGACGACGGGGCCGAGCAGCAGCGGCACGCCGACGATGCTCATCACCCGGCCCATCCGCTGCGGGCCGGCCGCCCGGGCCAGGATCGCCTGCCCGACCGGCAGGATCATCCCGCCGCCCAGGCCCTGCAGCACCCGGAACCCGATCAGCTCCCCGATCGAGGAGGCCAGCCCGCAGGCCAGCGAGCCGGCCAGGAACACGGTCAGCGAGACGAGCCACACCCGGCGGGCGCCGAACCGTTCCGCCGCCCACGCGGAGGCCGGGATCACGGCGGCGAACGCCAGCAGGTAGATGCTGGGCACCCACTGGATGGTCGCCACCGGGGCGCGGAAGTCGCGGCCGAGCGTGGGCAGCGCCACGTTGACGATGGTCGCGTCCAGCACCGTCATGATCGACCCCAGCACCACCACGGCCGCCAGGGTGAGGATCTCCCTGGTCAGCACCTGCTGGCCGGGCCCCGGGCCCGCCCCGTTCCCGGGCGCCGCGCCGGGCTGCCGCCCGCCCGGGCCGGGCGCCGCGCTGCCGCGCTGTGCGATCTCACCGTCCGTCATGGCCAGGTCCTCCTCGGGGAGACGGGCGGGTAACCGGGAACGAACAGCCCGGGGTGGACCCAGGCGTTCCGCTGACCCGCCACATATCTGGAGGGTTTTTCTCCGTATACTGCCGGACGGTAGCACCGTAGCGGAGGGTTTGTCTATCAGTTATCTTCGTTCTGGATAAATCTCCTCCGGTAATATGCGGGTGTGGGCTGGCGGACGGGACCCGGCACGGGCCGGCGTCCGGAAGGGATGGACCGATGCGGATGCCGGACACGGCGAAACCGCGGCGGCTGCGGGCCGACGCCCAGGGCAACCGGCAGCGGCTGCTGGAGGCGGCCAGGGATGTGTTCATCGAGCGCGGCCCGGGCGCACCGCTCGATGAGATCGCCCGCCGGGCCGGGACCGGGATCGCCACCCTCTACCGGCGGTTCCCGGACCGCCAGGCGCTGATCCGCGAGGTCGCCCGCGACGCCATCGAGCGGACCACCGAGGAGGCCCGGCTGGCCGCGGCGGAGGAGCCCGACCCGTTCCGCGCGCTCGCCCGGTACATGCACCGGGTGGTCGACGTCCGCACCGCCGCGGTCATCCCGGCGCTGCTCGATGCGATCCCCTTTGACGACCCGGAGGTCAGGCGGGTGCGGGCAGAAGGCCCGGCCGCGATCCAGGCGCTGGTCGACGCGGCCCACCAGGCGGGCGCGCTGCGCCCGGACGTCACCTCCGGTGACGTCGGCATGCTGATCGTCCGCATGTCCCGCCCGCTGGCCGGCTTCCCCGCCGGGGTCGACAGGGACCTCAGCCACCGCCACCTGGACCTGCTGATCGACGGGCTGCGCGCGGCCGCCCAGCAGCCCGCGCGGCTGAGCGGGCCCGCGTTCACCGTGGGCGACCTGCGCCGCCTGTCCGACCAGGACCCCGGCGCCCCTGATCTGCCAGCAACCGGCACCCGTGACCAGCCCCCAGCAGAGGAGTCACCATGAGCATCGAGCTGAACCACACGATCGTCCCCGCCCGCGACCCCGAGGCGTCGGCGCAGTTCCTGGCCGGCATCCTCGGCCTGCAGGTCAGCCCCCGGGTGGCGCACTTCACGCCGGTCACGCTGGCCAACCAGGTCACCCTGGACTACGACCAGGCGGACCAGGTCAGCGCGCACCACTACGCGTTCCAGGTCAGCGACGAGGAGTTCGACGCCGCGTTCGCGCGCATCCAGGAGCGGGGCATCACCCACTACGCCGACCCCCGCTGCCAGCAGGCCGGCCAGATCTACCGCAGCAACGGCCGCCGGGGCACCTACTTCCTGGACCCCAACGGCCACCTGATGGAGATCCTCACGCCAGCGGCCGCCTAGAGGTGCACGGTGCCGTCCTCGGCGACGGGCCCGCGATGGCAAGCTCTCTGATCATGGATCCGGTGACCGCTCTGCAGCTGGCCGGCTGGCGGCGCGAGACCGCGGCCCTGTACGCGCGGGTCCGGGACGAGGCGGACCCCGCGGCCGCGCACGCGCTGTGGCGGGCTGGCCGCGACCGGCTGATGCGCTCACACCCGCAGAGCCCGCTGACAGCCGCCGATCCGCTGCGGGCCAGCGGCGTTCCCTACTGGCCGTACGATCCCGCGCTGCGCTGGACCGTGCCGGTGGAGCCGGCTGTCTCGCAGCCGCAGCGGCTCGGGGTGGACACCGGCCCGGACGGCGTGACCCGGCTGGAGCAGGCTGGCTGGGTCACGCTGCCGGCGCCGGTCGGGCGGCGGCTGGCGCTGTGGTGGCTCGGCCAGTACGGCGGCGGCCTGTTCCTGCCGGTCCGGGATGCGACGGCCGGCACCGCCAGCTACGGCGGCGGCCGCTACCTCCTCGACACCGCCAAGGGCGCGGACCTCGGCTCGGCCGGGGAGAGCCTCGTCGTGGACCTGAACTTCCTCTACCACCCCTCCTGCCGGTACGACGACCGCTGGGTGTGCCCGCTCGCCCCGCCCGGCAACACCATCGACGTGCCGGTCCGGGCCGGGGAGCGGCTCACCCCGCCGTAGCTGCGCGGGTGGCGCAGAGCCCGGTGTCAGCCGCTGGCGGGCGCCGCCATCAGGTAGGAGACGAACAGCTGCAGCGTGGCCAGCTTCGGGTAGTCGCGGGCGGGGATGTCGATGCCGGTGCGCTCGTGGATGAGCGTCACCAGCCGCACGAAGTCCATCGAGTCGATGTCGGCCACCTCCTGCAGCGGCAGCCCGGGGTCGGCGGCGCCGAGATCCGCCTCCGGGGCGATCTCGCGCAGCACCCCCGCCAGCAGGGCGGTCGCTTCGTCCTCGGTCATCGTCGTCCCCGGTCATGCCAGCCCGCGCAGGGTCGGCCTGGTTCGGGCCGGCCTGGTGACGGCCTCAAGCCGAGGCTATGACCGCACCCCTGACGCCGGCCCGGGCCGTTCGCCCCGCCCGTCACCGCCGGCCGGCCCTTTCCGCGGCCGGGTGCGCCCGCCGACGATGAGCGTAGGACTACTGGGACCAGGCGGACCCTGATGACGCTCACACTGGCTGACCGCGGCGCGGACAGCACGGACGGCGTCCTCGGCATCGTCCGTCTCTCCGGCGGGCGGACGCTCACCGTGCGCACCGTCACCCAGGCCGACGTGGAAGGCCTGGACGCGCTGTTCGAAGGACTCTGCGACGAGGACCGGTACTACCGCTTCTTCAGCATCTCCCACCCGGGCCGCAGGTTCCTCGAGCAGATGGCCCGGGCCGAACAGGACGGCGGCTACCGCCTGGTCGCGGTCGTGTCCGGGCTCCAGGACAGGCTGGTCGCTGAGGCCGGGTACGTCCGCCTGCCCGACGGCAACGGCGAGTTCGCCCTCACCATCGCCGCCGGCTGGCGCGGCTGGCTCGGCCCTTACCTGCTGGATGCCCTGGTGGCAGCCGCGGCGGCCCGCGGCGTGCCGAACCTGCAGGCGGACATCCTGCTCACCAACGCCCGGATGCTCGCCCTGCTCAAGCAGCGCGGCTACGTGCTGCTCCACCAGCAGGGCCCGGAGGCGCGGGTCGCCATCGACGCCGCCCAGGCCCGCCCGGACGCCCACCCGGCCAGCGAACGGTCGTGACCAAATGCCAGCACATCCAGAACGGGACCTGACCGTCGCGGTGACCGGCCCGACCGGCACGCTCGGCCTCAGCCTCATCCCCCTGCTGCAGGCCGACCGCCGGGTCACACGCATCGTCGGCGTCGCCCGCCGCCCGTTCGACCCCGCCGCGCGCGGCTGGACGAAGATGGAGTACCGCCGGGGCGACGTCCGCGACGCCGAAGCCCTGCTCGGCGCGTTCCAGCACGCCGACGTGGTGGTGCATCTGGCCTTCCTGCTCACCGGCACCGAGTCCCGGGCGGCGATCAGGTCGGTCAACGTCGGCGGCACCATGAACGCGTTCGCGGCCGCCACCGCGGCTGGGGCACGCCGGTTCGTCTACTCCTCCTCGATCGCGGCGTACGGCTTCCATCCGGACAACCCGGCTGGGATGACCGAGCAGTGGCCCGTGCGGCCCGCCGTCTCCCTGTTCTACGCCCAGCAGAAGGCCGAGCTGGAGGACCTGCTGCGGGCCGAGGCCGGGCAACCCGGCCGGCCCGCCCTGTACCTGCTGCGGCCAGCGCTCGTGCTGGGCCCGCACCTGGTGGGCGCGAAGGCCCGGGTGCCGGGGTTCCTGGCGCCGCTGACCCGCCAGCTGACCGGGCGGGCTGGCCGGCTCCGGCTGCCGTTGCCGGTCCCGGTCGTTCCGCTGCAGCTGCAGCTGGTCCATGAGGACGACGTGGGCCAGGCCCTGCTGCGCTGCGTCGTGGCCGCCGGGCCGCCCGGCGCCTACAACATCGCGGCCGACGGGATCGTCACCGCCGCGGACGTCGCCCGCGAGTTCGGTCTGCACCCGCTGCCCCTGCCGGCCGGCCCCATGCAGGCCGCCGCCAGGGCGATCGCCGCGCTGCCGCTGCTGCCGCCCGCGGTGGAATGGGCGGAGGTCGCCGCCCACCCGGCGATCATGGACACCACGCGGGTCAGGCGGGAGCTGGGCTGGGCCCCGCGCTTCACCGCGATCGAGGCGCTGCGCGACACGCTGCGGCAGGGACTGGAACTGGCCCAGCCCCGCCGATAACCGGACATGCGGCATCTCCTAGCGTGCATGGGGTGACAACCGAGCCCGCTGCCGCGCCCGCCGAAGCCCTGGCCACGGACCGCAGGCAGCGCTGGCGCGACCGCCGGGCGCTGACGGCCATGGTGACCTCGCACGCCGTGCAGCACTTCTACGTGGGCGGGCTCGCCGTCACCTACCCGCTCGTGGTCGCCGCCTTCCACGTGTCCTACGGGGTACTGGGGGCCGTGCTGACCGCCGCGGGGCTGCTGGGCGGCCTGCTGCAGGGCGCGGCGGGGCTGCTCCGGCGGGTGTCGGCCCGCGCGGTGCTCACCGCGCAGAACATCACCCTGGCGGCCGCCACCGCGCTGGGGGCGGTGGCGCCCGGGTTCGCCGTGTTCGGCCTGGCCCGGTGCTTCGGGTCGGCGGTGTCCTGGCCGCAGCACCCGGTCGGCAGCGCCTACCTGTCGGACCGCTTCCCGCAGCGCCGCGGCGCCGCGCTGAGCTGGCACACGGCCGGCGGCAGCCTGGGCACCGTCGTGGTGCCGCTGTTCACGGCGGCGATCATCGCCGCCTCCGGCTGGCGGTGGGCGCTGGCCGCCCTCGCCATGCTGACCGCGGCCGGGGGCCTTTTCGTCTGGGCGGTGCTGCCCCGGGACCGGCACCCCGGGCCCGCCGCACCCGGCACTGACCGGGCACCGGCCGGCCGCGCCCTGTGGCGGGTGCTGCTGCGCCGCCGGGTGGCCCTGGTGCTGGCCGCGTCCACGGTCGCCGCGGGGGGCCGGGGACTGGGCACGATCACCACCTACCTGCCGGCCTACCTCAAGAGCGACCTGCACCTCGGCCAGATCGAGGTCGGCGTGGTGTTCACCACCGTGATGGCGGCCAGCGTCGCCGGCCCGGTGCTGGCCGGCTACCTCGCCGACCGGATGGGGCGCAGCCGCCTGCTGGTCGGCGCCTATCTGGGCGGGGCGGTGGCGCTCGCCGGGTTCGCCTTCGCCGGCCGGGGCCTGGCCGCCCTGCTGCTCACCGGGGTGGCGGTCGGCGTGCTCGCCTACGCCGAGTCGCCGCTGCTGCAGGCGGTGTTCGCGGACTCCATCGGCGAGGCGTACGGGCGGGCCGCCTTCGGGGCGTTCTTCGCCATCGCCTACGGGGTCGGCGCGATCTGGCTGGCGATCCTCGGCTGGGTGATCGACACCTTTGGCTTCACCACCGCGTTCGTGGTGATGGCGGCGTCCTTCGTGGTCTCGGCCGCCCTGGTGCTGCTGGCCGGCCGGGCACCGCACGCCCCAGCGGCCGCCGCCCAGTGACCTGGTGCGGTGACCCGTGGCGGCAGCGGCCAATTCGCCACTGAACACTTCAGCTTGCACAACAGTTTCCCGGCGCCCCTCACCGGCGGAGCCCGCGGGGCGATCGAAGACGCCGCAGAACCCATTTCGCGTGCCGTCTGGAAGGCCGCTGAGCCGGCACGGGCATGAGCACAATGACAAGGTACGCAGCCGGTGTCGCCGTTTCCGCTCCCGCCGGCGGCGTGCCGGGAGGGACGTGGCCGGGTTTGGCTTGCCCTCTGTCTACTCCAGCTCTCTCAGTCATCGTTATTCCTCCATCTGCTCAGCGGCCGCAGGTCGAACATACACAGCGCACGAGGTGCACAAACGCTGGCCGGAACCGGGATTCAATCCCATTAATGCAGGCAGGAGCCCTGGCACTGTAAAACGGATGCGAGCGGCGGCCGCACGACAGTGATCGCCATGAGTGGCGCAGCGACGCGGCTCTGCTCGATCGGTTGCTAAAGGACCGCCCTATTGGCGAGATGAGCCGGGCATGCGCGGTCATCGCAGGACTCCGTGCAAGACAGCGGAGAACCTTTCGTTTTCCGTACCGCGCCGGCCGCTGTCGCTGCGCTGCCAGGCTGCCGCCTGGCTACAGCGGTACCTGGCTGGCTTACAGCGGATTTGCTACTGTCTTACAGTGCCCAGCGCCGGCTATGACATCGGCGACATCAGCAAGCCCGACGAGCTGATCCGCTACGCGGCGCGTGCCCAGATCGACCTCGTGCGTGATGCGGCTTCGCAAACCATGATCGCCAAGGCCATTGGGATGGCGAACAGGGCCGATACCAGCACGGCTGGCGCGAACCTTTCGCACCTGCTGGCGAGTGGCACTTTCGGCGATGCGAGACTGCAAAAGCTGGACGAAGTGATCGTCGCGCTCGCCCCGGACCGGAACTCCCACATCGGTGGCCTCAGTTCGCTGGCAATCTGCCTGCGCGGGCTGACAGACCGGGAAAGCCTCGGCGACCGTGTCCCGGCAAGCTGGACGCAGGAGATACTGCGAGGCCACGCGGACGACGAGGTCGGTGTCCTGACCCAGGCGTCAGCACTTTTGTCGGCGTTCCTGGCCGCCGAGGAAATCGACAAGATTGACCCCAGGTCACGAGCGGTCCGGGCGGTTCGCGGGCGGTATTCCGCGGAGATCGCGCACGTGGTGGAACAACTGATCATCCTGGGATATGCGCCGCCCACACCGCGCAGCGTGGAAGCTCTCATCATGCTGGGCACCCTGGGTGCTTACGCATTCGAGCCCATCAGGGATGCCCTGGAGGAGGCGCTGACCCAGCCGCTGGGCTTCAGGGTGTGGCGGGTCATCACCACTCTCGTCATGCTGAGAAGACGGACCGGGCATACGCAGGCCTTGCGGACCTGGGTGAGGTCCCTTCTCAAAGATGCCGACCGGCTTCGCGATGTAAGCCTTTACCCGGGCCGTTCGCTCGATCTCGAGCTCGCCATCAGGGTGCCATCCGGCTGGTCACCGCCGAAGGATGACTGGGTCGGTGCGGCGCTGCTTGCCCGCGCCAGCAACCCAATGGCTACGATCCAGGAGCGCGGCACTGCCGCGATGGGCTTGTGGCAGCGCGCGAAAGAAGATCAGCACAGGGACCTGAACGAGGCCACCGCCGCCATCGACACGCTGATCAAAGAGTTCGAAACGCAACCGCAGAGCCCGGACGTCTACTCGGGAATGCGCTGGGTTGCGGCAACACTGAAGCATGTCATGGCGAATGACGTCGGTGTCTGCAATGACTGGCCGGAGACTGACGAGCCATGGATGGGGCATGTCAATGAGGCCGCCGGCTACATCGAGAGGCACCTGACAGAGCCCAGGGTGCTGCCTGGCACCAGGACCCTGCTCCGGCATTCCGTGCTGCAGAGCGCCGCAATTTACCGGCGGCAGGCTATCGAGGCCCTCGTCGCGGGCGGGTGGACGGCCCCGGTCGCCAGGGCACTTGAGCGATTTCTTGAGCTGGAGCCGGAGGAATCGTGGCTGCGAATCCGTGCGCTCTTCGCTCTGGGATTCCTGCAGCACAGGGACCGCGGGGTGCAGAAGTCGCTCGTGGCGGCCTGCCAGTCCGCTTATTCGAATCTTCTCTCCGCCCCTACCAGGACTCAGATCGCCGAGATGCACAGCGCGCTTTTCGCGGTAGGCGACTGCTTCGGCGCCGCAGGGGTCCCGGAAGAGGATGTGCGGCGGACCCGGGATGGCATCCAGGACGTGCTGACCGGAATAGCCGCTGGGCAGCTGACGACCCGCGAGCCGCTGTTCTCCGTGAGCCGGGCCTGTGCTTACCTGCTCACCTTCATGGTGCTGCCCAGGATCAACGGCAGCGAAGACCTGGCGGAAGTCTTGCTCAGGGAGCTGAGCAGGCACCCGGACCGGACCACGCGAGAGCTGAGCGGCTGGGCGCTGGCAAACCGCATCGGTGAAGCCGGGGCGGTCAAGCCGCTTGTCCACGCGCGGCTATGACCCATCCCGCCCGGGCGCTGACGGGGCACGCTCGCCAGCCCGCCCGGGAGCCTTGCGGGGAGCGCGGGCGGCGCGGCGCGGGCGGGTGGCCCTGGCCGCCGCCAGCAGTTCGGCCAGGCTCTCCTCGATGCCGCGGGCCAGCACATCCAGGTCCGGGTTGGCGGCGAAGTCGCCGGTGATGCCGAAGGTGACCTGGCCGCAGTAGGTGAAGATCGAGACGCCGGTGCGCAGCGTCGTCGCGATGGGCACGTACGGGATGATCTCGACCAGCCGGCGGCCCAGCGCGTACAGCGGCTGCTGGGGGCCGGGCACGTTGGTGGTGACGGTGATGATCTCCCGCTGCGGCAGCCCGAACACGAACCTGACCGACCGGGACGCGACCGGGAACGGCGTGTAGCGGCCCAGCGCCACCAGCGCCTCGCCGACCAGCAGTTCCCGGCTCTCCTTCAGCGCGAGCAGCTCGGCCCGGACGGCGGCGAGCCGCTCCACCGGGTCGGCCAGGTGCACGGGCAGGTCGGCCAGCACCGCCGACACCCGGTTCTCGTAGATGCTCTCCTCGCCCGGTGCCCGCAGCGACACCGGCACCAGCGAGCGGACCATGTGCGACCCGGGCTCCTCGCCGCGGGACAGCAGGAGCGCCCGCAGGCCGCCGCTGATCGCGGCCAGGACGACGTCGTTGACGGTGCCGCCGAGCGCGCGCTTGACGGTCTTGACGTCCGCGAGCGAGCCGCGGGCCCAGGTCCAGCGGCGCTGCCTGCCGATAGGCCCGCTCAGCGAGGAGGCCGGGGTCGGCAGCGCGGCGGGCGCCATCCTGGCGGCGGCCCGCCCCACGGCGGCCAGCTGGCGGGCGGCCGCCCGCGGATCCGCCAGCGCACCCCTCAGCGCGGAGGCTTCCCGGGCGGGCAGCGCCACCGTGTCCAGCACGGCCTGGGCGGCCAGCCGCAGACCGGAGGGCTCGCCCCCGGGCGCCTCCCGATCATCGGGAACGGGCGGTGAGGGCTCCGGGGAGAAGTCGAAGATCACCCGGTACAGGTCGGTGCCGGACACGCCGTCCACCATGCAGTGGTGCACCTTGGAGATCAGCGCCCAGCGGCCGCCGGCCAGCCCTTCGGCCACCCAGTACTCCCACAGCGGGTGCTCCCGGTCCAGCCGCTGCGACATCACCCGCGCCATCAGGTCGGCGAGCTGCAGGTCCTCCCCGGGCGCGGGCAGCGCGGTGCGCCGGACGTGGTAGCGGATGTCGAAGTCCGGGTCGTCCACCCAGACCGGGCGGCCGAGGCGGAACGGGACGGTGCGCAGTTTCTGGCGGTAGCGCGGCACCAGCGGCAGCCGCCCCTCGAGCGAGGCGATGAGCTCCTCGACGGACGGGGCCGGGCCCTCGAACACGGCGATCGACGCGATCGCCATGGAGGTGTGCTGGTCCTGGTCCTCCGCATCGACGAACACGGCGTCGAGCGGGTTCAGCCGGTCCACGATGCCCCCTCTCCCAGCGGGCAACGTGTCGCTGCCGGGCGCGGCGTCCGCGGGCCGCTGGTTCCTCACTATCCGGATTAAGCCGCCGGGGGTGGCCGCCACGCCGGCCCATCGTCCCCGGTCCGGGGGCCTTTCAGCCCCTTTGGCCGGCCCCGCCGCGTCAGCCGAACGTCATGTGCTCGCCGGACAGGTGCAGCAGGACCCCCTCGCCGGTGACGGTGACCCCCCGGATCACCGTCCCCTTGGGCAGGCCGGGCAGCGGCAGGGTCATGTCCCGCAGCGACCCGAGCATCGCGAGCGGGAGCCCGCCCGCGGAGATCAGGGTGATGCGGATGGCGCCCGCGCCGGTCCTGGTCACCCGGGCGGTGGCGGTCCGGGAGACCGGCCCCAGGCTGGCGGTGATCTTCAGCTGCCCGGGGCCGTCGCCGGTGACCGTCAGGCCGGGCGTGCCGGCCACCCGGGCGATGCCCGCGAAGCCGAGCAGGGCGGTGCCGCAGTAGCGGTCGGCGGTGCTGCCCGTGTACCCGGGGCTCACCCAGGCCCCGTACAGGGTGACGTCGATGCTCTTGACCTCCACCGGGCCCGCCTTGCGGCCCGGCCCGCTGATGACGACCTTGCGCAGGCTCCTGGCCGCCGCCTGGGTGAGGAACGGGAAGCCCGTGATGCTCACCCGCGGTTTCCCGGCGAAGCCGCGTTCGGCCAGCCGGGTGGCGATCCTGTCCTGCACCCGCAGCACCGCGACCCGGTCGGCGACGACCAGGGCAGCGAGCACCAGCACCACCAGGCCCACGCCGATCACAGGTCCACTATGGGGCAGCGCGCCCGGGTCCGCTGCCACCGCGGCCGGCCAGGCGCCGCGTCAGCGGGCGGCCGTGGGCACCAGCCGGTCCTTGAGGACCTTTCCGAGCGCGTTGCGCGGCAGCTCGTCGCGGAACTGGACCACCCGCGGGTACTTGTAGGCGGCGAGCCGCTCCTTGCAGAAGGCGATCACGTCCGATGCCGTCACCGCGGAGCCCGGCCGCACCCTGACGACGGCCATGACCTCCTCGCCGAGCCGCTCGTCGGGGATGCCGACCACGGCGGCCTCGGCGATCGCCGGGTGCGCGTGCAGCACGTCCTCGATCTCGGCCGGGTACACGTTGTACCCGCCGCGGATGATGAGCTCCTTGATGCGGCCCACGATGAACAGGAAGCCGTCCTCGTCGAAGTAACCGAGGTCGCCGGTGTGGAACCAGCTGCCGGTGAACGCGTCCGCGGTGGCCTCCGCGTGGTGCAGGTAGCCCTTCATCACGTGCAGCCCGCGGGTGACCACCTCGCCCACGTGGTCCCGGCCGGCCGGCAGCGGGTGCCCCTTGTCGTCCCACACCTCGGTCTGGGTGCCCCAGATGGGCTTGCCGACGCTGTAGACGCGGCGGTCGTCCGCGCTCCGGTTGAACGTGGTGGTGGACGCGGTCTCGGTCAGCCCGTAGCCCTCCAGGATCAGGACGCCGAACCGCTGCTCGAACGCGTCCAGGACCGGCGCGGGTATCGAGGCGCCGCCGGAGATGGCGACCCGCAGCGAGGACAGGTCGTAGCGGTCCAGGTCCGGGTGTGCCAGCAGGGCGCCGAACATGGCGGGCACGCCCTCGAAGATGGTGGCCCGGTCGCGCTCGATCGCGGCCAGCACCGTGGCCGGGTCGAAGCGCGGGATGAGCGACATGGTGCAGCCGAACCGCACGCAGACGTTCAGGATGCTGGACAGGCCGAACACGTGGAACAGCGGCAGCACCGTGATCACCACGTCGTCGGGCTGGATGTCGAACAGCCGCCCGGGGATGTCGGCGTTCATGTACAGCTGCAGGTGGGTGAGCTGCGCGCCCTTGGGGCGGCCGGTCGTCCCCGACGTGTACATGATGACCGCGGTGTCGGTCAGCTCCCGGGCGGCCAGCTGGGCGCCGTCCGCGGGCGCCAGCAGTTTCCCGAACGGGCTGGCGCCGCCGGAGTCACCCTCCAGCCCCACGGCGTAGACGGCGCTGAGCCCGGCGCTTGCGGCGCCGGCAGCCGCCTGGTCCAGGATCCCGGCCCAGGTGATGAGGATCTTCGCCGCGCTGTCGCTGAGGTGGAACGCCACCTCCGGCGCCTTGAACATGACATTCAGCGGCACCACCACGCCGCCCGCCTTCAGGATGCCGAAGTAGGCCACCAGGAACTGCGGGATGTTGGGCAGCTGCAGCGCCACCGGGTCGCCCGGGCCGATCCCGGCGGCCGCCAGCCCGGCTGCCAGCTGGCCGGACGCCGCGTCGAGCTCGCCGTAGGTCAGGGCGCCGCCCGGGTAGAGCGCTGCCGGCTTGCCGGGCGACCTGGCTGCGGTCTCGTGCAGGATGACCGCGAGATTGAAGTTCATGGGCCTGCTCCGTCCTCTCGCGCACGCATGCTTCACGAACGCTGGGGATCAGGGCCCCGTCGCCCCACGCCGGACAGCAGGGCTGCCGGTTTCAGGCTCCGGCACCCCTGGTCAGCCCCGGCACGGGCGTTCGTCCTGACCGGGCGGGGCCGTTGGCCACTGGCGCCGGGCCCGGGCAACCGCCGGTGCGGCGCCTACACTCGTCAGGCGTGGAGCCTCCCGACGTGCTCGTGCTGGGGGTCGGCGGCACGCTCGGGGAAGCGTGGCTGTCCGGCTTCCTGGCCGGTGCCGGGGAGCGGTCCGGCGCCGACTTCCGGCAGGCGCGGCACTTCGTCGGCACGTCCGCGGGCTCGATCGTCGCCGCCAGGCTGGCGGCGGGCAGGCCGCCGCGCCGGCCCGGCGACCCGGCCGGCCTGGCCCAGCAGGCACCGCCAGCCGCGGCGGGCCCCGCCCGCACCGCGGCCGGGCGGCTGGCCCGGGTCTGGATGGACGGTTCGCTGCCGCTGGTGGGCGCCGCGCTGCGGGCGGCGCGGCCGGGCCGGGCGGCAGCCCGCGCCGCCCTGCTGGCCCGGCTGCCGCAGGGCCGCGTCCCCCTCGATGACCTGCGGGCGCGCATCGGCGCGTTCGGCTCGGGGTTCGACGGCCGGCTGCGGGTGGCGGCGGTGGACGCCCGCACCGGGCACCGGGTGGTGTTCGGGGCGCCGGGCGCGCCGGACGCCGGGGTGGCCGACGCGGTGGCCGCCTCCTGCGCGGTCCCCGGGCTTTTCCAGCCGGTGCGGATCGGCGGCAGGGACTACGTGGACGGCGGGGTGTGGAGCCCCACCAACCTGGACATCGCCCCGGTCCGGCCGGGCACCCGCGTGCTGTGCCTGGTCCCCACGGCCGCGCTCACGGCGCGCACCGGCATCGCCCGGCTGGTGGGCCGCAGCTGGCAGGTGGCCACCGCCGTGGAGGCGGCGGGCGCCCGCAGGCGAGGTGCCCGGGTCACGATCATCGGCCCGGACGCGGCCGCGGCCGCCGCGATGGGCGCCGACCTGATGGACGCCAGCCGCCGCGACCGGGTCGCGGACGCGGGGTTCGCGCAGGGCATGGCGGCGGCGCAGGCGCGGCCGGGCGCCGTGGGCAGTCCCTGACGTCCGCGCGGCCGGCCAGCCGGGTCAGCCGGCCCGCTCCGGCAGGTCCGCCAGTTCCGCTGGCGGCGGTCCCTGGTGCAGCACGCCCAGCCGCTGGGTGCTGCGGGTCATCGCCACGTAGAGGTCGCTGCGGCCGCGGGGGGACCCGCGGAGGATCCCGGCCGGGTCGGCGATCAGTACCGAGTCGAACTCCAGGCCCTTGGCCTGCCCGGCGCCCAGCAGCACGACAGGGGCGGTCAGGTCGGGGCTGGCGCCGAACGACGTGCCGGGCACCGCGCGGGCGACTGCCGGGCCCAGCTCACCGGCCCGGCCCTCCGGCACGACGACGGCGAGCCGGCCGTCCCCGGTCGCGGCCGCCTCCGCGGCCGCGGCCCGGGCCAGCGCTGCCGGGAGCGCGCCGGCGGCGGTGGCCATCCGCCAGGGCGGCACGCCCGTCTGGCGGACCGCCCGCGGCGGCTCCTGATCGGGGTCGATCGCCGCGAGGAGCCCGGCGGTGGCCGTCATGATCTCGGCCGGGGTGCGGTAGTTGACGGTCAGCCGGGTCAGCTGCCACCGGTCGCCCGCCAGCGGTTCCAGGGCCTGCCGCCACGACGTGACGCCGGCCGGGCCGCCGGTCTGCGCGACGTCCCCGACGATGGTCATCGACCTGGTGGGGCAGCGGCGGATCAGCAGCCGCCAGGCCATCGCGGACAGCTCCTGTGCCTCGTCCACGATCACGTGGCCGAACGTCCAGGTCCGGTCGGCGGCGGCCCGCTCGGCCACCGTGCGCAGGCCCGGTTCGCCATGGCGTTCCGCGAGCGTCTCGGCACCCAGCAGGTCGGTGGCCCGCAGCACCTCGCCGTCGTCCATGTCGGCGGCCGGGGAGCCCCCGGCGATCTCCAGCACGCCCCGGGCATAGGCGATCCGCTGCTCGCGCTCGCGTGCGGCGCGCGCCACGGCGGCCCGCTCGTCCCGGCCCAGCAGTTCGGCCGCCTCGTCCAGCAGCGGCACGTCTGCGGTGCTCCAGCCCCCGGGCTCGCGCAGCAGCGCGGCCCGCTCGGCGGCGGTGAGCGACGGGGCGGCCGAGGCGAGCCGGTCCGGGTCGGCGAAGAGGCCCTCCAGCAGCCGCTGCGGGGTCAGCGCGGGCCACAGCTCCTCCAGCCACGCCCGCACGCTGGCGTCCTCCCGCAGCTGCCGCCGCAGGTCCGCGAGCACCCGCTGCCCGTCGTCCCCGTCTTCCTCCTGAGCCGGCGGCAGGGCTGCGAGGTCCGCCTCGATGGCGGCGCTGGCGCCCGCGAGTATGTCCGCGACCTCCGCCTCCAGCCGCTCTTCGAGCTCGCGGGTGCGGGCCGCGTACCGCTCGGCGAGCGCCGCCACGATCAGCCGCTGGAACACCGGCCGGGCCTGGTTGTGCGGCAGCCCGGTGTCCCGGGCGCGCTGGGCGGCGCCGCGGATGGCCCGGGCGCCGAGCTCGAGCGGCTCGCCGGCGAACTCGACGCCGGTGGCGCCGGTGGCGGCCTGCCGGTCGCGGACCGCCGCCGCGAGCACGCCGGCCATGGCGGCCCGGCCCTTGATCTCCCCGGCGGCCCGCCCCTCGGCGCGGCCGGCCGTGACCCCGGGGAACAGCTCCCCCACCGTCGCCAGCAGCACGCTGGTCTCCCCGAGGCCGGGCAGGACCTGGCTGATGTAGCTGAGGAACGTGGCGCTGGGGCCGACCACCAGCACACCGCGGGCGGCGAGGTGCTGGTGGGTGTAGAGGAGATAGGCCGCGCGGTGCAGCGCGACGGCGGTCTTCCCGGTGCCGGGGCCGCCCTGCACCACCAGGATGCCGCGGTGGTCCGAGCGGACGATGGTGTCCTGCTCGGCCTGCAGGGTGGCGACGATGTCGCGCATCCGGCCGGTGCGCTGAGCCGCCACCGCCGCCAGCAGCGCCGCCTCCCCGGACAGGCCGCTGACGGCGGTGAGCCCGTCGCGGTCCAGCACCTCGTCGTCCAGGCCGGTCACCCGGCGGCCGCGGGTCATGATGTGGCGGCGGCGCCGGACGCCGTGCGGGGCGCCGGCGGTGGCAAGGTAGAAGGCGCCCGCCGCGGGCGCGCGCCAGTCGAGCAGCAGCGGCTCGCCTTCGCCCGACTCCGCGCGCAGCCCGATCCGCCCGATGTACCGGCGTTCCCCCGTCAGCAGGTCGAGGCGGCCGAAGCACAGCCCGCTCTCGGCCGCGTTGAGCTGGGCCAGGTGGCCGGCCTGGCGGGTGACGGCGGCTTCCCGTTCCAGCCGGGCCTGCGCCGTGTCGCGCTCCTGGCGCAGCACCCCGGCGAGCTCGGCCGAGGTCTGCTCGCGCAGCACATCGACGCGCTGGTAGAGCTGGTCGATATAGGCCTGTTCCCGTTCGGTTTCTTCGTTCACGCTCTCGCCATCCCCCCGCCCGGAAAGGAAAATAAACAATGCGCGTGCCGCCGCGCCGTGCACGGGTCCGTACCTGGCCGAATGACGCGCACAAGCTACCCAGCCAGCGCAGATGCGTCAAATTTCAGCTGCTTTCCTTGAAACTGTGGTATTATGAGCAGCAGCAGAAAAGGCCGGCTCGTGAAGCCGGCCTTTTCTTGTGATCAGTGCGCTGCCGCGCGCCTGGCGCCCTTAGCTGCCCTTCCCTGATGCGACCGGCCTGGCCTGCTCCGCGCGCCGGACCGCGCCGGGCGCCACGGCTGGCTGCGGGGCGGCGCCGCGCTCGTGGAAGGTGTCTTCGGCCTGCAGGTAGCCGCGGAGCGCGAACTTGGCCGCGGTGGCCACCGGCTCGCGCGGCCAGCTGGCCACCCGCCGGTTGACGAACGGGCACTGCGCGGTGATCTCGCCATTGCCGTCATTGGTGAGCAGGTCGGCCAGGACCTCGCCGTTCAGGTAGCTCATGGCGACGCCGTGCCCCATGCAGCCCAGCCCGTAGACCGCGGTGCGGTCGCCGCCGAGGTAGCCGAGCGCCGGGGTCAGGTCCATCGTCACGGAGAACGGGCCACCCCAGCGGTGGGTGACCGCCACCCCGGCCAGGTGCGGCCACAGCCAGCGGATGTGCTCCTCCAGGTGACCCCAGGCCTGCTCGCTCCGGTCGTGATCCAGTTCCCCGGCCCGGCCGAGCCCGACCGGGCCGCCGCCCATCACGATCCGGTGGTCCGGGGTGAGGCGGTAGTAGTGGATGAGGTTGCGGGCGTCCTCCACGCCCTGCTGCCCGCTCCAGCCGATCGGGGCGAGCTGCTCGTCCGTCAGCGGCTCGGTGGCGACCATGTACGTGAACGCGGGGGTCTGCAGCCGGCCCAGGCCGCCGAGCAGGTGCGAGTAGGCGTTGGTGGCGTACACCAGCCTGCCCGCCGTGACCGCGCCGTGCGGCGTGAGCAGGCGGTAGCCGCCGGCCGCACCGGGCAGCTTCGCCACCGCCAGCACCTGGGTGTTCTCGTACACGCCGGCGCCCAGGCTGATCGCGTGCCGCTTCTCCTCCCGGACCAGCCGGGCCGGGTCCATCAGCAGCAGCCGCGGCTCCCACATCGCGCCCAGATACCGGCCGGAGTCGACCATCGCCCGGGTCGCCTCCGCATCCAGCCACTCGATGCCGCGGAAGCCCAGCGACGACATCAGCGCGACCTGCTTCTGCAGCCGTTTCACATACGCCGGGGTGGTGGCGACCCGCAGGAAACCAGGCCGGATCTTGCCGCAGTCGAGCCCCGCCTCGTCGATGAACGCGTCGAGCCGGTCGACGCACTGCTCCATGTAGGTGTGCGCCCGCCGCAGGAACCGCTTGCCGCGCAGCAGGGCGGTGGTGCCGAAACCCAGGCCGACCACGGTCATGGCGAACGAGCCGTTCCGGCCGCTGGCGCCGTACCCGGCCGTGCGGGCCTCCAGCACCGCGACGCTCGGTGCCGGATCGCGGCGCCGCAGCGCGATCGCTGTGGACAGGCCCAGGTAACCGCCCCCGATGACCGCGACATCCACCGTGACGTCGCCGGTGAGCTCAGGCGCGGGCTGGTAATCGCCGTATTCCGCCAGCCACAGGGACGGCGGTGAGTCGGGCAGGTTCATTGGTCCCCCAGTTCGCCTCGCTACCGGGGCGCCCGCCGGCACGCCGCGCGGGACCTGCCCCGCCTTGATCTCCCAGCACATCCCGCCCGGCGGCGGAACCGGCAGGGTCCAAGGTCCCACGGGCAGCGCCGGGCCCAGCCCGGCCGCGGGTCAGCCGGGCAGGGTGCGGGGCAGGCCGAAGGCGGGCAGGACCGCGGTGTCGAACCGGGTAATGGCGCTGATCCGGTCGCCGGCCAGGGTGATGACCTGGAGCCCGTTGGCGTGGGCCGCCCCGGTCCGCGGATCACGTACGTAGACGCCGAACGCGGGCTGGCCGTTGGCCCGGGCCGGGATCAGCCGGTAGCTGCGGCCCGGCCGGAACGCCACCGTGGCGAAGAACCGGCGCACCAGCTCCCGGCCCTGGTACTCCAGCGGCACCGGCGGCATGCGCAGCCAGGCGTCCCCGGTCAGCAGGGACACGATGCCGTCCACATCGGCCGCCTCGAAGGCGGCGACGATGCGGGTCAGGAGTTCCTGTTCGGCGGGCGAGCCGGGCTGCGGCGGCGCGGGCGTGTCAGCGGAGGGCAGCTCCCGGGCCAGGGTCGCCCGGGCGCGCTTGAGCGCGCTGGTGACCGACTGCTCCGTGGTGCCGAGGATGGCCGCGGTCTCGCTGGCCGGGAAGTCGAGGACGTCCCGCAGGATCAGGGCCGCGCGCTGCCGGGGCGGCAGCAGCTGCAGCGCGGTGACGAAGGCCAGGGACACGGCCTCCCGGGCCTCGTACCGGGCTTCGGGGCCGGCCGCGCGGTCGGGCAGCTCGTCGAGCAGCACGTCGGGGCAGGGCTGCAGCCAGATGACCTCGCCGTGGCGGGTCGGTTCCGGCGGCTGCACGCCGGGGATGGCGAGGCTCGCGGCCGCCCGCCGGCTGGCGGACCGGCGCAGGTTCAGGCAGCGGCTGGTGGCGATCCGGTACAGCCAGGTCCGCACCGACGCGCGGCCCTCGAACCCCGGCAGGCTCCGCCAGGCGGTGACCAGCGTCTCCTGCAGCGCGTCCTCGGCATCCGCCAGCGAGCCGAGGAACCGGTAGCAGTGCACCTGCAGCTCGCGCTGGTAAGGGCTGATCAGTTCCTGGAAGGCGGCCTCGTCCCCGGACCGCGCGCGGTCGATCAGATCCGTGCCCACTGTCCCACCTTCGCATTCGGGCCTTCCGGCCGCGGGCATCCCGCCGCCGGTACTGACACCGCCGGCCGCCGGAAATGGGCGGCCCGCCGGCGCCCACTCCCCGGGCCGGCGGGTGTCTGACTGACCGAAAGCACCGCCGGCGCCGGCCGGCCCGACCTGAGGAGCAGACGATGCCGACCTTCGTTCTCAGCTACCGCAACCCCACCGGCTACACCCGTACCCCGGAGAGCGCCGCGGCCTGGCAGGCCTGGTTCGCCAGCATGGGCGACCAGCTGACCGACCTCGGCAAGCCGGTGGTCAGCCGGGCCTCGCTCGGCGACTGTGACCCCGCCCGCACCGGGCTGGGCGGGTACTCGCTGATCACGGCGCCCGACCTGGACGCCGCGCTGGCCATCGCCAAGGGCTGCCCGCACCTGGACCGCAGCGGCGGCATCGAGGTGGGCGAGCTCGGCGACGTCCCGGCGGGCCCGCAGGCCGGGTGATCCGCGGCTACACGGCGGCCCGGGGGCCGGCCGCGGCACGGCGCCAGCGGATTGCAGGACGCCGTCTGCGGCCCTCCTGGGCCTCCAGCTGGTCGCGCAGCGCAGCGCCGAGGTCCTTCAGCAGGCCCGGCAGCCGGGCGTGCCCGTCCGGCGTCAGCGCCACCGCGAGCCGGAGCATGGCGATGGCTTCGGTGAGCGCGGCGAGATCGCCGGTCACCGCGTAGGACACCCGCAGGGCCGCGGCCAGATCCGCCAGCCGCTGTGACCGGCTGGGGTGGCCCCGCGGGGTCAGCCGCACCGCGTCCCGGCCCGCCTGGAGGGCCTGGGCGGCGGTTGCCGCGTCCGCCTTCCGGCCGCAGACCTTGGTCAGGGTGACACTGAACGTGTCCAGGCACAGCGCCGCCGTGTCCCGCGACCAGGTGAGCCAGTCCTCGTCCTGCAGCACGGGCGGGAGTTCTTCCTTGTGCTGATAGGCGGAACCGGCCAGGTCCGCGGCGCTGCGGGCAAGCGCCACCGCGGCGGCCAGGTGCTCCGCGCCGCCCGTCGCCTCGTACCGGGCGAGCAGCGCGCCCGCGTACCGGGCCAGCCGGCCGGCCTGGTTCTCGGGCACCGGATCCGGGACCGCGACCGCGCGCAGGTGGACCTCGATGGCCCGGTCCAGGTCCTCAGCGCAGCCGGTCAGCCGGTAGCGGGCCAGCCAGGCGGCGCCGGCGTGCGAGCGGTAGCCGGCCACGTTCGGGTGGTCCCCGGCCATCCGCACCAGCCGTTCCAGCCGCCAGATCGCGTCGTCGACCAGGTCCCGGTCACCTGTGCGCTCGCCGGCGCCGAGGAGACCGACGGCGTGATCGAGCCAGGCGGCGTGGCCGCCCCCGCCGGCTGCCTCGTCCCCCCAGGACTCCAGATCATCCACACCCGCACCCCGTCCCGTATCGGGCCAGCCGCGCCGGATGATGGTGCGCGCCTGGCCCTGTACCGAGAACTACCACAGCGGCGGTTTTCCAGTTGTCCCGCTTTTTTGCGGGATTACCCAGGTTCGACGAGGGCTGCCGGCGGTGCGGACCGGCCAGCCGGGATGGGGGCGTGCGCCCGCGACGTTAGGGTGAGCAGGTGAGCCTGGGTCTGGCGTTGCGCCCGTTTCCTTTTCACAGCGACCGGGTGACCGCCGTCGTTACCACCCGCCACGGCGGGGTGAGCACGGGGGCCTACGCGAGCCTCAACCTGGGCGACCATGTCGGCGACGACCACCAGGCCGTGCTGGAGAACCGCCGCCGCCTGTGCGCGGCGCTCGGGGTTGACCGGCTGACCGTGGCCGACCAGCAGCACGGTGACCGGGTGGCGGTCATCGATGCGGCGCTCGCCGGGCGGGGTCATGACGGTGCCGCGGATGCGGCGGGCGCGCTGCCGGCGACCGACGCGATGGTGACGGACCTGCCGGGGGCCGCCCTGGCGGTCATCGTGGCGGATTGCGCCCCCGTCGTTCTCTTCGACCCGCGGCGGCGGGCGGTCGGCGTCGCGCACTGCGGCCGGGCCGGGACGGTGCTCGGGGTGCTGCCGCGGACGATCGAGACGATGGCCGCCGCGTTCGGCTCGCAGCCCGGGGACCTGCTGGCGGGCATCGGCCCGGCGATCGGCGCGGACAGCTACGAGATCGGGGACGCCCAGGCGGCGCAGGTGACCGCGGCGTTCGGGGACGCCGGGCTGCTGCGGCCCACCCGGCCGGGACACTGCACCTTCGACCTGCTGGGTGCGCTGCGCATCCAGCTGCGGGAATCAGGGGTCGCGGACGCGAACGTGCACCCGATGGGCGTGGACACCCGGGCCTCGACGGGGGAGTTCTTCTCCGACCGGGCCGCGCGGCCGTGCGGCAGGTTCATGGCCGTCGGCATGCTCCCGGCCTGAGCACGTCCGCCGCGCACCGCCGGCGTGACCGCCGGGCCCGGCCGCCCAATAGCCGTGCCGTTATAAGCGGGTACCGATAGCCCGGCAATGTGCGTGCGCCAGGAATGCGCATCCCGGTATGACGCGCTGATCCGGCTGCCGGTTGACAGCGCCGGGGCAGCGGACTGCCCGGAGCGCATCCGTGCCGGGGCAGCGCCAGGATTTCCGCCCCGCGCGGCGGAATTACCCTGAGTTAGGCGTATTGTGGGGTGATTCAGCATGGAGGGCGGGGATGAGCATGACCAGCCAGGCGCCGGCAGGGGAATTGGCGACAGGATTAACGGCGGGCCCGGGCCGGGGGCCAGGTGGCCAGGTGATGGCGGTGCTGCGGCCCACGGGCAGCTGCCCGGTCACCGGCTGCGGGCGTCAGATCAGCCGGTCGCGCCTCATGTGCCGCAGGCATTGGTATCAGATTCCCAAGCAGCTGAGAGACCGGGTATGGGCAACATGGCGTTCCGGTGAGGGTGTCCTCAGCACTGAGCATTGTGAAGCCGTGCTGTCGGCTATCGCTCTCCTGTCACCGGGTATTAACGCCGCGTAATTAAAACACGTTGCCACATAATCCGTGCCGGATTATGTGGTCATCCGGTGACAGGATTTCCGCTGCCTGTGCAGCCGGGTGAATATGACCGCTGCCTGCCGCTCGCGGGCAGGCGATCCGGTTTTACGCCGGCGAGCTGCCGGGTGGCGGCTGGCGTTCGCTGGCCATGCGCCTGAGGGCGGCGCGGCGCGAGCTGTGGATGTGGCGCCGGGCGGCGGCCCGGGCCCGCGCGGGGTCGCGGGCCAGCAGGGCCTCCACGATCTCCGCGTGCTCGCGGACCGACCGGGCCGGGCGGCCCGCGATGGCGAGGGTGGTCTCCATGCTGCGGGCCAGCATCTCCTGCAGCACCGTCTGCGTCATCGCCAGGAACCGGTTGTTGGCGAACTCGGCGATCTGCAGGTGCAGCTTCGCGTCCATGACCTGCAGCTCCCTGGCGGGCCGGCGGGTGCGGACACCCTCGGCGAGGGCTTCGAACGTCCGCATCAGCTCCTGGAGCTGCTCGTCGGTGGCGGCGGCCGCGGTCCAGCCGGCCGCCGGCACCTCCAGCACCTCGCGCATGGCGAACAGCTCCTCCATGCCGACCTCGCGCAGCCGGGCGAACCGCTCCAGGGCGCGCTCACCCTCGTCCGGCGCGGCCACGAACACGCCCTTGCCGTGCCGGACCAGCACCACCCCGCGGGCCTGCAGGGAGCGCAGGGCCTCGCGGACCGAGGCCCTGCTGACGCCCAGCAGCTCGGAGAGCTCCCGCTCGCCGGGCAGGCGGTCGCCCGGCGTCAGCCCGTTCCCCTCGATAAAACGCTCCACCTGCCCGGCCACCCGCACGAACAGCGGTTCCCCGGAGCCCATCCAGTGCCAGCCGATAGCGCCGCCACCGGCCGGGCCGGCCGGCCCGCCGGCAGCGGCCGGCGGGGCAAGCTCCTCGGGCATGGCTGGCTTCCCCCGGTCAGGCGCTCGGATACAGGCGGGTCAGCACGAACTCACGGTGGCCGAGCGCCTCGGCGCAGGTGAGCCGGCCATTCACGGTGCGGTCGATGACATTCTCCAGCCGGTCGCCGGCCTCCGCCAGGCTGTATTGCAATTGCAGCAAGCCGGACACGTCGAGATCGATGTGCTCGCTCATGGTCCCGACCGTCACCGGGTTCGCGGAGATCTTGATGACCGGCTCGATCGGGTTGCCGATCACGTTGCCCTGGCCGGTGGGGAACAGGTGGATCACCGCGCCCGCGGCCGCGGTCAGGGTGATGAACTCGGCGGCCGCGCAGGAGGTGTCCATGAAGTTCAGGCCCGCCCGGGTGGGACGCTCACCCGGCGCCAGCGCGTCCACCACCGGCGCGGTGCCGGTCTTCTCGATGTTGCCGAGGGCCTTCTCCTCGATGGTGGACAGGCCGCCGCGGATGTTGCCCTGCGTCGGCTGGGAGCCGAGCAGGTTGGCGCCTGACCGCTCCACCATCGCGATGTAGCCGTCGTAGAAGGCCTGGAACTCCTTGCGCACCTCGTCGGTGGCGCAGCGCGCGGCGATCAGGTGCTCGCCGCCGGTCAGCTCGGTGGTCTCGCCGAAGATCACGGTGCCGCCGGCCGCGATGTGCCGGTCCACCGCCTGCGAGGTCGCCGGATTGGCGCCCAGGCCGCTGGTGGTGTCGGACTCGCCGCACTTGATGCTCATCAGCAGCTCGCCACGCTGGACGGGCACCCGGCTGAGCTCGCTGGCGTCCTGCAGCAGCTGCGCCGCCCGCCGGGCGGCCATCTCCAGCACCCGCAGGTCGCCGTTGCGCTCGATGGAGAACGAGGCCACCGGCTTGCCGGTCTCGGCGATGCCGCTGGCGATCCGCTCGGTCCAGGCCGGCTCGATGCCGATCACCACCGCCGCGGCCACGTTGGGGTTGGCGCCGGTGCCGATCATGGTGCGGAAGAACAGCTCGAGGTCGGCGCCGAACTGCAGCCGCCCGTAGGGGTGGGGGAGGGCCATGGTGCCGGGGATGGCCTTGGCCACCGACTCGGCCACGGCGTTGGAGAGATCGTCCACCGGGATGATCACCACGTGGTTGCGGATGCCGACCCGGCCGTCGGGCCGCCGGTACCCGGTCAGAGGCTGCTGCGCCACCGTGCGCTCCTGATGTTGTGTGTGTGGACGAGGTCCCCGGCCTGGATGTCACAGCGGGTCAGCCCGATGGTGACGCCGTATTCGGTCACCTCTTCATCCTCGGCCAGGTCGCGCAGGGCCACCTTGTGGCCGAGCGGGATGTCGGCCCGCACGGCGATCCCGAAACGCCGCCCGGTGTCGAGCAGGGCGCCGGCCGCGTCACCAGGCCCGGTGTCGCGGACCGCCACGGCGACGTCGTCCCCCTCCCGGTGCACCAGGAACGCGAGCTCCCCGGACGGGGGAGGGGAGGCGGATTCGGTCACAGTTACCTCCGTGGTCAGACCTCTGACATTACGAGCCGAACCGTAGGACCTGGCTTCTCCGCCTGTCAACAGGCATCCGTAACGAGATGCGCTAATGGCACGGAGCTGGTCAAATCATTGACATGCCCAGCCGCCGCAGCTAATGTCCCCCGTCATCAGTGGTCAGACCTTAGACCGCTGAACGCAGACATGCTGGTGACCGCGGACCCCGCGGCGCCGGCAACAGTCTTGCCGCCTATCGACGACGAGGGAGGCAGTCCCATGCCGGACATGGCCCGCGCACCAGCCGGGGACCCGGCGGCGCCCGCCGCCCGGGCCGGGGATGCCGCCGGCCGACCCGCGGGGGACGGGCGGATCGAATGCCATGGCGTCTACAAGTGGTTCCCCGGCGGGATCGTGCTGGAGGACGTCAGCCTCGCCATCGAGCCGGGCCAGTTCGTGTGCATCGTGGGGCCGTCCGGCTGCGGCAAGACCACGCTGCTGCGGATGATGGCCGGGCTCACCGAGGCCGACCACGGCAGCATCGCCATCGGCGGCGCCACGGTCACCGGCCCGGACCCGCGGGTGGCGGTGGTGTTCCAGCACTTCGGGCTGTTCCCGTGGAAGAACGTCCAACGCAACGTGGCGCTGCCGCTCCAGCTCGCCCGCACCGAGCGGGGCGAGCGGGAGCGCCGGGTCGCCGAGGCGATCGCCACCGTGGGCCTGACCGGGCACGAGCGCAAGTACCCGGCCCAGCTCTCGGGCGGCATGAAGCAGCGGGCCGGCCTCGCCCGCGCCCTGGCGACCGCACCCGACGTGCTGCTCATGGACGAGCCGTTCGCAGCGGTGGACGCGCAGGTGCGCGAGGTGCTGCAGGAGGACCTGCTGGCGCTGCGCGACCGGCTGCGGCAGACCATCGTCTTCATTACCCACAGCATCGACGAGGCGATCACGCTCGGCGACCGGATCGTGGTCATGGCCAGCAGGCCGGGCCGCATCATCCGGGATCTGCCGGTGCCGATCAGCCAGCCCCGCACCATCTCCCAGGTCCGTCACGACCCCGCGTACGCGGGCCTGCGCGATGAGATCTGGGGTCTGCTCCGCCAGAGCGCCATCCGCCAGGCAGGTGACCAATGACCGACCCCGCCAGCACCACCCCCGCAGCCGGCGCCCCGCCCGGGACCGCCGGCACCCCCGCTGCCACCCGGGAAGAGATAGAGCAGGCCATCGCCGGCCGGCGGCGCCGCCGCAACCGCCGCGACCGCCGTGTCTACCTGGGGATCCGCATCGCTTCGCTGGTCGTCATCCTCGCGGCCTGGCAGTACTACGGCGTGCACTCCATCGCGGTGATCTTCGTTCCCATCACCCGGGTGCTGGGCGCCCTGGTGGACCTGGTCCGCACCGGCGGCCTGCTGAGCGCCCTGTGGTACAGCCTGTGGACGTTCGCCATCGGCTACCTGACCGGCCTGGCGGCCGGCGTGGTGATCGGCATGTGCATCGGCGTCTACCGCAAGGCCGAAGCCGCGACCGGGCTGTACCTGTACGCGCTGTACGCCACGCCGATGGTGGCGATCGTGCCGCTGCTGAGCATCTGGCTCGGCTTTGGCGTGGTCACCCAGGAGCTGATCATCGCGCTGTTCGTGCTGTTCCCCAGCGTGGTCACGGTGTCGGTGGGGGTCCGCAACATCGACAGTGATCTGCTGGAGGTGGCCCGGTCGCTGCGGATGGGCCGGGCCGGTCTGTGGCGGCACGTGCTGCTGCCCGGCACCGTCCCCTACATCGCTGCCGGGGCCGCGCAGGGCGTGGCCATGGGCCTGGTCGGCATGTTCATCGCGGAGATCTTCACCCAGCTCAGCGGCCTCGGCAACCTGCTGGAGACCGCGGCGCAGACCTATCACACCGACAAAGCGCTCGCCGTGGTCCTGGTGATCATGACCCTGGGAGTGCTGCTGCGCGGCCTGATCGCGCTCGTCCAGCGCAAGGTGGCCCCCTGGGCCCGGTAGCGCCCCGCGGCCGGCCGCCGTCACCATCCCCGGCAGCGGCCGCCGCCCGTTCCCGTCTCCGACCGCCAACCCCGACCGAGCCGTTCCGGCCATCTCCCTGTCAGCCCGTCCGTTCCTGCAACACCTGCACCCCCACTAAGAGGTCCGTTATGAAAGTTCCTCAGCTTCCCCTTGCGCGGCCGCGCCGCGCGGCCAGATCCCGGTGGATCGTGGCGGGCAGCGTCGCCGCCGCGCTCGCGCTCTCCGCGTGCGGCTCCGGCGGCTCCGGGTCGTCCGGCTCCGGCGGCTCGGGCGCCAACGCCTGGGCGACCGTGAACGTCGGTATCGCGCTGTCCCCGCCGAAGGCCATCTTCATGGGCGCGTACGTGGCCGATGCACAGGGCTTCTTCGCCAAGGAGCACCTGCACGTGAAGTTCATCAGCATGCCGAATGGCCTGCAGACTGAGCTGGGCACCACGGCGGGCAGCATCGACTTCGGCTTCAGCTCCGCCACCGACTCCATCGAGGCGGCCGCCCAGCACGCGCCCATCCACGCGATCTGGTCCTACGGCACCAAGCTGGACACCCAGTGCATAGGCGCGCCCGGCATCAAGAGCGCCAAGAACCTGGTCGGCAGGCCGGTCGGCTCCACCGGCACCGACGGCTTCTCGATCACCCTGCTGCAGGCCTGCCTGGAGCCGGCCGGGGTGCACCTGAGCCAGGTCAAGCCGATCAACATGACCCGGTCGGAGTTCGTGCCCGCCATGGTCGCCAAGAAGATCGACGCGGCCGTGTTCCACGCCGATGACGCCTACGTGATCACCCACCAGCTCAAGGGCGCCTCGGTGATCGCGTCGGAGTACCAGTCCATTCCCAACTGGTGGTACGGCGGGGTCGCCATGCTCGACTCCTACGGCAAGGCCCACCACGACGTGGTGGTGCGCTTCCTGACCGCGATGATGCTGGCCGACCGGTGGATGAACAACCCGGCCAACAACAGCGCCCTGGTCGCGCTGGCCACCAAGACCACCCAGGAAGACCAGCCGGCGGTCGCCTACGCCATCAACTTCCTGCGCAGCTCGGGCACCTGGCCGAACGGCGCCGGCCTCGACCAGTCCGCGGTCAACTACACGGCGGGCATCCTGGCCAAGTACAAGGACATCCCCTCCCAGCCGCCGTTCAGCCAGATCGTCGACCCCTCCTACGCGAACGAGGCCGCGGCCAAGCTGGGCTCCTCATGACAGACGCCAGCACGGCGCAGGCGGGCGCGGGGTCTCCCCGCGCCCGCCTGGCGGCGGTCGGGCTCGGCCGCTGGGCGCGGGTGATGGCCCGCGCCTACGCCGGCAGCGACGCCGCCGAACTGGTCACCTGCTACACCCGCAGCCCGGAGCGGCGGGCAGCGTTCGCCGCCGATTTCGGCTGCGATCAGGACGAGTCGCTCGAGGGCCTGCTGGCCCGCGGCGACGTCGACGGCGTCGTGGTGACCGCCCCGAACGACCAGCACGCGCCGATCATCGAGGCGGCCGCCGCGGCCGGCAAGCACGTGTACACCGAGAAGCCGGTCGCGGTCAGCCTGCGCGACGTGCGGCGCATCAGCCGCGCGGTGCGCGGGGCCGGGATCGTCTTCGCCTGCGGGCACAGCGCCCGCCGGCTGTCCGGGCTGCGGACGATGAAAGAGCTGATCACCACCGGCGAGACCGGCGCGGTGTCGATGGTGGAGGCCGTGTTCGGCAACGAGCGCGGGCTGGAGCTGAAGGAGGGCGACTGGCGGGCCGACCCGGCCGCCAGCCCCGGCGGGCCGCTCACCCAGCTGGGCATCCACCAGATCGACAACCTCCAGTACCTGCTCGGCCCCGCCCGGCAGGCGGTCGCCATGGGCCAGGCGCCCCGCCCCGGCATCGCCAACCAGCTGGCCGTCGGGGTGCTGCTGGAGTTCGGCAGCTCGCTCGGCTACCTGGGCTGCAACTGGCTGTCGCCGGGCAGCTTCACCCTCGACCTGTACGGGACGCAGGCGCGGCTGCGCTACGAGCTGGACTTCACCTGGTGGAGCAAGCCGGCGCAGACCGACGCCCACACCCGGCTCACCCGCACCGTCATCGCCGCCGGCAGCGCCGACCCGGACGCGCGGGTGCTGCAGGAAGACGAGGTGCCGCTGCCGCCCCGCAACCACCTGCGCGAGGAGATCGACGAGTTCGCCCTGGCCATCCAGGGCCGGGGGACGGTCGAGGTCGGCCTGGCCGAGGCGGTCGCGAACGTGGCGGTGCTGCAGGCCGCGGCCCGGTCGCTGGTCACCGGCCGGCCGGTGCAGGTCGGTGACATCCTGGCGGAGATCGGGGACTGAGCGACGGCCGCCGCCGCCCGCAGGCGGGCGCGCGGCAGCCCGCGGTGACGGCCGGGACGGATGAGAGGGAACGGAGAGACACCGATGACAGCTGGCACGCCGGGCCGGCGTTTCGACGAGCTGACCGACCCGGAGATCGCCGCGGCGCTGGCCCGCAGCCCGCGGGTGGTGCTGCCGATGGGCAGCGTGGAGCAGCACGGGCCGCACCTGCCGACCGGCACTGACTTCTTTGCCGCCACCGCCATCGCGCTGGCGGTGGCGGAGCACCTCGACGCGCTGGTGCTGCCGCTGTGCCCGCTCGGCGTGACGCCCATGCACATGCCCTACCCGGGGACCGTGTCGCTGCGGCCGCAGACGCTGCAGGCGGTGGTGGCGGACATCGGCTCGTCGCTGGCCTCGCACGGCTGCCGGGAGTTCGTGATCCTCAACTGGCATGAGGGCAACATCCCGTCCCTCGCGCTGGCCGCCGAGGACCTGCACCGCGGCCTCGGCCTCGCCGTGGTCGTCGTGCAGGCCTGCTACGTGGCCGAGGAACGGTACGGCCCGGCCGCGGGCGGGCTGACCCACGGCGGCAAGATCGAGGCGTGGTCGGTGCTGGCCTGCCGCCCGGACCTGGTCCACCTGGACCGGGCCGAGGGCAGCGGGGACCGGCGGCAGGGCGAGCTGGTGGACCGGCTGCGCCGGGACCGGTCGTTCCAGCCGATGCTGACCGACGTGCGGACCATGTCGAAGACCGGCTGGTACGGCAACCCGGAAGGCGCCACCGAAGCCGACGCCCGTGCGTTCGTGGCGGACCTCGGTGCGGAGATCGCCACCCGGCTGCGCGGCACCCTGGCAGCCCTCGCCGAAGTGCAGCCTCCCCCGAGCGAGCCGAAGGGCCGCGCCGCCGTCTGGACTGACGAGCGAGGCGGCGGAGGAGCCGGAGCGAGGAGGGAAGACGGCGGGCTCGAGCGGCCCGGAGGCGAGCGAGGGGACAGAAAATGAGCGCGGTGATCCGGGCCGGCGCCGGGCGGCAGCTGTCGCTGCCCGGCCGGTCGGCGGTGGAGCTGGCATCAGCGGCCGAGGGCGGGTTCGGGGTGACTGTGCGGCGGGTGACGATCCCGCCGGAAAGCCCGGACGTGCCAGCCCGCGGGCCGCACCGGCACGACGGCTGCGAGGAGGTCATCCTCATCCTGTCCGGCACCGGCGTGTTCGAGACCGGCGCCGGTGCGACCCCGGTGGGGCCCGGCGACGTGGTGGTCGTCTCCCCGGGCGAGCCGCACCGCACCCGCAACACCGGGACGGCGGACCTGGTGAGCCTGTGCTTCTTCGGCGTGCCCGACCTGCCCCGCGTCACCACCGAGCTCCGCGGATTCGGCCAGTGACCGCCGACGTCATCTGCCTGCGCCCGGCGGCCGACTTCGCCGAGGTGGGCGTGGAGGTGCCCGCTGACCTGCGGGTCAGCTTCGCCGCCGGGCCGGGCCAGGTGCCGGACGCGGACCTCGCCACCGCCCGCGCCGTCGTGCTGGCGTCGGTCGGGCCCCGGCTGGAACGGGCCTGGCTGGACCGGGTCACCCGGCTGGAGCTGGTGCAGTTCACCGGCGCGGGGGTGGACCGGGCCGCCGGCTCATGGGAGCACCGGCCGCAGGTCGGGGTGGCCAACGTGCCGGCCGCCAACGTCCGCGAGGTGGCCGAGTACGTGCTGTTCGCGGCGGGGACGCTGCTGCGCCGGCTGGCGTTCGCCGACCGGGAACTGCGGGCCGGCCGGTACGCGCAGGCGCGGGCCCAGCTCACCCCCGCCGCCGTGCGCAGCCTGCACTCGCGCACCGTCGGGGTGGTCGGGCTGGGCCAGATCGGCCTGGCGGTGGCCCGGCTGCTGACCGCCACCGGCGCCGCGGTCGTCTACTCCGACCCCGCCCCGCCCGACCCGGCCGCGGCGGACAAGCTCGGGCTGACCCGGCTGCCCCTCGGCGACCTGCTGGCCCACTGCGATGTGGTCACCGTGCACGTGCCGCTGCTGCCCGCCACCCGCGGCCTGCTCGGGGAGGAGCAGCTGCGCCGGATGCCGCCCGGCGCGCTGCTGATCAACGCCGCCCGCGGCGGGGTGGTGGACGAGCAGGCGCTCGCCCGCGCCCTGGCCGACGGCCACCTGGGCGGCGCCGCGGTGGACGTGTACGCCGCCGAACCGCCGCCAGCGGAATCCCCGCTGCTCACCCTGCCGCCGCACGCGGCCGACCGGGTGCTGTTCACCCCGCATATCGCCGGGGTGGCCTACGAGGCCGCGCAGGAGCTCTACCGCCAGGCGTGGGCGAACGTGCACCGGGTGCTGGTGGACGGCCTGCCCGCGGAGCACCAGCTCCGCCCCTGATCCTGGCGCCGGGCCTTGACCTGCGAGGTAATTGCGCACATGACCTGCGGCCGGTCAGGGTGGCTGCAGTGCCAGCCACCGGAGCCTCAGGGGGAGTCATGCCTGCCTATGCCGTCGCCCACATGCACCAGGTCAGCATGGGGCCGCCGATCGTGGAGTACCTGCAGCGGATCGACGCCACGCTGGCGCCGTTCGGCGGCCGGTTCATCGTGCACGGCGGCGAGCTGGAGGTGCTGGAAGGCAGCTGGCCGGGGAATCTGATCGTCATCGAGTTCCCCGACCGCGCCCGGGCCGCCGCCTGGTACCACTCGGACGCCTACCAGCAGATCCTGGCCCTGCGCACCGGCAACTCCCGCAGCGACGTCGTCATCGCCGGCGGCGTGGACCCCGGCCACCGGGCCACCGACGTCCTCGCCCATACCCCTACCCGGTAGGGACGTAGGTCCCGCGCGGCCAGCCCGGACTTCTCTTCCCCCGCGGCCCAGGCAGAACCGATCCTGGCTCAGTGGGGACGCCACACCGCGGCAGCCTATGGTGTTTTACCATGGGGGGGTATGGTATGGATATGCGGGAGAGCGGTGTGTACGGGTACAGCGAGCACAAGGACGTCTACCTCAAGCGGCTGCGCCGGATCGAGGGCCAGGTCCGGGGTCTGCAGCGGATGGTCGAGGAAGACAAGTACTGCATCGACATCCTGACCCAGGTCTCAGCGGCGACCAAGGCACTGGAGGCGGTGGCGCTGGGCCTGCTGGAGGAGCATCTGGGCCATTGCGTCGCGCAGGCCATAGCGGAGGGCGGGGACACCGCCACCGTCAAGATCCGCGAGGCGTCGGACGCCGTCGCCCGGCTGGTGCGGTCCTGACCGGCCCGCCAGGGTGACGGGCACGAGGAGGATGAGGACGGGATGGCAACGGTGGCGTACCCCGTGACGGGGATGACCTGCGAGCACTGCGTGCGGGCGGTGATCGGGGAGGTGGGCGGCCTCGACGGCGTCTCCGCCGTCACGGTGGACCTGGTCGCCGGCGGGACCTCCCAGGTCAGGGTGACCAGCGCCGCGCCGCTGGCGCGGCAGGCCGTGGCGGCCGCCCTGGACGAGGCGGGCGGCTACCAGCTGGCCGGGGTTTAGCCCCGGCAGCAGCGAGCAGAGCCGGCAGCGGGATCAGGACACCAGGCGAGGGACGGAGCGAGATGAGCACGGCCACCAGCGGGCGGCCAGCCCCGGGCCAGGCGGGCGCGGCGCGGCCCGCCGCGGTCCAGGACGGCGCGGTGCAGGACGGTCCGGCGCAGAGCGTGGAGCTGGCGATCGGCGGCATGACGTGCGCGTCGTGCGCCGCCCGGATCGAGAAGAAGCTCAACCGGGTGGCGGGCGTCACCGCCACGGTCAATTTCGCCACCGAGTCGGCGCACGTCAGCTTCCCCGCGACGGTCAGCCCCGGCGACCTGGTCGCGGTGGTGGAGCAGACCGGGTACACGGCCACCCTGCCGCCGCCCCCGCAGCCCGCGGCGGCGGAGGACGCCGGCGGCCCCGCCGCCGCGGGGGAAGCGGACCCGGCCGCGGCGCTGCGGCAGCGGCTGCTGGTCTCGCTGGCGCTGGCCCTGCCGGTGGTGGTGCTCGCGATGGTGCCGGCGCTGCAGTTCCGCAACTGGCAGTGGCTGACGCTGGCACTGGCCTCGCCGGTGGCGGTCTGGGGCGCGTGGCCGTTCCACCGCGCTGCCCTGGCCAATGCCCGGCACGGCGCCGCCACCATGGACACCCTGATCTCGGTGGGCGTGGCCGCCGCCTGGCTATGGTCGCTGTACGCGCTGTTCTTCGGCGACGCGGGCCGCCCCGGCACCCGCATGGCCTTCAGCCTGCTGGGCGGCGGCGGGGCAGGGGACACCTACCTGGAAGTGGCCGCCGGGGTGACGGTGCTGGTGCTGGCCGGCCGCTACTTCGAGGCCCGGGCCAAGCGCCGGTCCGGGGCGGCGCTGCGGGCCCTGCTGTCGCTGGGGGCCAAGGACGTCGCGGTGCTGCGGGACGGCCGGGAAGCCCGGGTGCCCGTCGGCGAGCTGGCCGCCGGTGACCTGTTCGTGGTCCGGCCGGGAGAGAAGATCGCCACCGACGGCGTCGTGGAGAGCGGCAGCTCCGCGGTGGACACCTCGATGATCACCGGCGAGCCCGTGCCCGCCGAGATCGGGCCCGGGGACGGCGTCACCGGGGCGACCGTCAACGTCAGCGGCCGCCTGGTGGTGCGGGCGACCCGGGTCGGCAGCGACACGCAGCTGGCGCAGATCGCGCGGCTGGTGACCGACGCGCAGGCCCGCAAGGCGCCGGTGCAGCGGCTGGCCGACCGGATCTCGGCCGTCTTCGTCCCCGTCGTGATCGGCATCGCGATCGTCACGCTGGCGGGCTGGCTGGCGGCCGGGCAGAGCGCGACGGCGGCGTTCGCCGCCGCCGTCGCGGTGCTGATCATCGCCTGCCCGTGCGCGATGGGCCTGGCCACCCCCACGGCGCTGCTGGTCGGCACGGGCCGCGGCGCGCAGCTCGGCATCCTGATCAAGGGCCCGGAGGTGCTGGAGTCCACCCGCACCATCGACACGGTGGTGCTCGACAAGACCGGCACCGTCACCACCGGCCGGATGACCCTGGCCGCCGTGGCCGCCGCCCCCGGGGAAGACCCCGGCGAGGTGCTGCGGCTGGCCGGCGCCGTGGAGGACGCGTCCGAGCACCCCATCGCGGCCGCGGTCGCGGCGGGCGCCCGCCAGCGGCTCGGCGGCACCCTGCCGGCCGTGGACGGGTTCACCAGCTACCCGGGCGCCGGCGCGGCCGGGGTGGCAGACGGGCACGCGGTGGTGGCCGGGCGCCGTGACTGGCTGGCCGCCGAATGGGCGCTGCCGGTCCCCGGCGCGCTGGCGGCCCGGGCCGGCGAGGCGGAAGCAGCCGGCCAGACCGCCGTGTACGTGGGCTGGGACGGGCAGGTCCGGGGGCTGCTGGTGGTGGCCGACGTCATCAAGCCCACCTCGGCCGCTGCCGTCGCCGCGCTGCGCCGGATGGGCCTGCGGCCGGTCCTGCTCACCGGCGACAACGAGCGGGCCGCCCGGGCGATCGCCGCGCAGGCCGGCATCGGCGAGGTCATCGCCGGGGTGCTGCCCGCCGGCAAGGCGGAGGAGATCAGGCGGCTGCAGGCCGCCGGCCGGGTGGTGGCCATGGCCGGTGACGGGGTGAACGACTCCGCCGCGCTCGCCCAGGCCGACCTCGGCCTGGCCATGGGCACCGGCACGGATGCCGCCATCGAGGCCAGCGACCTGACCCTGGTGCGCGGCGACCTGCTGGCCGTGCCGGACGCCATCCGGCTGTCGAGGCGGACCCTGCGCACCATCCGGGGCAACCTGTTCTGGGCGTTCGCCTACAACGTGGCCGCCATCCCGCTGGCCGCCCTCGGCCTGCTCAGCCCGCTGATCGCCGGCGCCGCGATGGCTTTCAGCTCGGTCTTCGTGGTCACCAACAGCCTGCGCCTGCGGCGTTTCCAGCCGGCGGCCGCACCGGGCGGCGGCGAGGGCCGGGCACAGGAGGGGCCCGCGGGATGAGGCAGCTGCCCGCCGCCTTTCAGCAGCGCGTGCCCTACGGGATCGATGCGCCGCCGGTGCCGGCCGGCCTGGCCGCGGGCGGGCTGGCCTGCTGCCTGGCCGCCCGGTGGGGCAGGAACCGGTGGCCGGCGGCTGCCGGGGCGGTGCTGCTCGCCCACGCAGGCGTGTACCTGCACACCACGGTGCGCGGCAAGCTGCAGGCCTGGCGGCTGGTGCTCGGCCAACTGCCGCTCAGCGGGGACGAGCAGCTGCTCGATCTGGGCTGCGGCCGGGGCGCCGTGCTCATCGAGGCCGCCCGGCGGCTGCCAGCAGGGCGCGCCGTCGGGGTCGACCTGTGGCATAGCCGCGACCAGAGCGGCAACAGCCCCGCGGCGACGCTGGCCAACGCTGGCCTGGCCGGGGTGCGGGACCGGGTGGACGTGCAGACCGCCGACATGACCTCGCTGCCGTTTCCGGGCGCCAGCTTCGACGTGGTGACCAGTGCCCTGGCCATCCACAACATCCCGGATGCCGGCGGCCGCATGCGCGCCCTGGACGAGGCGATGCGGATGCTGCGCCCCGGCGGCCACCTCCTCATCGCCGACTTCTGGCCGATGACCAGGAGGTACGCCGCGTACCTCGGCTGCGGGACGCTGCGCGGCCTGGGACCGGGCTACTGGTACGGCGGCCCCTGGTTCGGCATCAGCCTGCTGCACGCCGTCAGGACATGACCGGGGCCGCCCGCATCCGCCGCCACCGGCGGTCCCGGCCCGGCGGCCGCGGCGCCGGCTTCTCCACAGGGTCTCCATATGGACTGCATCCGGGCTGCGCCGCCGTGGGGCTTGCTGGTAGCAGCGGCCGGAGGGGCCGGCGGAGCAGAGGAGATGAGCGGCGATGATGTACGGGGCCGGCTGGGGCATGGCCTGGACAGGCTGGATCTTCATGATCGTGCTGCTGGTCGTGCTGGCAGGCGGGATAGCGTGGCTGGTGCGGGGCGTGTCCGGGTCGCGGGAGGATGACCGGGGCAGCGCGCGCCGGATCCTGGACGAGCGGTTCGCCTCGGGCCAGATCGATGCCGAGGAGTACGAGAGGCGCCGCCAGGCGCTGCGCTGACGTCGCCGGGCTGCGGCGGGCGGCCGGGCGTGGGGAGGGCTCGGGTGAGGGCAACCGTGCTCGTCGTGGAGGACGAGAAGAAGATCCGCGAACTGGTGCGGGACCTGCTCGAGCGCGCGGGGCTGACCGTGATCTCGACCGGCTCGGGGGCCGAGGCGATCGGCCTGCTGCGCCGGGCCCGGCCGGACCTGGTGCTGCTGGACCTCATGCTGCCCGACGTGCCGGGCGAGGAGGTGGCGCGGGAGATCCGGGGACCCGGCGGCCCGCCGGTCATCATGCTCACGGCCAAGGCCGGTGAAGGCGATCGCATCGCCGGCCTGGAACTGGGCGCCGACGACTACGTGACCAAGCCGTTCAGCCCCCGGGAGCTGGTGCTGCGGGTGGAGGCGGTGCTGCGCCGCGGGCGCGGGGCGGCCGCGGACACCGGCCCGCAGTCGTTCGGCGGCGGCCTGCTGGTCCTCGACGACGAGCGGCACCGGGCGGCGGTCCGCGGTGCCGCGGTGGAGCTGACCCCCACCGAGTGGGGCATCCTGGCCGCGCTGGCGTCCGTGCCCGGGCGCGTCTACTCCCGCTACGAGCTGATCAACCGGATCCGCGGCTACGAGTTCGAGGGGTACGAGCGGACCATCGACTCGCACGTGAAGAACCTCCGGCGCAAGATCGAAGCCGATCCCGCGGACCCCGCGATCGTGGAGACCGTGCTCGGGGTGGGGTACCGGCTCGGCCTGGCCCGCGATGGCTGAGCACCGGCTGGGGCGGCTCGGCTCCCGGCTGGCCCTGGCGTTCGTCGCGGTCGCGGTGGCCGCGGTGGCCCTGCTCGCGGTGCTGACCCTGCTCGCCACCGGCTCGCAAGTGTCCGGGCTGGCCGCGAGCCAGCAGCGGGCCACGGCGCGGGCGGTCGCGACCGCGCTCGGCCAGGCCTACCGCGGCGCGGGCGGGTGGGAGCACGCCGACCTGCGGCCGGCCTACACGGTCGCGGCGTCCGCCGGCGCCAGCCTGCAGGTGCTGGACAGCAGCGGGCAGGCGGTCGTCCCGCACGGCTTCGACCCCTCGGCGCTGATGGCCGGCATGATGCACGACATGCACGGCAGCGGGGGCATGATGGGCGGCTCCGGCCAGCAGGGCCGCGGGCACGGTGGTGCCGGCGCCGGAGCCGGGGCACCGGTGCAGGCGGCGGTGTCGGTGGACGGCACCCGGGTGGGGTCCGCGGTGGTGCGCTTCCCGGGCAGCGGGCTGACCGCGGCCCAGCAGCAGGTGCGGACCGTCCTGGAACAGACCGTCGGGGTTGGCGCCGGCCTGGCCGTGCTGCTGGCCCTGGGCGTCGCCTGGTTCATCGCCCGCCGGATCACCCGGCCGCTGGTCCAGCTGACCGGCGCCGTCGCCGCGATCGAGGGGGGAGACCGGCACACCCGGGCCCGGCAGGCCGCGGCGCCGGGCGAGATCGGGGAGCTCGCGGTCGCGTTCGACCGGATGGCGGACGCGCTGGACCGCGAGGACCTGCTGCGCCGGCAGCTGCTCGCCGACGTCGCCCACGAGCTGCGGACCCCGATCACCATCCTGCAGGCGTCCTGCGAGCAGCTGGCCGAAGGGGCCGAGCCGGCCACCCCGCAGCGGCTCGCCTCGCTGCGCGACGAGTCGCTGCGGCTCGGCCGCCTGGTGAAGGACCTGGAAACGCTCGCCGCGGCGGAAGCCGCCGGGCTGCAGATGGTGAAGGCCCCCGTTGATCTCGCCGCGGTCGCCGCGGGTGTCGCGGACCTGCTCGGGCCGGTGTTCGCCACCGCCGAGGTGGAGCTGTCGCCGCGGCTGGAGCCGGTGCGGGTGGACGGCGACGCCACCCGGCTGAGCCAGATCGTCACCAATCTGCTCACCAACGCGCTGAAGTTCAGCCCGCCGCACAGCCGGGTCACCCTCACCACCACCGCCGGTGACAGCCTGGCCCGGCTGGAAGTGGCCGACCAGGGCCCGGGCATTCCCGGCGGCGAGCTCCCGCACATCTTCGAGCGGTTCTGGCGCGGGGCGGCGGGCCGCCGGACCAGCGGCAGCGGCATCGGGCTGGCCGTGGTCGCCGAGCTGGTCCGGGCGCACGGCGGGCAGATCAAGGTGGCGAGCAGCCCGGGCGAGGGCACCCGGTTCACCGTCCTGCTGCCCCGGTCATGATGAACCCGGGCAGGGGCCACGCGAACCTGACGGGCTGCGCGGCGCCCTGCGCGGCCCGCGCCTGAGCGGGCCTCCACACGGCCTCCACATCGCCTGCACGGGCCCTGCAGCCCCGGCCTGTTCCCTGAAGGTGAGAACGGAACAGGACCGCGCACAGGGGGGACGTCATGAACAGGAAGCTGCTGGCAGGAGTGGCGGCGCTCGGCCTGCTGGCCGGCGGGGGAGGCGCGGCCGCGCTGGCCGTGGCCATGCCGGCGGCGGCCACGAGCACGGCCGCGTCCGCCACCGCCACGGTGCCCGCCTACGGGCCGCTGGGGTCGCTGGTCGCCAAGGGCACCATCACCCAGGCGCAGGCCACCGCCATCCGCGACGGGCTCATCCGCTACATGCGCGCCCACTGGCAGGACATGCGCCGGGACTGCACCGGCGCGGGCGCGGACCACACCCCGTGGATGCTCGAACGGGGCGGTGCGCTGGACACGGTGCTCGGCCAGCTGGTGCGCAGCCGCACCCTCACCAGGGCCCAGGCCGCCGCGGTCACCACCGCCTACACCCAGTGGGTGAACAGCCATCACGGCACCTGGCAGCCCGGCTACGGGCACCGCGGGCCCATGATGGGCGGCCCGGGCTACGGGATGATGGGCGGCTCCGGCTTCGGGATGATGTAAGCGTCCCGGCCGGCCCGCCGCGCGACTGGTGAGCCGGGCGTAACCACCGCCCGGCTCGCCAGTCGCTGCCATGACCGCTTCCAGGGACGCGGCCATCGCCGTGATACCCTATGGGGGTATAGAGCATATTGCGGTGGGGGGATGCCAGGTGGGCGACGGCGGAAACGGGCCGGGCCGCGCGACCGCGGTGCTGGACGTGCGCGGGCTGCAGTGGGCAACCGAGCAGAGTGTCGTGGCGGCCGTGCTGGGCCGCCGTCCCGGCGTGCTGGAGGTGGCGGTCAACCCGGTGGCCCAGGCGGCCACCGTGGCCTTCGACCCGGCCCGGACCTCGGTGGCGGAGCTGCGCCGCTGGGTGACCGAGTGCGGCTATCACTGCGCCGGTCAGTCTGTGCCCGGGCACATCTGCGATCCGATGGCCGAACCGGTCCCGGCGGCGCCCGCGCCCGCGGCTGCGGCCCCGGCTGCCCCGCAGGCCCGCTCCCCTGAGGAGGTCATGGGGCATGGCGGGCACGGGGAGATGTCGATGGCCTCGATGGTCGCCGACATGCGCAACCGGTTCCTGGTGGCCGCGGTGTTCTCGGTGCTGGTCCTGCTCTGGTCCCCGATCGGCCGGGACGTGCTGGGCCTGGACCTGCCCACCCCGTTCGGGCTGCGGGTGGACGTGTGGGAACTGCTGCTGAGCCTGCCGGTGATCGCCTACTCGGCGTGGATCTTCTTCGCCGGCGCCTGGCGGGCCCTGCGGGCCCGCACCCTGGACATGATGGTGCTGGTCGCGGTGGCGGTCGCGTCGGGCTGGCTGTACTCGCTGTATGTCACCGCCACCGGCGGCGGGGACGTGTTCTACGAGGCGGCCACCGTGCTGACCGCGTTCGTGCTGCTGGGGCACTGGTTCGAGATGCGGGCCCGGGGCGGGGCCAACGACGCCATCCGCACCCTGCTGGACCTCGCGCCGCCCCGCGCGGTGGTGATCCGCGGCGGCCAGGAGACCGAGATCCCGACCGCGGAGGTCAAAGAGGGCGACCTGCTGCTGGTCCGCCCCGGCGCCAAGATCGCCGTTGACGGCGTCGTCGAGGACGGCGAGTCCGAGGTCGATGAGTCGATGGTCACCGGCGAGAGCCTGCCGGTCCACAAGGCCCCGGGGACGCCGGTGGTGGGAGCGACGATCAACCGCAATGGGACCCTGCGGGTGCTGGCGACCAAGGTAGGGGCGGACACGGCGCTGGCGCAGATCGTCAAGCTGGTCCAGGAAGCGCAGAACTCCAAGGCGCCCGGGCAGCGGCTGGCCGACCGGGCCGCGTTCTGGCTGGTGTTCGTGGCGCTGATCGGCGGTGGCCTGACCCTGGTGGTCTGGCTGCTGGCCAGCGCCCGGCCGGTGAGCGTGGCGGTGCTGTTCGCCATCACCGTGGTGGTGATCACCTGCCCGGACGCGCTGGGCCTGGCCACCCCGACGGCCATCATGGTCGGCAGCGGCCTCGGCGCCAGGCGCGGCGTGCTGTTCAAGAACGCGATGGCGCTGGAGACCGCCGCCCGCATCCAGGTGGTGGTCATGGACAAGACCGGCACCCTGACCAGGGGCGAGCCTGAGGTGACCGGCGTCGTCACCGCCGCCGGGTTCGGCGGGGACGAGGTGCTGGCGCTGGCGGCCGCGGTGGAGCGGGAGTCCGAGCACCCGCTGGCCGAGGCCATCGCCAGGCACGCCGCCAGCCGCGGGCTGGCGGTCCCGGCCGCCGCCGGGTTCGAGAGCGTTCCCGGCCACGGCGCGAAGGCCCGGGCGGATGGCCACCTGGTGGCGGTCGGCAGCCGCCGGCTGATGGACGGCGACGGCATCCCGCTCGGCGACCTGGCCGGCCGCCGCGACGAGCTGGCAGCAGGCGGGCGGACGGTGGTGATCGTCGCCATCGACGGCCGGGCGGCCGGGCTGATCGGCATCGCGGACGCGCCCCGGGACACGGCCGCCGCCGCCGTGACGGCGCTGCACGAGGCCGGCGTAGAGGTGGTGATGCTGACGGGGGACAACGAGGCCACCGCCCGGCGTATCGCCGGCCAGCTCGGCATCGACACCGTGATCGCCGAGGTGCTGCCGGGCGACAAGGCCGCCCGGATCGCTGACCTCCAGCGCGGCGGCCGTAAGGTCGCCATGGTCGGCGACGGGGTCAACGACGCGCCCGCCCTCGCCCAGGCGGATCTCGACATCGCCATCGGCGCGGGCACCGATGTCGCGATCGAGACCGCCGACGTGGTCCTCATGCGCTCCGACCCGCTGGACGTGCCCATCGCGCTCCGGATCGGCCGCGGCACCCTGCGCAAGATGCGCCAGAACCTCGGCTGGGCCGTCGGCTACAACGCCATCGCGCTGCCCATCGCCGCCGGGGTCTTCGAGCCCGCGTTCGGGCTGGTGCTGCGCCCGGAGATCGCGGCCCTGGCCATGTCCGGGTCGAGCTTCATCGTGGCCGTCAACGCGCTCGCCCTCAAAGGACTCAGGCTGCCCGGTGCCAGCCCCAGGGCCCGGTAGCCCAGCCCCTGAGCCTGCTGCCGGCCGCTACTCCGCGGTGGGTGCCGGGCTGTGGCTGAGCGGGCTCCGCCCGCGGAGCGCCGCGATGACCGCCAGCACGGCGAGGAGCCTGGCCGAGTCCTCATCGCCGGCGGTGGCGCCGGCGGGCGCCGCCTCGCCGGCGCCCGCCCCGACGGTGTACGCCAGACCCGCCGCCGAGGCCGGGCAGGCCGGGGCGCCCGCCCACGGTGATCCCGCTACGCGCCTGCCGTGACGCGCGGGCCAGGCTGGGAACAGCGGCCGGGCCCGGTCAGCTGCTGGCCGCCGCGCAGATGCGCCCCAGGCCGCAGCCTGGGCAGTCGCGCGGGTCCACCCGCTCGAGCCGGCCCGTGGCCGGGTGCCAGCAGGCGCCGCAGGTCTTGCACAGGAAGTTGTCCTGGCCCGCCGCATCTACCCAGGCCGTGTGATTGCTGCCGCAGCCGGGGCAGCGCGTGGCGGTGGTGGCCAGGCCGGGGGAATCCATCGCGTACGCAGTCATCGTGACCTCCAAAGGGCAGGGAGAGCCCATATCCGAACGGAACCACCGGCGGCGCCGGTACGGCAGGGACGAATGACTGCTCCAGGCGGGGCGAACGGCCCCGGCCCGGTCCCCGCGGCGCCGTGAGGGTGGCGCTCCGCCGGTTTCGGACGTAGGGTCACCTCACGCTCACGAGCCAGCCCGGGCAGGTTCATGCCAGGACGGCTGAGGCACAAGCGCCGGAAGGGACTGGCGTGGCACGGCTGGATGCCGCTGAGATCAGCGAGTTGCACGCGCGGGTCTGCAAGGCCCTGGCCGACCCCAACCGCCTGCTCATCATCAACGAACTCCGCGACGGCCCGCGCTCAGTCGGCGGCATCGCCGAAGCCCTCGGTATTTCCCAGCCCAATGCCAGCCGCCATCTGGCGCTGCTGCGCGACCGCGGGTTCGTCACCGTCCAGCGGTCCGGCAGCAGCATTCACTACCGCCTGGCCAGCCCGAAGATCCTGCGCGCGGTCGACCTGCTGCGCGAGTTCATGGCCGAGGAACTCGGCGGGCGCCAGGCTCCGCAGGTGCTGGTGACCCGCTCCCCCGACCAGGGCCAGTAGGCGACCGGCTGGGCACTGGCCCGGCACGCGCCGGCACCCGCGCGGCCGCTCCCGGAGCCGCCCGGGTGCCGCTGATAGACTTGGCCAGGCGATTCTGCAGGGAAGGATTTGCGCTGCGGTGGCACGCGTTGACGCAGGGGAGATCTCCGAACTGCATGCCCGCGTGTGCAAGGCGATAGCCGACGGCAAGCGGCTGCTGATCATCAACGAGCTGCGGGACGGTCCGCGCACGGTCGGGGAGCTGGTCAGCGCGCTGGGAATCCCCCAGGCCAACGTCAGCCAGCACCTCGCGATCCTCCGCGACCGGGGCATCGTCGCCGCCCGCCGGTCGGGCGCGAACGTGCACTACTCCCTCACCAGCATGAAGGTGGTGGAGGCCGTCGACCTGCTGTATGCCTTCATGACCGAGCAGGCCGAGAGCCGCCGCTCGCTCGCGGGCTGAGCGTGGCCACTTCCGGCGCGGCGGATGCGGGCCGGGTATTTACCCCCTTTGCGTGTGTAAGCCGCATCAAGGTCATTCCGCATGAACCAGAATTCAGCTGTGTATCGACGCCCGCGGCCAGGCTGGGCCCGGGACCGATCGGCGCCGCCGGGCAATGCTTGCACTCCTTTGATGTGACGCGGGTCACATTGGCGGGCTGGCGCCACGGCGTAAACACTACGTAAGTACATTCGCATTTAAGAAGCTAGATATATCTTCATGCTCTGCCCCGGACGGAGGCCCGCTTGCAGCGCCGGATGCCTGCGCCGCCGGATGGTGCCCGGCCGGTCCGGTCGGCGGCTCCGGCTGCCGGTCAGCCGGCGGCTGCCGGGTGCCCCGAGGTGGCGCGCGACCGATTTCGGACGTAATGTCACTCCACGCTCACGTAAGCCAGCGCCCGGCAGGCCGGGCCTGTTCCAGGCACCGGTGCCGGAGGGGAGCAGCGTGGTACGGCCGGACGCGGCAGGGATCAGCGAGCTGCACGCGCGCGTGTGCAAGGCGCTGGCTGATCCCAAGCGCCTGCTCATCATCAACGAACTGCGTGAGGGCCCGCGGTCGGTCGGGGACCTGGCCGGGGCGCTCGGCATCTCGCAGCCGAACGTCAGCCGCCACCTGAGCCTGCTGCGCGACCGCGGCTTTGTGACCACGCAGCGGTTCGGCAGCAGCGTGCACTACCGGCTGGCCAGCCCGAAGATCCTGGACGCGATGGATCTGCTGCGCGAGTTCATGGCCGAGCAGCTGCATGGGCGCCCGGCCCCGCTGCTGCTGGCGCCCGGGTCCGCAGACGCCGGCCGGTGACCGGGAGCCCGGCCGCGCGGGGCCGCCGTGGTTACACTGAGCCAGGCATAGCTGCGGGGAAGGGTTCGTGCTGGCGTGGCAGTTGACGCGGGGGAGATCTACGAACTGCACGCGCGGGTGTGCAAGGCGATCGCGGACGGCAAGCGGCTGCTGATCATCAACGAGCTCCGGGACGGCGCCCGTACCGTCGGCGAGCTGGTCAGCGCGCTCGGCATTCCGCAGGCCAATGCCAGCCAGCATCTCGCCATCCTGCGCGACCGGGGCATCGTCAGCACCCGCCGGTCCGGGAGCAACATCTACTACTCGCTCACCAGCGAGAAGATCACCATGGCCGTGGATCTGCTGTACGAGTTCATGACCGAGCAGGCGGAAAGCGGGCGTTCGCTGGCCGGCTGACCGCCTGGCTCAGGTGCTCTCCGGCACCCCTGGAAACCGGAACGTCGCCAGGTCGAGCTTCGGCTGCACCGTCCGCAGCGAGTTGAGGAAGCCGACCGCGTCCCGCGCGCACAGGCGCCATGCCCCGGGATCGCTGAACCGGCGGACATGCAGGCTCTGCCTGCGGGGCGCGGGTTCCCCGCAGGCGGCGCACTGCCCGGTGGCGGAGAGGCTGAGCCCGTCTGTGAGTGCGGCCCAGCAGGCCAGGCAGGCGACGCCGGAATCGTCGCGCAGCTCCGGCAGCCCCGGATGGTGGACGAAGCGCACCCCGGCTGCCGGTTCCGGCAGGTAGCGGCCGCACACGTCGCACCGCAGGTCGTGGATCGACATGGTCGCCGCCTGCCATCAATCTCGCCGTAACACTGGACAAACCCCGGTGTCACACATAACCATATGTGCAATCGCGAATGTGTCCTACGTCTCATTTAGCCTACCCCGAAGGGGAACGCAGTGGCCGAAGCCCTCCCAGCGGCTGACCAGGTGCTGGACTGCACCGGCATGTCCTGCCCGCTCCCGGTCGTCAAGACCGCACAGGCGATCAAGAAGATCGAGCCGGGCCAGGTCCTGGAACTGCTGGCTACCGACCCCGGGGTCGAGCCGGACATGAAGGCCTGGAGCGGCCGCACCGGCAACGAACTGCTCGGCATCGACCGGCAGGGCGATGTCTTCCATGTGCTGATCCGGCGGGCGAAGTAGGGCCCGCGGCGATGTGGACCGGCGACTTCGACTCCAAGATCCTCTACGTGCAGACCCACGGGATCAGCGATCCGGGCAGGTCAGCCACCCCGTTCTTCCTCGCGGCCTCGGCGGCGGCAATGGAGTGCGAGGTCATGATCTACTTCACGATGTACGGGCCGACGCTGCTGCGCAAGGACATCGTGGACAAGATCGGCCCGAAGGGTGAGGTCGGGCAGCCGCTGCGCTACTTCATCGAGCAGGCGACGGGCCTCGGTGTGCGGCTGCTGATCTGCCAGCCCTCGCTCGACTTGAACGACCTGCGGCTCGACGAGCTTATCGACGGCGTCGAGATGATCGGCGGCGCCGCGTTCAACGACCTCGCCATCAACGCCGACGCTGTCATCAGTTTCTGAGGCGGACACGATGACCAGGACCGACACCGCCCAGCCGGACGCGCACTACAAGGCCCCCGCGGTAGCCGGCTACGCAGACGTGCCCTACGAGGAGAAGGCCCGGCTGTTCGACCAGGTCAAGAGCGACCTGCGGTTCAGTGACTACCTGTACGGCTGCTACGAGTGCGGCATCTGCGTGGCCGCCTGCCCCTCCGCCCGGTTCTACGACTTCAGCCCGCGCCGCATCGCCCAGGCGGCGGCGCGCGAAGACGTCGAGCTCATCTACCAGCAGATGCAGGAGGACATCTGGGACTGCTCCCAGTGCTTCTCCTGCCTGCGCTGCCCCCGTGGCAACAACCCCGGCGGCATCATCACGATCATGCGGGAGGTGGCCGTCAGCAACGGCCTGACCTCCGCCAAGGAAGCACTCGCGGGGTACTCGCGGATCATCTACAAGATCATGTCCACCGGCACCCAGGTGTCGCCCGACATGCTCCAGCCGGACGCGTTCCCCGACTGGGGGCCGGAAACCGGCGACGTCTCGGCCAACCTCGACCTGTGGCGGCGCGCGCTCCCCCCGGAGACCCTGCACACCACCACCACCGGGTGGGCCGTCAGCGACAAGACGCTGATCGAGCTCTACCTCATCTGGCTGCACACCGGCTCCCTCGACATGATCGCGGAGGTCGACGCCAGCCTGCACGCCATCCTCCAGGAGGTCATGGAGGAGCGCCTGGAAGACGAAGGGATCGAGCTATGACCATCCCGATCGAAGCACTCAAGCGCAAGAAAGAGCACTTCGAGCGCGGCGAGGACCGCCGCGCGCTGGAGGACCCGCGGGCGGAGCTGCTGGAGCTGGAGGCGCGCGGCGAGCTGGTGGTGCAGAAGATCGACCGCGAGGCGGTCACCGTGCCCACCAAGTACGGCCGCGAGAAGCGGATCCAGAAGGCGCACCTGTGGCACCACAAGTCGTGCGGCCAGTGCGGTCACATCCCCGGCTACTCCACCTCGATCTTCTGGGTGATGCGCAAGCTCGGCTACGACTACCACGACCCGCAGGACCAGACCAGCTGCACCGCCTGGAACTACTACGCCAGCGCCACCTCCAACATGGCGGCCCAGGCGGCCGTGGCCGTGCGGAACTTCGCGGCGGCGAACGAGACCGGCTACTTCCCGCTCATCCACTGCGGCACCTCCTACGGCCACTACAAGGAGGTGCGGGAGGAGCTGATCCGCCACCCCGAACTGCGGGCCGAGGTACGCGGGATCATGAGCAAGCTCGGCAAGGAGCTGGTACTGCCGGAGGAGATCGTCCACTACTCCGAGTGGTTCTACGCGCTGCGCCACGAGATCGCGGCCAGGCAGGTGCGCGACGTGTCCGCCGTCAAGGTCACCGTCCATCCGGCCTGCCACTACTACAAGCTGGTCGAGGGTGACGCCATCTACGACCCGGACGTATACGGCGGCCAGCGCACCGCGGTGGTGACCGGGCTCGCCCAGGCACTCGGCGCCGACGTGCGCACCTATTCCACCTGGTTCGACTGCTGCGGCTTCGGCTTCCGGCACATCCTCGTCCAGCGCGACTTCACCCGCTCCTTCGCCACCCTCCGCAAGATCGAGGTGATGAAGGCCGAGGCCGACCCGGACGTCGTGCTCACCCACGACACCGGGTGCGTGACCACCCTCGACAAGAGCCAGTTCGCCGCCAAGGCGCACGACCGCAACGTCGGGGTCGGCGTCATGAGCGAGGCGCAGTTCGCCGCCCTGGCCATGGGGGCCCACCCGTACAAGGTCTGCCAGCTGCACTGGCACTCCGCCGACTACCGGCCGGTGCTGGAAAAGATGGGCATCGACTGGGAGAAGGCGTGGGCCGAATTCCAGGCCGACATCAAGCGGCTGGAAAACGGCGAGAAGCAGTTCCTCGACTGGGACGACGTCGACAGCTGACCTATCCGCGCAGCCCCGGCCGCGCAATCATCACGATATTTGAGGTGAACGGATGTCCTCGGACACGGTAGCCGTCATCGGCGGCGGCCCCGGCGGCCTGCGCGCGGCTCACGCCATGGCGGAGATCGGCGGCAGCGTCGTGCTCATCGAGCAGCGCGACTTCCTCGGCGGTACCCCCATCGCGGAGAACTACGCGGGCCTGACCCCGCACGGGGAGCCGGCCGGCCCCCAGATCCAGCGCATGATCGAGGCGGTGACCGGCCACCCCGGCACCGAGGTGCGGCTGGACTCGCAGGTCACCGCCCTGTCCGGCGACCCCGGGGCATTCACGCTCACGGTGCGCGGGCCGTCCGGCGAGGAGCCGGTCGAATGCGGCGCCATCGTGCTGGCGACCGGCTTCACCCACTTCGACCCGGGCCGGGAAACCCAGCTGTACGGGTACTACGAGTACCCGGACGTCATCACGCTGCCGGACCTGGAGTCCATGCTGTCGCAGCACCAGGTGGTGCGGCCGTCGAACGGCGAGGCGCCGGAGCGGGTCTGCTTCATCCAGTGCGTGGGCAGCCGGGACCGGCACATCGGCAACGAGTACTGCTCGAAGGTCTGCTGCGGGGTCGCATCCAAGGAGGCCATCGAGATCCGCCAGCTGCTGCCCAACTCCAAGGTCTACATCTTCTACATCGACATGCGGATGTACGGCTACTGGGAGAACGAGATCTACTGGCCGGCCCAGGAGAAGCACCACGTCCAGTACGTCAAGGGCATGATCACCGAGGTGATCTCCAAGGGCGACCGGCTGCTGGTCCGCGGTGAGGACACCACCATGGGCCGCCCGATGGAACTCGAGATGGACATGGTCGTGCTCTCGGTCGGCATGGAGCCGTCCGCCGGCACCAAGCAGATGGCCAGGGTGCTCGGCATCGACCAGAACAAGTACGGCTTCATCAACGCGGTCAGCGGCCCGCTCGACACCGTCTCGACCAGCCGGGAGGGAATCTTCGCCTGCGGGGCGGCGCTCGGCCCGGCCGACCTGGAGGACACCGTGTCCTCGGCGGCGGCAGCCGCGATGAAGGCGTTCGGTTTCCTGCGGCAGCGCGCCGCCGCCGGCGCGAGCTGACCGGGCCGGCACCGATGGCAGGGGCCGTTGTCGACACTCCCAGCGCGCAGGAGTTCCAGCGCGAGATCGCCAGCCGGGTCAGCGCCGCTGACCTGGCGGCGATCGCCGGCGACCTCGAGCGCAAGTCGGGGGCGCTGCGGGAGCTGCTGGCGCCGGGCGCGAACCGGCTGGACCGGGCCGCCCTGCGGCAGGTGCTGCGGTGGGTGTTCGCCACCCGCCGCCGGTCCGACGCGATCCTGGACCAGGCCGGCCCGGAGCGCCTCGGCACCGCCATCGCCAGCCTGCTCGATCCCGGCGAGCCGGTGACCGCGCGCTTCGACGCGTTCGACGCGTTCGCCGCCGGCCTGCGCGGTGCCGGCCTGCCCGGGGTCGGCTACGACCTGGCCAGCGAACTGCTCCACTTCACCGAGCCCGGCCAGTACTGGCTGTGGACCCGGTGGCTGTGGGACCCGGCCACCGAGACCGGGGCGCTGCGCCTGGTCACCACCGACGACATCGACCTGGCCGACGGCGCCAGCCCCGGCGGGATGTACCTGACCGTCGGCCGGGCCACCGCGTTCCTGGACGAGACCGGAAAGGCCGCCGGCTTCACCGGTGCCGGGCCCGGCCTGTTCGGCACCGACGTTTTCCTGGCCGCCGTGTACGGCGTGTACATGTTCACGGTGCTGCGGATGCGGATGACGCAGGAGTTCACCCGGCTGGTCCCGCCGCTGCCCGACCTGATCCGCCGCCTGCTGGGCGTCTACCACCTGGAGGTCTGACCATGCCTATCGGAGGGCGGAAGGTCCCGCCGCAGGCTGTAGAGAAGGAGACGGCGACGGTCGCCTCCCCCATCTCCGGCCGCGAGGTCGAACTGCCGGCCATGTGGAACCGGATGTTCGAGCCGCGGGTGCTGACCGGCACCGGGCCGGACGGATTCGAGGCGATCAGCGCGCTGCCCGGCGCCGAGTCGCTGGAGTGGTGCTACGGCTGCGGCAAGTGCGTGCCGGTCTGCCCGGTGGACGTGGTCGGCGAGTACGCGCCGCGCAAGCTGCACCGGAAGGTCCAGACCGGCACCGACCTGCTCGCCGACCCCGACCTGTGGCTGTGCACCACCTGCGGCAACTGCCTGCGGGTCTGCCCCAAGGAGGTCGACATGATCCAGATCATGCCGGCCGTCCGGGAAAAGGCGCTGACCGACGGCGGTGAGGTACCCGGCGAGCTGCAGGACGTCTTCGAGAAGACCTTCCGGTACGGCAACGCCCTCGGCGAGAACCCGCGCCGGCGCGCCCAGTGGACCCGCAAGGCGGGCACGCCGGTCCGCATCCTGCCCAGCGACCCCTCACCGGTGGACGTGCTGTTCTACGTCGAGGACTACTGGAGCTACCACCCGCGCGGCCAGCAGGCAGCGCAGGCGTTCGCCCGGGTGGCCAACGCGCTCGGCATCGACTGGGCCATCCTCGGTCACGAGGAGAAGACCGTCGGCGACTCGCAGCGGCTCGCGGGCGAGAAGGGCCTGTTCGACGCCCTGGTCGAGGACGTCACCGCCACCCTGGCCAAGTACGAGTTCACCCGGATCGCGACCCCCGACCCGCACGCGTTCAACGCGCTGGTGAAGGAATACCCCAAACGCGGCCACGAGTTCGACGCGCTGCACTACACCCAGCTGCTGTCACCGCTGATCGGAGAGATGCGGTGGGCGAAAGAACTCGACCTCACCGTGACCTTCCACGACCCCTGCTACCTCGGCCGCCACAACGGCGAATACGACGCCCCCCGCAAGCTGATCAGCGCCATCCCGGGGGTGCGGCTGACTGAGATGGGCCGCTGCAAGGAGAACGCCTACTGCTGCGGCGGCGGAGGCGGCGGCATGTGGCTGGACGGGTTCACCCGCGACCTCACCTCCGAGCGGCTGTCCGAGCGCCGGGTCCGGGAAGCCGCCCAGACCGGTGCGGACATGCTGGTGGTCTGCTGCCCCTACGAGGTGTCCCGGTTCGAGGACGCGGCCAAGTCGACCGGCAACGCCCACCTGCAGGTCCGCGACATCATCGAGCTCATCGACGAGGCCATGGGCCTGGCCCCGGCCGGTGACTGACGTGCTTCGCGTCATCGACTTCGGGCGGGTCAGCCCGCTGCGCTCGCAGACCCTGTGGCACGCGGTGGCCTACGGGGTGAGCGCGGGCGAGCCCGCCACCCTGTCGTTCGCCCGCCCGTCCGCGCCGTACGTGTGCCTGGGCTACCACCGCGACCTGGCCGAAGTGGACCTCGGCTACTGCCAGGCGGAAGGGCTGCCGGTGTACCGGCGGATGGTCGGCGGCGGGCCTGTCTACCTGGACGACGGCCAGCTGTTCTTCCAGATCTGCCTGCCGGCCGGTGCCGTGCCCGCGGCCCGGCTGGATGCGCTGCGCATGCTGCTGGCCCCGGCGGTGGCCGCGTTCCGGGCCGCCGGGGTGGACGCGCGGCTCGATGACGACGGCGAGATCTGCGTGGGGGACCGGAAGATCTGCGGGCACGGGGCGGGCCAGATCGAGGACGCGGTCGTGGTCTGCGGCAACCTGATCGAGCGGTTCAACCACCAGCGCGCCACCCGGGTGCTGGCCCTGCCGGGGCCCGCACAGCGGGCCGAAACCCTCCGGCTGATGCGCCGCTACGTGACCGCCACCCCCGCCGACCCGGCCGCGTTCCAGGCAGCCGCCATCACCGCCTACGCGTCCGCGCTCGGGCTGGCCGCGGCGCCGGGCGAGCTCACCGGTGACGAGCAGGCCCGGCTCGCGGAGCTGGATGCCCGGTTCAGCGACCGGGACTGGCTGGCCGGGCCCACCCGGCCGCAGGCCGCCGGGGCACCCGCCCGGCAGGTCAAGGTCCGGGCCGGGGTGTGGACGGCCGGCGGCTTTCGCGGCGGCGCGCAGATCGTGGTCAGCGTGGTGCGCGGCCACGTCGACCGGGCGTGGCTGCGCGCGGACGGCCTGAACGGGATGACGCAGGCGGCCGAGTCCGCGCTCGCCGGGGTGCCGGTCACCGCGGTGCCTGAGGTGCTCGCCCGGTTCGGTGACCCCGGGCGCCAGCTCGCCGCGGCCTTCGCCGCGGCTGACGGAAAGAGGCTGTGATGGCTGACGACGCCGCTGCCCAGTCAGGTTCACCTGCCGCAGCCGCGGCGCGGGAGCCGGTGGCCGCCATGATGCGGATCCTGGGTTACCCGCTCGCGCTGGACCGGTGTTACGAGCCCGCAACCCACATGTGGGTGCTGCGGGCCGGCGAGGGCGTGGCCCGGATCGGGATGGACCCGCTCGGTATCGAGACCAGCGGGACGCTGGCCCAGCTCTCCTTCCAGCCGGTGGGCACCACCCTGACCGCTGGCCGCCCGTTCGGCCAGCTGGAAGCGGCCAAGTTCGTGGGGCCGCTGGTCAGCCCGGTCAACGGCATCCTGCAGGCGGTCAACGACGCGGTCATCTCCGACCCCGGGCTCGCCGAGCGCGACCCGTTCGGCCCCGGCTGGCTCATCGAGGTCAGCCTCAGCGACGCCACCGTGCCCGGCAGCCTGCTCAGCGAACCAGACGACATCACCGCCTGGTTCGTGGGCAAAGTCGAGGAGTACCAGCTCAAAGGGGTGCTGGCGCAGTGACGGGCCAGGCCGCGGGTAGCGTCGCCGCGCAGCCCGGGATCGGCCCGGCAGCGGTGCGGCGGGCCAACTTCCCCGACGTCATGGACTTCTACGCGCCCGGCCTCAAGCGCTGGCAGACCCCCGAATGGACGCCGGCCAACCCGCGCCGGTTCCTGCCGGTCTCGGTCACCGGGTCGGCCTGCGCGCTGTCCTGCGACCACTGCCAGACCAAGGTGCTGGACGGCATGATCTCGGTGCGGGCCGGCGAGGACCTGTTCGCCCTGGCCCAGCGGCTGCGCGCGCAGGGCAGCGAAGGCCTGCTGGTCTCCGGGGGCTCCACCCGGACCGGCGGCGTCCCGCTGCTGCCGCACCTGCGTCACGTCCCGAGGATCCGCGAGGAACTGGGGATGAAGGTCATCGTCCACTCCGGCGTGGTCGATCCGAAGCTGGCGGCGGGCCTGGCAGAGGCGGGCGTCGACGGGGTGATGCTCGACATCATCGGCGCTGACGAGACCCTCCGCGACGTCTACCACCTCGACCTCACCACCGCTGACATGGACCGGTCACTGCGGCTGCTGGCCGGGCAGAACCTCCGGATCATCCCGCACATCGTGCTCGGCCTGCACTACGGAACGTTCCTGGGCGAGCACCGGGCGCTGGAGATGCTCACCCGCTACCCCGTCTCCACCCTCATCCTGGTGGTGCTGGTGCCGCTGTCCGGGACGCCGATGGCACATCTGCCCCCGCCGCCCACCAGCGAGGTCATCGACTTCTTCGGTACGGCGCGGCTGGCCGCCCCGGCCACCACGATCAACCTCGGCTGCGCCCGCCCGCTCGGCCCGGTGAAGACCGAACTCGACCAGGCCGCGATCGACCTCGGGCTGAACGGCATCGCCTACCCGGCAGACGGGGCCATCGAGTACGCGCGCTCGCGCGGCCTGGAGCCCCGCCTGTTCGAGTACTGCTGCTCGCTCACCTGGACCGGCGAGGACAGCTACGCCAAGGTGGAGGTGCCGGCATGAGCGCGCCGTGGCGGCTGCTGACCGACGACGGAGCGAGCGCATCCGGCGGCCTGGCGCTCGACGAGGCGCTGATGGCGCGGTACGCGCGCGGCGGGCCGGACCGGCCGCCGACGCTGCGCCTGTACACCTACCGCAGCCACTGCGCCCTGATCGGGCGGTACCAGAACCTGGCAGCCGAGGTGGACCTGGCCGCCTGCGAGGGGACCGGCACCCAGGTCAGCCGCAGGCCCACCGGTGGCGGCGCCATCATCATGGGCGCCGGCCAGCTCGGCGTCGCCTACGTCGCACGTGCCCCGGCCGGCCAGCGCCCCCGCGAGATCATCGAGGAACTCGCCGCTGCGGTCGCCGCTGGACTCGGTGACCTGGGCATCACCGCGGTGTTCCGCGGCAAGAACGACCTGGAGGCGGGCGGCCGGAAGATCGCCGGACTCGGCCTGTACGTGGACCAGGCCGGCGGCATGCTGTTCCACGCCAGCGTGCTGGCGGACCTGGACATCCCGTTCATGCTCAGGGTGCTGCGGATCCCGGCGGCCAAGCTGGCAGACAAGGGAGCCGCGGCCGTTGCCGAACGGGTCACCACGGTCACCCGGGAAACCGGCCACCCCTGGTTCGGCGCCACCCTGCGCGACGTGATCGCCGCCGGCTTCGCGCGCACCTTCGGGGCGGAGCTGGAGCCGGGCGGGCTGACCTCAGCCGAGCGCTCACTGGCAGCCACCCTCGCCACCGACCGGTACGGCGCGCAGGCCTGGCTCGCCGACCGGAGCATGGCTGCCGACGGCAGCGGCTCGGCCGTGCTCAAGACTCCGGCAGGGCTGGCCCGCGTCTACGTCACCACGCACGGCGACCTGGTCAAGAACGCGATCGTGGTGGGCGACTTCAACGAACTCCCGCCCGCGCTCGTCGAGCTGGAGTCGGCGCTGCGCTGGCGCCGCCTCGACGAGCACTCCGTCGCCGGCGCGGTCACCAGTTCCGGCGCCGCCGCTGCGCTGGGCATCGACTCAGGCGAGCTGACGGCGGCGGTGCTCCACGCCGGCCGCCAGGCGGACCGGCTCGCCACCGCGGCGCCCGTCCGGGCGGCCGGCTCCTGCTACTTCCCCGATCCAGACATGACCGCTGCCCTCGGGCTGAAAGAGGTCTGACATGGCTGTCCGCCACCTGCCTGTGCTCCCGGCCCGGGCCGCTGCCCCGCAGATCAGCCCCGAGTACGTCCGTATCTCGATGGCCAGCGCCATCGCCCTGCGGATGAAGTCGGGCCGGTTCAGCCGCGACTTCGACTTCGGCGGGATCAACCTGCTGCTCAACTACGACGAGGGCTGCCTGTCCGACTGCGGGTACTGCGGGCTGGCCCGCACCCGCCCCGGGTCGTACGAGGACAAGTCGTTCATCCGGGTGGACTGGCCGCTGGTGCGCACCGACGACCTGGTCGAGCGGATGGCACAGCACGAGCAGACCCTGACCCGGCTGTGCATCTCCATGGTCACCCATGGCCATGCCTTCCGGGACACCTGCGACATCACCCGGCGGATCGCGGAACGGGTGCGCACCCCGCTGTCGATCCTGGTCGCCCCGCCCACCCTGAACCGGCAGCGGCTGGAGACCTTCAAGGCGCTCGGCGTGGACATGATCGGTATCGGCCTGGACGCGGTCACCGAGGAGCTGTTCCGCAACTTCCGCACCGACGTGCCGCAGGGCGGCCTGAAGTGGGAGAAGTACTGGGAGGTCGTGAGCGACGCCCGGGAGATCTTCGGGCCCTGGAAGGTCAACGTGCACACCCTGGTCGGGCTCGGCGAGACCGACCAGGACCTCATCGAGATGTTTTTGCGGCTGCGGGACCAGCAGATCTTCTCCTACCTGTTCTGCTTCAACCCCGAGCCCGACTCCCGGATGGCCGGCCACCCGAAATCCCCGCTGGGCCGCTGGCGGCGGGTCCAGCTCGCCAGGCACCTCATCGAGACCGAGGGCTACGACCTGGGCCGGTTCGACTTCGGCGCCGACGGCAACCTGGCCCACCTGCGGGCGGACCGCGCCGCGGTGGAGGCGGTGGTGGACCAGGGCGTGGCGTTCGTGACCAACGGCTGCCCGGGGGAGAACGGCGAACCGGGCTGCACCCGCCCCTACGGGTCCTACCGGCCGGCCGAGCCGTTCCGCGACTACCCGTTCATTCCCGAAGCCAGCGACCTGGCCGAGATCCGCCAGCAGATGCGACTGGATGAGGTGCTCGGCTGACGGCCGGGCCCAGCTCCGGAAGGTGAGATACAGGTGCGAATTGTCGTTCCCATGAAAGCAGTGCCAGACCTCGTCGAGGAGATCGAGCTGACTCCCGACGAGACCGGCATCGACCGGGAGTTCCTCAAGTTCGTGCTCAACGAGTGGGACTCGCAGGCACTGGAGGAAGCGCTCCTGGTCAAGGACGCGACCGGCGCCGAGGTGGTGGCGGTAGGCCTCGCCGATGACCCGGACATCGACCAGGCCCTGTACACCGCCATCGCCAAGGGCGCGGACGCGGCCGTCAAGATCAGCGGCGGCGACGGCAGCACCCGGACCGGGGAGCGGGCCGCCCTGCTGGCCGGCTACCTGGCCAGCGAGCCCGCCGACCTGGTGATCACCGGCGTGCAGGCCGCCGATGACCTCGATGGCCAGCTGCCGCCGATGCTCGCCGCCCACCTCGGGCTGCCGCACGCCTCGGTGGTGGTCGGGATCGAGGCGAACGGGGACGGGGTGACCGTCCGGCAGGAGTTCGCCGGCGGCCGGTTCCACGAACTGCACCTGACCACCCCCGCCGTGGTGGGGGTCCAGGCCGCCCGGCAGGCGCCGCGGTACGCGCCGATCACCCGGATCCGGCAGGCGATGCAGGCCGGCGGCCTGCAGGAGACCGAGGCGGCGCCGGCCGTTGCGGCGCCCGGGCTGACGGTGCGCCGGATGTACCGGCCCGAGGCGGCCGGGCACGCCGAGATGCTGACCGGGGACGCCGACGAAGTGGCCGGCAAGATCGTGGACCTGCTCCGCGGCCGCGGCCTCGTGAAGGGATGACGCGATGAGCCCGAATGTGATGGTGCTCGCCGAGCACACCGGCAAGCAGATCTCTGAAGGCACCTACGAGCTGCTGGGCAAGGCCCGCGAGCTGGCAGCCGCTCTCGGCGGCCAGGCGGAGGTCGCCCTGTTCGGCCCCCGCGACCTCGCCTCGCAGCTGGGCCGCGCCGACGTGGTGGTGTCGGTGGATCACCCGGCGCTTTCGGAGTACCTGCCGGAGGCCTACGAGCAGGCGCTGGCGGCCGTGCTGGCCGAGCGCAGCCCCCGGCTGGTGCTCATGTCCAACGCGACCGTGGGGCTCGACCTCGGCGCCGCTGCCTCCGTCAGCTGGCAGGCGCCGCTCGCCGCCTATGTCACGACGCTGGCCGCCGAGGACGGGGCGGTGGTGGCCACCGCCCAGATCCTGGGCGGCAAGGTGCTCGCCGAGGTGGAGCTGGCCGGTGAGCGGGGTGTCGCCACCGTGGTCGGCGGCGCCTTCCCCGCCGCCGGCGGCCAGGGCGGGGGCTCGCCCGAGGTGGTGGACGTGAACCCGCCGGCCAGCCTGGACTCGCTGCGGATGAGCCTGCGGCAGGTGATCGAGCCGCAGGGCGGCGACGTCGACATCACCGCCGCCGACATGCTCGTCTCGGTCGGCCGCGGCATCGACGGCCAGGACAACCTCGAGGTGGTGCAGGAACTCGCCGACGCGCTCGGGGTGCCACTGTCCGCCTCCCGGCCGGTGATCGACGCGGGCTGGCTGCCCAAGTCCCGCCAGGTCGGCAAGTCGGGCCTGAAGGTAAAGCCCAAGGCGTACCTGATGTTCGGCATCTCCGGCGCGCCCGAGCACCTGGAGGGCATGCGCAACGCCGAGCTGATCATCGCCTGCAACACCGACGCCGGCGCGCCGATCTTCGACGTGGCGCACTACGGTGCGACGGTGGACCTGTTCGACCTGGTCCCGGCGCTGGTCGAGAAGGTTCAGGGCTGATCATGGCGCTACCGTCCGTGCTGGCCGTGACCCCCACCCGGCCTGTCTTCCAGGACATCGGGCCGGCCGGCAAGGCCGTGTTCTACGTCGCCGGGACGGTGGCGATCGCGGTCTTCTGCTGGGGGATGTGGCTGCGGGTCCGCAAGTACCGCCGCGGCCGGCCAGCCGGGCGGTGGCCCACCATCCGGCAGGCGCTGGCCGGCCGCTCCCGCATGGGATCGGCCGGCGGGATCAAGCGGCCGGACACCCGCACCGTCGGCACCCTCGCCTCGAACAAGACGATCGGCCGCGGCGACCGGGCGCTCGGCCTCGCGCACTTCCTCATCTTCTGGGGATTCCTCGTGGCCTTCGCGGCCACCGTGATCCTCACCATCGACGTCGACATCGTCCGCAACCTGTCCCGGCTAATCGCCGGGCACGAGGACAGCTTCTTCCACGGGCCGTTCTTCCTCGTCTACACGTTCGCCGTGGACACGATGGGCTTCGCATTCCTCGCCGCGCTGGTCTACATGGCGCTGCGGCGGGGGGTGCGCCGGCCGTGGCGGCTCGGGTACGCGCGGGCGCACCAGCCGGACGGCGGCTACTCGCGCAAGCGGCTGATGGCCGGGGACTGGGTGTTCCTCGGCCTGCTGCTGGCCATCCTGGTCACCGCGTACCTGCTCACCGGGCTGCGCATCCTGAGCCAGGGCATGCCGTGGTTCACGCTGTTCAGCCCGTTCGGCCGGCTGGCGGCGGAGATGTTCTCCGGCTTCGGCATGACCCCGGCCGCGGCGGTCACCGCGCACACGGTCCTGTGGTGGGTGCACGCGGCGCTGGCGCTGAGCTTCGTGGCCTACATCCCGTTCTCCAAGGCCATGCACATGCTGCTGGACATGGCGAACCTGCTGGCCACCGACCGGGGCGCGACCCCGAACCTGCCGGCCCCGATCGAGGGCCAACCGGGCTACCAGACGCTCGCGGACTTCACCTGGAAGGAACTGCTCGACTTCGACGCCTGCACCAAGTGCGGCCGCTGCCACGAGGTCTGCCCCGCCCGCACCGCCGGGGCCCCGCTGTCACCCCGGGACCTGATCCTGGACCTGCGGCAGTGGGCCGACGCCGGCTCCGGCGGGCACACCCTGCTCGACCGGGAGCAGCGCCCGGAGCCGACCGGGCCGCTCGCAGCCGCCGACGGCGTGCGGATCGCCGGCGACGTGGTGGATGAGCGGACCCTGTGGTCGTGCACCACCTGCATGCACTGCGTCGAGGTCTGCCCGGTCGGCATCGAGCACGTGCCCACCATCGTGCAACTGCGGCGCAGCCTGGTCGACGAGGGCGCGATGGACCCCACCCTGCAGACGGCGCTGCAGAACCTCGCCACCCAGGGCAACTCGTTCGGCAAGTCGGCCCGGATGCGGGCCAGGTGGACCAAGGGGCTGGACTTCCAGATCCCCGACGCCCGCAAGCAGCCGGTGAAGTACCTGTGGTTCGTCGGCGACTTCGCCAGCTTCGACGACCGGCTGCAGGAGAACTCCCGCACCCTGGCAAAGATCCTGCGCACCGCCGGGGTCGACTTCGGGCTGCTGTACGACGCCGAGCGCAACGCGGGCAACGACGTGCGCCGGGTCGGCGAGGAGGGCCTGTTCGAGATGCTCGCCGAGCAGAACATCGAGACCCTGCGGCAGGCGCAGTTCGAGGAGATCTTCACCACCGACCCGCACTCGCTGAACACCCTGCGCAACGAGTATCCCGAGCGCGGCGCCAGCTACAAGGTCTGGCACTACACCGAGCTGCTCGCGCACCTGCTGGAGACCGGGGCCATTCAGGCCCGCAAGCTCGGCTACAAGGTCACCTACCACGACCCGTGCTACCTGGCCCGCTACAACGGGGTCACCGAGGCGCCCCGGCGGATCCTGCGGGCGCTCGGCTGCGAACTGGCCGAGATGCCCCGCAACGGCGTGAACACCTTCTGCTGCGGCGCGGGCGGCGGCCGGATCTGGATGGACGACAGCTTCCTGACCGAGCGGCCGAGCGAGAACCGCATCAAGGAGGCGGTCACGCTGGATGTGTCGCAGTTCGTCGTGGCCTGCCCGAAGGACGTGACCATGTACTCCGACGCGGCCAAGACCACCGGTCACGACGGCACCCTCGCGGTCCGCGACATCACCCTGCTGGTCGCCGAGGCCATGGCCGAACCCGCGGAGCCGCTGGCCGAGCAGGTGACCGCATGATGTGCCCGTTCTGCGACTTCGAGTCCGAGCCGCGGGCGATGCACGCGCACCTGGGCGAGCGGCATGGCGACGCCGTTGTCGCCACCGCCGACGGAGGGCACGCGCGCTACGAGATCACGTGCCCACGCTGCGGGGCGCGGTACCAGCACGTCGTGCGCAAGGGCAGGCGCGATCCAGGGTTCCTGACGGAATTCGAGCGGGAGATCCAGCTCGTCGCTCTCGACATGCTGGTCAACCACCTGCTCGCGGAGCATGAGTTTTCTCAGACAGGAGACTGAGCGGTGCCGGTCGTCAATGGGTGCAATTTGCCGGAAGACCTCTTGTATGTGGTCGAGAAGCATGTATGGGCGCGGCGGGACGGCGACCTGGTGACCGTCGGGCTGACCGACGTCGCGCAGAACATGGCGAAGACCATCATCGCGGTGACGCCGAAAGCGGCCGGGAAGCCGGTCAAGAAGGGGCGCAACGTCGCCACCGTGGAGAGCGGGAAATGGGTGGGCCCGGTCCCGGCACCGGTCGGCGGCGAGATCGCCGAGGTCAACCAGGCGCTCACCGCGACACCCGGCCTCCTCAACTCCGACCCCTACGGGGCCGGCTGGGTGGCGAAGATCCGGCCGGACGACTGGGACACCGACGTCGCCGACCTGGTGTCCGGCCCCGAAGGAGTCGAAGCTTACCGGCGGTTCCTCGACGCGGAAGGGATCGCCTGCGGCGGGTGACTCATGACCGACCAGCACTGGCACGGCTGCGCCGTACCGGAGGACCTCCTCTACGACGTGGACCAGCATGTCTGGATCCGGCTGGAAGATGACTCGGCGGTCCTGGGCATGACCGACGTGGCGCAGACCATGGGCGGCCGGGTGGTCCAGATCAGCTGGAAGAAGACCGGGCGCAGCTACCCCCGCGGCCGGTCACTGGCGGTCATCGAGAGCGCCAAATGGGTCGGGCCGTTCCCCACCCCGCTCACCGGCGAACTCCTCGAGGTCAACGACGCGGCGTTCGCCGCCGACATCGCGGTCGCCAACCGCGACCCCTACGGCGCGGGCTGGCTGGCCCGCATCCGGCCGTCCGCGCTGGCGGCCGAGCGTGAGCACCTCGTGGACGGCGCGGCCGCCTTCGCCCGCTACCAGGTCCTGATCGACGAACGCGGCATCCGGTGCTACCGGTGCGCCGACTGACCGGAAGGAAGGTGAGCCGCTGATGGAGGGCGTCCCCGAGGGTACCCGGCAGCCCGGGCGCCGCCTGCCCAGGCTGCGCATGCTGCTGCTCGGCGCCGTCGTCGCCGCCTACCTGGTTTTCCGGCTGGTCCAGGGCGTGCTCTGGCTGGCCGGCCATCTCTGACGACCCGGGGGACCGGACCCCCGGGTGCCCGCACACCAGGCGGCGCCACGCAGCGATGCGACCGCCGCGACGAGGAGGTAAGCCGTGGACACCACCGACACCGACCAGCCCAAGAGAATGGCGATGGTCTGCTGGAGCAGCGACCTGGACCGGGTCTGGCCCACCCTGATTCTGGCCACCACCGGCGCGGCCTCCGGCCTGGAGGTCGACGTGTTCTTCACCTTCTGGGGACTGCGGGTGCTGCAGCGCAACGACAAGCGCTTCACCGGCAAGAACTGGAAGCAGAAGATGGAGTCGATGGTCGACCGGGGCGGCACCGACCATCTCAAGCTCGGCAAGATCCACATGGGCGGCATGGGCACCATGATGATCAAGCAGCTCGCCCAGGAATACAAGGTGGCCAACCCCACCGAGCTGCTGGAGATGGCCATCGACGTGGGGGTGCGGCTGCACCCCTGCCAGATGACCATGGACCTGTACGGGCTCAGCCGGGAGGACTTCATCGACGGCCTGCAGCCCACCCTCGGCGCCGCCAGCTTCATTGACATGGCCGCGAAGGCCGACATCACCCTGTTCATCTGAGGCAGCCTGATGCCAGCTGACGCAGCCGGGGCGCCCGGCCAGGAACGGGAACAGGCGGCCGGGCGCCCCGTGGGCCTGCTGCTCGTGGTCAGTGGCGACCCGCCGGTCCGGCGGCGGCTGGGCCTGCTGGCTGCCGAGAGCGGGCTGGCGTTCGCGGACGCCGGGGCCGCGGGCACGCCAGCGGCCGGGCCGCCCGCCGCCGGCGGTGACGCCGGGGTGGAGCCGGCCGTGGCCGTGCTCGACCTGGGCTGGCCCGGGGCGCTCGATCTGATCCGGGCGTGGCGGTCCCGCTGGCCCGCGGCCCTGCTGGCCGGGTATCTCGCCGTGCCCGACCGCGAGCGGTGGGTCGCGGCCCAGCGGGCAGGCTGCGACCTGGTCGCTAACCGGGGCGCCCTGGTGCTGCGGCTGCGCGAGGCGCTCGCGCACAGCGCAGCCCCGGCTGCCCGCGCCTTCCCGCTCTTCGACGCGGCCGACGCGGCCGGCCGGCTGGGGCTGGTGTTCCGGGCTGCGGACACGCCGGCCGGGCCGGTGGCCGTCTACCGGGTGGACGGCCAGCTGCGGGCGATCGCAGACCGGTGCCCGCACGCGGGCGCCGCGCTGTCGGACGGCGAGGCGGAAGGCGGCGTGCTCACCTGCCCGGGCCACGGCAGCCGCTTCGACATCTGCACGGGCGAACGGCTGCGCGGCCCGGCGGACGCCGGCATCGCCGTGTTCCCGCTGGCCGAGAGGGGCGGCCAGATCTGCCTCCTGGCCCGCACCTGAGCCGCCTCCGGCCGCGCCGCCCCCGGCGCTGGCCGGTCTCCCCGGCGGTCCCGGCGGGCCGCGGCTGACCAAGCCCATAAGCGTTTCCTGGGTTAGCCTGGTCCCGTGCTGCCGCCCTCCACCCCGGATCTCATCGCGCTGGACCTGCTCGACTCCATTGCCGAGCTGGGCAGCCTGGGCCAGGCGGCTGCCCGGCACGCCATCTCCCAGCCCGCGGTCAGCATGCGGATGAGCCAGCTGGAGCGCAGGCTCGGGCTCACCCTCCTGATGCGCACCCCGGCCGGCACCACGCTCACCCCGGCCGGTGAGCGGGTAGTGGCCCTGAGCAGGCGGGTGCTGACCGAAGCGCAGGCGATGATGACCGGGATCGAGGCGCTGGTGGCGGCGGAAAGCTCCCACCTGCGGGTGGCCGCGTCGCTCACCGTGGCCGAGCACCTGCTGCCCGGCTGGCTCGCCGCCCTGCACCGGGAATCCCCGGACGTGGTGCTGTCGGTGGAGGTGACGAACTCGGCCAAGGTGCTCGACCGGGTCAGGGAGGGACTGGCCGACGTCGGGTTCGTGGAAGGGCACCAGCAGCCGCTGCCCGGCCTGAGCGCGGCCCCCATGCGCACCGACCGGCTGGTGGTGGTGGTCGATCCGCGGCACCCGTGGGCGCGCCGCCTCTCCCCGCTGACCGGCGCCGAACTGGCCGCGACCGAGCTGATCGTGCGCGAAGCGGGCTCGGGTACCCGGGAGATCCTGGCGGACGGGCTGGCGCCGTTCGGCGGCATCCGCTCCCGGCTGGAGCTGGGATCATCGGCGGCCATCCTGGCGGCCGCGCGGCGCGGTGAGGGCCCGGCTGTGCTGAGCGCGCTGGCGGTGGCCGCGGACGTGGATGCCGGGCGCCTGGTCACCGTGGCCACCGAGGGAATCGATCTGACCCGGGTGCTGCGCGCGGTGTGGCTGGAGGACCGCCCGCTGCCGCCCCTCGCCCAGCGGCTGCTCAACCTGGCTGCCCATAGTCGTTCCTTATGAGTTCCTAAGCGATTTCCGGCTATCCGGGCAACTGCCGGGCTCTTACCGTCGAGGTATGACTGCCCTGGACGAACCGGTGCTCCCGGGCGTGGCGCCGCCAGTCGGCGATGTCCGCTGGGTCAAGGTGCTCGACCAGACGAAGTGCATCGGCTGCCACGCCTGCACCACCGCCTGCAAGAGCGAGAACGAGGTGCCCGTCGGCGTTACCCGCACCTACGTGAAGTCGGCTGACGTCGGGGTGTTCCCGCAGGTCCGGCGCGCTTTCCAGGTGACCAGGTGCAACCAGTGCACCGACGCGCCCTGTGTGGCGGCCTGCCCGACCCAGGCCATGTACCGGCGCGAGGACGGGATCGTCGACTTCGACAAGGAGATCTGCATCGGCTGCAAGGCCTGCATGGCGGCCTGCCCGTACGACGCGATCTTCATCAACCCGGAGGACCACTCGGCGGAGAAGTGCAACCTGTGCGCGCACCGGCTGGATGCCGGCCTGGAGCCGGCCTGCGTGACCGTCTGCCCTACCGAGGCGATCCTGGTCGGCGACCTGAACGATCCGGAGTCGCAGGTCGCGCAGATCATCGAGCGCCAGCCGGTGCAGGTCCGCCGCCCGGAAAAGGAGACCCGGCCGGGCGTCTTCTACAAGGGCGCCCACCAGGCCACCCTGGACCCGCTGGCGGCCCGGCGGCCGGACGGCGGGCTGTTCGCCTGGGCGACCCAGGGCGCGCCGGATCCGCAGCTCGTCGTCTCCGGGCACCCGGATCACCCGACCTCCTCGGCGGCGGCGCTGCTGTCCTACGACGTCCCGCACCACGCCCCGTGGGGCTGGCGGGTGAGCCTCTACACCTGGACCAAGAGCATCGCCGCGGGCGCCTTCGGGGTCACCGCCATGCTCACCTTCCTCGGCTACCTGGGCTGGGCTGACCCCGCGACCCGGTGGGCCGCGCCGCTGCTCTCCCTCGCGTTCCTGGGGGTCACCGGCGTCCTGCTGATCTGGGACCTCAAGCACCCCTGGCGGTTCTACCTGATCTTCACCCGGCATCACTGGCGCAGCTGGCTGGTGCGGGGCTCGTTCATCATCGGCGGCTACGGCGGGGTGGCGGCGCTCTACCTTCTCGCTGCCATCACCGGCTCCACCCCGGCCCGCCAGGTGCTGGCCGGGCTCGGGCTGCCGCTGGCGCTGGCCACCGCCGTCTATACCGCGTACCTGTTCGCCCAGGCGAAAGCCCGCGACCTGTGGCAGAGCCCGCTGCTGCCGCCCCACCTGGCGGTGCAGGCGGTGCTGGCCGGGGCGGCGGCGATGCTGCCGCTGGCCGCCTGGCTCTCCCCCGGCCGCGCGGTCACCGCCGTGGAGGTGACGCTGGCCATCGCGGCAGCCGTTCACCTGCTGCTGGTGGCGGGGGAGACGACGCTGCCGCACGTGACCGCGCACGCGCACCTGGCCACCAGGGAAATGACGCGTGGCAGGTTTGCCCGGTTCTTCTGGCCGGGCCTGGCCTTCACCGCCGCCGCGGTCGCCGCGCCGTGGATCGGCGCCGTCGCCGCGCCGCTCGCCCTGCTCGGCCTGCTCGCGCACGAGCACGCCTACGTGCAGGCCGGCCAGTCCGTCCCGCTCGCCTAGAAGGTGGTTGCCATGCCGGCCGAAGAGACCAGCCTCGACGCCCTGGCGGCGCGGGTGTCCGCCGCGCGGGCCGCCACCGAGGCCCGCGGGGAGACCTTCTACCCGGGGGCGAGCCGGGTGCACCTGGCCGCGTTCCCGCCGAAGGAGCGCTGGGACGACTGGGTGGAGCTGTCCTCGCGGGCCTGGCCCGCCCGGGTGGAGAAGCACTACCAGCTGGTGCCGACCACGTGCTTCAACTGCGAGTCCGCCTGCGGGCTGCTGGCCTACGTGGACCGCGAGACCGGGCAGGTCCGCAAGTTCGAGGGCAACCCCGAGCATCCGGGCTCGCGCGGCCGCAACTGCGCCAAGGGCCCGGCCACCCTCAACCAGATCACCGACCCGGACCGGATCCTGTACCCGATGAAGCGCTCGGGCCCGCGCGGCAGCGGCCAGTGGGAGCGGATCAGCTGGGACGAGGCGCTGGACGTGCTCGCCGCCCGGATCCGCAAGGCGATCACCGAGCAGCGGCAGAACGAGATCATGATCCACATCGGGCGGCCCGGCGAGGACGGGTTCACCGAGCGGGTGCTCGCGAGCTGGGGCGTGGACGGGCACAACTCGCACACCAACGTGTGCTCCTCGGGTGGCAGGACCGGTTACCAGTTCTGGCTGGGTGCCGACCGGCCCAGCCCGGACCACGCCAACGCCAGGGTCATCTACCTGATCAGCTCGCACCTGGAAGCCGGGCACTACTTCAACCCGCACGCGCAGCGGATCACCGAGGCGCGCGCCCGCGGCGCGAAGGTCATCGTGCTGGACACCCGGCTGTCCAACACCGCCACCCACGCGGACTACTGGCTGTCGCCGCAGCCGGGCAGCGAGGCCGCGATCAACCTGGCGGTGGCGCGGCACCTGATCGCCACCGGGCGCTACGACCGCGAGTTCGTCCGCCGCTGGTGGAACTGGGCGGAGTACCTGCACGCCTGCCATCCGGACCGGCCGGTCACCTTCGAGGCGTTCGAGGAGATCCTGGCCGGGCTGTACGCGGAGTTCACCTTCGAGTACGCCGCGGCCGAGTCCGGCATCAGCGCGGCGGTGCTGGCCGAGGTGGCCGAGACCGTGGCCGGCGCGGGCACCCGTTTCTCCGCGCACGTCTGGCGGTCGGCGGCCGCGGGCAACCTGGGCGGCTGGCAGGTGGCCCGTACCCTGTTCCTCATCTCTGCGCTGCTCGGCGCGGTCGCCACCGAGGGCGGGACGTTCCCGAACGGCTTCAACAAGTTCGTGCCGAAGCCGATCCACACGCCGCCGCACCCTGGTGTCTGGCAGGACCTGTCCTGGCCGCTGGAGTACCCGCTGGCCCAGAACGAGATGTCGTTCCTGCTGCCGCATTTCCTGAACGAGAAGCGCGGGCGGCTGGACACCTACTTCATCCGGGTCTACAACCCGGTGTGGACCAACCCGGACGGGCTGAGCTGGATGGAGGTCCTCACCGACGAGAGCAAGGTCGGCTGCTTCGCCGCGCTCACCCCCACCTGGAACGAGTCCGCGTACTTCGCCGACTACGTGCTGCCGATGGGGCACAGCAGCGAGCGGCACGACACCCACTCCTACGAGCAGTACGACGGCCAGTGGCTCGGCTTCCGGCAGCCGGTGCTGCGCGCGGCCCGGGAGCGGCTCGGCGAGACCGTGACCGACACCCGCCAGGTCAACCCGGGCGAGGTGTGGGAGGAGAACGAGTTCTGGATCGAGCTGTCGTGGCGGATCGACCCCGACGGCTCGCTGGGCATCCGCCGGTACCACGAGTCGCGCGCCCACCCCGGCGAGAAGCTCACCGTGGACGAGTACTACGGCTGGATGTTCGAGAACTCCGTGCCGGGCCTGCCCGGGCGGGCCGCGGCGGAGGGGCTCACCCCGCTGGAGTGGATGCGCCGGTACGGCGCGTTCGAGATCACCAAGGGCCAGGGCCCGCTGTATGTGCAGGAGGTCCCCGACGGGGAGCTGGCGGACACCGCGATCACCGACACCGGCCGGGTCTACACCGCCACCGCGAAGCCGGCGGGGCCGAACATCGTCCCGATGGGCGCACCCGAGCCGGACGACGAGGGCCGCCGCCCGGTGGGCGTGGCAGTGGACGGCAAAGTCCTGCGCGGCTTCCCGACCCCGTCGGGGCGGCTGGAGTTCTGGTCCTCCACGCTTGCTGCCTGGGGCTGGCCGGAGCACGCGCTGCCCGGCTACATCAAGAGCCACGTCCACCCGGACAACCTGGAACCGGGCCAGCTCGTGCTGCTGTCCACCTTCCGGCTGCCGACCCAGATCCACACCCGCTCGGCCAACGCCAAGTGGCTGGACGAGCTGGCGCACACCAACCCGGTGTGGATCCACCCGGCGGACGCGGCCCGGCTGGGCGTCGCCAGGACCGGCGACCTGGTGCGGGTGGAAACCGAGATCGGGCACTTCGTGGCCAAGGCCTGGATCACCGAAGGAATCCGGCCCGGTGTGGTGGCCTGCAGCCACCACATGGGCCGGTGGCGGCTGGCCAGCGGGCCGCGCGGCGCGGGCGGGATGATGGCCACTGTCGATCTCCACAAGGGCGAGGACGGCTGGGAGATGCAGCGGCGGGCGTCAGTGGCGCCGTATCAGTCTGCCGACCCGGACACCCAGCGGATCTGGTGGAGCGACACCGGCGTGCACCAGAACCTCACCTTCTCCGTCCACCCCGACCCGATCTCCGGCATGCACTGCTGGCACCAGGCGGTCCGGGTGCGGCCGGCCCAGCCGGGCGACCAGCACGGCGACATCGCGGTCGACACCGCCAGGTCGCGCGAGGTGTACCGGCAGTGGCTGAAACTGACCCGGCCGGCCGGCAGCGGCTCGCCAGACGGGCTGCGCCGCCCGTTCTGGCTGATGCGCCCGCTCAAGCCGGGCCGCGACCTGTTCCGGGTGCCGCCGCAGTGACGGCAGCCGCCAGCGCGGAGCCGTCGGCGCAGCGGTACGAGCTGCTGCGCGCGGTCGGCGTGGTCGCCGACAGCCCGGCCGGTGCTGCCGCCGCCTGCCGCGCGCTGGGCCTGGCCGATCCCGGCGCCGCCGTGCACACCGAGGCGTTCGTCATGAACTGCCCGCCCTACGCGGCGATCTACCTCGGTGCGGACGGCGGGCTGGGCGGCGAGGGCGCGGACCGGGTGGCCGGCTTCTGGCGGGCGGCCGGGTTCAGCCCGCCAGCCGAGCCGGACCACCTCACCGCCCTGCTCGGCCTGTACGCAAGCCTCGGCGAGGCCGCACAGGAGGCTCGCCGGGCGTCCACGGCGGGCGCGCTGACCAGGGCCCGCTCCGCGCTCTTCCAGGAGCACCTGTGGCCCTGGCTGCCCGGCTATCTGGATGCCGTGGCCGATCTCGGAATCCCGGCCCTGGCAGACTGGGCGGGACTCGCTGGCCGGGTGCTGCGGGCCGAGTACGCCATGCTGGCTGCCGAAGCGGGCGGCACTGGCGGCAGCCTGCCGCTGGTGCTGCGGTCCGCCCCGCCGCCGGCCAGCGCCGGAGCCGGGCTGGGCGATCTGCTGGACGTGCTCACCACGCCGGTCCGCAGCGGTTTCATCCTCACCCGGCGCCGGCTGGCCAGTGGAGCCGAGGCGGCCGGAGCCGGCTACCGCATCGGCGAGCGCCGCTTCGCCTTGCGCGCGATGCTGGAGCAGGAGCACGCCGGGACCCTGACCTGGCTGGCGGAAGAAGCGGGGCGCTGGCAGCGCCGCCACGCCGCCCGCGCAGCCGGCGATCCGGTGCACGAGTGGTGGGCGGAGCGGGCAGGTCAGACCGCCCGCATGCTGACAGCCGCCGGCGGGCTCGCCCGCCGGCCCCCGGACGGAGCAGCCCACCCCGCGGCAGCGGGGTAGCCGCCGTCACGCTGGCGGGCCTGCCGGCCCGGTGCGTGGCCGGGGCGTGGCAGGACCGCGGCCGGCGGCTTCCCGGTGTTCGAGTGCGAATTCGAATTCGACGGATTCCAGCGCGGCGGCGAAGGCGGGCTGCTTTTCCTGCAGCAGCCTGCGGAGGTACTCCCGGTTGACCTGAGCCTGCGGGTTATTCATTGACCGGCACCTGCTGGGTTGAACGTACGTCGTACTGTCAAGGCTGCCTCGTCAGGCTGCTGGCTGTGCTGTGCCGCTGCTGGTGACCGGCAGGCCGGCGGTGACTGCGTTGGGGTAGTCGTCGTCGATGGCTACGACGGTGCGGCCGGCGGCGCCGAGGATGGAGGCGGCGACGGTGGCGCGGTAGCCGCTGCGGCAGTGGATCCAGATTTCGCCTTCGGGTACTTCGTCCAGCCGGGCGAGCAGTTCGTGCAGGGGGATGTGGATGGCTCCGTCGAGGTGGGATTCGGCCCATTCCAGGGCGCGGCGGACGTCGAGCACTGCGACTGGGCGGTGGTGGCGGGCTGCGGCCAGAGCGGGGAAGTCGGCGAGGGGGAAGGTGCGCAAAGGCTGCCCGCCGGCCCAGTCGGCTGGGCTGCCGGTGGCTGCCGCGGCTGGCCGGTCGATGCCGATGCGGACGAGCTCCCGCTGCGCCTCAGAGATCTGTTCGGGGGTTTCGGCGAGCAGGGTGAGCGGGATGCCCCAGGGGATGAGCCAGCCGAGATAGGTGGCGAAGCTGCCGTCGAGGGGGAAGCTGAACGTGCCGGCCAGGTGGGCGGCGGCGAAGGCGGTGCGAGTACGCAGGTCGACCACCCATTCCCCGGCTTGGAGGCGGCGGCGCAGTTCCGCCGCGTCCGCGCGGGCAGGCTCGGACAGGTCCGGGCCAGCCGGGCCCGCCGCGTTCGCCGCGCCCATGTGCGCGTAGTAAGCGGGGTAGGCATCCAGCCCGGCCAGCAGCGTCTCCACGTACTCCTGCTCCCCCAGCGTGAGCGCGGGGTTGAGCCGGCGCTCGTCTGCGATGGTCGAGAAGTTGCCCTCGGACTGGGTGGCCGAACAGAAGCTGCCGAAACCGTGCGTGGGGTATACGCCGGTTTCGGCTGGCAGGCCGGTTGCGAGCCGGTGGGCCGAGGCGTACTGCGCGTGCGCGAGCGGGGCGGCGCTGGCGGCACCGAGCAGGTCGGGCCGGCCGGTTGAGCCGTACAGCAGCGATCCGCCGGTGAACACCGACGAGGGCTCCCCGTCGATCTCCAGCACGTAGGACAGGTGCGTGAACGTATGCCCCGGGGTCGCCAGCACCCGCACCCCCAGCGATGGGCTGACCTCGATGAGATCCCCGTCCGAGACCGGCACCCGGCCGAAGTCCACCTGGTCGGCCGCGTTCACGTGGTAGGCAGCCCCGGCCGCTGCGGCGAGCGCGAGCCCGCCGGTCACATAGTCGTTGTGCAGGTGGGTCTCGAAGATGTGGGTGATCGTGACCCCGCGGCTGGCCGCCAGGTCCAGCACCCTGTCGATGTCGCGCTGCGGATCGATCACCACCGCGACGGCGCCGTCGTGTACCAGGTAACTGCGATCACCCAGCGTCGGGGTGTCAATCGCGACGATCTCGAGCACACTGCCTCCTGTCTTCCCAGCCGGTTACGAGACCGGGCGGGGCCGGTCCGGCCAGACGCCCGGATCAGCCGGGCCGCGCCGCGAAATACCTACCGGGGTATAAGCATGAGTCCCGAACATAGCTGACGAAGGCCCTGGAATGCAAACACCCCCCCGGGTATATGTGCGAAGATGCCCGGATCCGCCTGGCGGGGCCGGCCGAAATGCACGGGTGGTGGGCCGCACGGGGCAAGGCCGATCGCGTGCATGCTGACGGCGGCGAGGCAACTGGCTGCCTGGCCGGGCCTGCCACAGCGGCATCCGCGCTGCTGCCGGCACGGCGGGACGCTGGCCCTCCCGGCACCGGGGACCAGCACCCCGCCGCGCACGGGGCATACGGCTGATGCTGCCCGGTCAGGCCGGCGGGCCGGAAGCCCACGCGGGGTAGATGCGGGAGAGCGGGATCGCCTGCACCCAGTTGTAGGAATTGCCGAGGTACATGGTGCCGCCGACGATGACAGGGTTGACGATGCCGTACCGGCCGCCGGCGTTGTACCGGGCGAGGATGTGCCCACTGGCAGGGTCGAGCGCGAACACATAGGCGCCGGCCGCCTCGTAGACCACGCCGTGGTAGAAGGTGGGCCCGCCGCGGTCCTGGATGTGGTACGTCGTGCCCTGCCAGGTGTAGCTGCCGAGGTCGGTGCTCCACTCGACGCGGCCCGTTTTCTCGTTCACCCGGTACAGGAACCCGGTCGCCGGGTTCCCCACGTACACCGTGCCATCGTGGACCATGGCGATGGCTGCCTTGTACGCGAGCGGGCTGGGGCCCCGGCCCAGGCTGGTCTCCCAGAGCACCTGACCGGTGTGCGCGTCGGTGGCGAACAGCGCGAGGTCGGACGTGCCGTCGGCCTTGCTGTAGCCCACGACCGAGTCCTGCAGCACAACCCCCGTGGCCGGGTCCACCGCGGGTGAGTTGTCGCCCATGCCGGTGTTCCACACGCCTGGCACCGTGGACTTCCAGACCACCTTCCCGGTCTGGGCATCGAACGCATACAGGTAGTTCGGGTCGCTGAAACCGGCGAAGACCAGGTCCTGCCCGGTCGCCGGGTCATGCCAGTAATTCGCCGACGACATGCTGTCGAAGCCGCCCACGCTGGTGACCCAGGCGGGCCGGCCCGTCTTCGCGTCGAGGGCATACATGTGCCCGTCGCCGTTGCCGATGTAGACCCTGCCGTCCAGGTAGGACAGCGATGGCATGTCCTCACCTTTGGTGTCGAACCGCCAGATCTGCCTGCCGGTGTTCTGGTCGAACGCGTAGACGGCGGAGAAGCCCATGCCGCGGGTCACGCCCGGTGCGCCGCTCGCATACCTCAGCACGCTTGAGAATGAAAAGCCGGTATCACCGGCGCCGGCGAAGACCAGGCCGTCCCCCACCACAGGGTTGCCCATCGCGGCGTTGATGGTGGGCGACTGCCAGATCTTGGCTCCGGTCATCGCGTCGAGCGCATAGACCGTATTCATGTCCGACTCGGCATAGATCCGCCCGTTCAGCGCGGTGACGCCCACCGCGTTGCCCAGCATCTGAGTGGTCTTCACCGAGGCGGGGAGATAGCCGAGGACGTTCTCGTCGTAGGGGCCGCCGCTGAGCGGCAGGGCACCGGCCTCCGCAAACTGCCACGACAAGCCGCGCCGCAGTACGGCAGGAGCGCTGGCGGGCACGCTGAACGCGGCATTGTGCTCCTGGTTGCCGCCGTAGGAGGTCCAGTGCTGGGGGAAGCTTGCCGCCACGTTCGGGCTAGTTGCGCGGGCTTCGCTGGTGCCTGTGAGCGCGGTGACGGGGATCGCCGCCACCGCGCACAACCCGAGCACGGCCGGACGCCATCTCTTCATCGAGTTCCTCCTTCCCGAGGTAAGGCGGAGCCTGGCCGCCGCGGCGCCGGGTTTCCATAGACGTCCATCCAGTCCGCCGTTTGATGTCCGCTAGACACTCATGCGGGGGAGAACCGGGCTTGTGAGCAGCGCTCGCGGCAGGTGTCTATTGCTTCTGGACATGCGCATGAGCACAATCCACTGCAAGCCGCGCGGGCTGCGGTCAGCCTGGCCGCCGCCCGGCTGTTCCCCTGCCTGGCCCGCGGCGGCCCCGGGCCGAAGGAGGCACGCAGACGTGCTTCAGACCAGGCCGGCTCTCCCACCCCCGGTGAGCCCGCGGGCGGACCCTGCGGCAGCAAGCCCCGCTGCGGCCAGCACCATGCCGGCCCGGATGCTGGCTGACAGCACATGGCGGCGCGAGCTCATTTTCTGCCGGTTCCGGTATGCGGTGGCGGCGCTGGCTTTCGTGGTAGCTGCGGGACACCGCCCCTTTCCCCTGGCGGCGCTGGCCCTGCTGCTGATCCCGGTCGTCCTGCACATCGGCGTCTCAGCCGGGATGCGGCGCGCCGACACGCCGCAGTCGGCACGCCGGCTCGGTTACCGGGTCCTGGCTGCTGACGCGGTCATCGCGCTCGTCACGTACCTGATCTTCCTCCGGGATCCCGCCGCGGTACCGGCGGCGTTCGTGCCGCTGCTCGTGTTCCAGCTGGCGGTCAGATTCGAGGGGGCGGGCGGCGTCGCGGCCGGCCTGGCGGTGTTCGCCGCGGCCGTCGGGGTGCGTGTCTACTACCAGCTGGAGGTCATTCCGGGAGGCTCACTGCGCTGGCCGCTGCTGCTGGTCTGGGTGCTGCTGGCGGCGATCGTCACCGTGCTGGCGCGGGAGTTGCGTGCCGAGGCGCGGATGCGGCTGGCCGCCCTGCGTGACCGTGAACGCATCGCCGACAGCTTCCAGCTGGTGATAGGCGAGATGCTCACCCGCTCCGGCGTATTGCCGCACGCGGCGACCTGGGAGGACGTGCTCGGAGCCGTGCGGGCGCTGTGCGACCAGGAGCCCGCCGAATGCGCCACCCTGGCAGCGGGCATTGCGGACCTGCTCATGCCTGCCGGCCAGGCGTTCGGCCTGACCCGCCGCGAGCAGGAGATCGTGCGGCTGCTCGGCCTGGGCTACCCGTATGAACGGATCGCCCGGTCCCTGTTCGTGAGCGGCAGCACGGTCCGCAATCACGTGCACAACATCAGGGGCAAGCTGGGCCTGTCCTCGCGGGAGGAGGTGGCCGCTTTCGCCCGGGAACAGGGCCTGGCGCCGTCGGCTGCGGGATCTCCCCCGGCCGGGCGGCGGAGCCGCGATCGAACTGGCAGCAGCCGGCCGGCCCCTGACCGCGGCCATGCTGTATGACCACGCCGCGAGCCCAGTTGCGGCTGAGGGCCTGGGCCCGGTGCCTGCTGCCCGGTGTTCCAGCGCACGTTCCGCCGGCGGACTCCGGCGCCGCGGCGGGCCCGGCTGCTGCCGGGGGAGCCGGCGGCAGGGTGGGCTGCTCTCACCCCCGCTGCCCGCTCTCGCGGGTGAGGCGGGTGCCCGGCAGCAGTCCTACGCTGCGTAGAGGCGGCGGGTGCCGCGATCGTGGCCGGACGGGAGACCAGCCTTGCAGGGACTGTATGAGGTTGCCGCCGCCCTCGTGGCGCCGGGCAAGGGCATACTCGCGGCAGACGAAAGCATCGCGACCATGTCCAGGCGGCTCGAGGCAGCAGGAGTGGTGCCGAGCGCGGAAAGCCGCCGCGACTACCGGGCCCTGCTGCTGACGACCCCTGGCCTGAGCGGCCGGGTGTCCGGCATCATCCTGTGCGACGAGACGCTCGGCCAGGCACTGCGGGACGGCACGCCCTTCGGCGAGGCGGCCGCGGCGCTGGGCATCATGGCCGGCATCAAGGTGGACAAGGGAATCACCCCGCTGCCCTTCTCTGACGGCGGATCCGTCACCGGAGGGCTGGATGGTCTGGCGGGCCGCCTGGACGATTACCGGCAGCGGGGTGCAGTCTTCGCCAAGTGGCGTGCCGTGCTCAGCCCGGCCGGCCTGCACCCGCGGACCGTGCACGCCAATGCGCACGCGCTGGCCCGCTATGCGGCGCTGTGCCAGGACGCGGGCATCGTGCCGATCGTGGAGCCGGAACTGCTGATGGACGGCGGCCACGGCATCGGTGACTGCCAGGCGGCGACCGCACGGGTGCTGGAAGCGGTCTTCGGCGAGCTTGATGCGCTGGGCGCCGACCCGAACGGCATCGTTCTCAAGCCGAACATGGTCATTGCCGGGACGGAGAGCGGCGAGCACGCTGAGCCGGCCGAGGTCGCCCGCCGGACGCTGGACGTGCTGGCTGCGGCCGTGCCGTCCGCCGTTCCGGGCATCGCGTTCCTGTCCGGCGGCCAGTCCAATGAGCAGGCGTGCGCCAACCTTGCCGAGATCAATGCCCAGGCGGCTTCCCTCGGCGAGGCGCCGTGGCGGCTGACGTTCTCGTTCGGTCGTGCGCTTGTCAGTGACGCGCTGCTCACCTGGCGCGGTGTGCCCGCCAATACCGCCGCTGCCCAGGCCGCCCTGGCGGCGAACTGCCGTCGGGCCAGCGAGGCGTCCCGGGGCATGGTGGCCACGGTGGCGGGGGGCTGAGGCCGTGCGCGGGGAACGCACGACGCTGACCCGGTACACCATCGAGGCCGAGCATCGCCATCCGGGATCGACCGGGGACTTCTCCGGGCTGCTCAACGCGGTGGCGACGGCTGTGAAGATCATTAGCAGCCAGGTTGCGCGGGGCGCCCTGGCCGGCGTGCTGGGCAGCGCCGGGGCGGAGAACGTCCAGGGTGAGGTGCAGAAGAAGCTGGATGTGATCAGCAACGAGGTGATGATCGGCGAGACCGAATGGACCGGGCACCTGGCCGCGATGGCATCGGAGGAGATGGCCGGGCACTACCCCATCCCGGCGGCCGCCCGGCGGGGGAAGTACCTGCTGGTGTTCGACCCGCTGGACGGCTCCAGCAACGTTGACGTGAACATCTCGGTCGGCACCATCTTCTCCATCCTGCGCAGCCCCGACCCGGCCGCCGAGTCGCGCGCAGAGCACTTCCTGCAGCCGGGCACCGAGCAGGTCTGCGCCGGCTTCGCCCTGTACGGCCCCGCGACGATGCTGATCCTCACCACCGGCGAGGGCGTGGACGGGTTCACCCTCGACCGGGACATCGGCGCGTTCGTGCTCACCCATCCGCAGCTGCGCATCCCGGAGGACTGCGCAGAGTTCGCGATCAACGCGTCCAACGAGCGTTTCTGGGAGCCGCCGGTGCGCCGCTACATCTCCGAGTGCCTGGCGGGCAGGACCGGGCCCCGGGGGCGGGACTTCAACATGCGCTGGATCGCATCCCTGGTCGCTGACACCTACCGCATCCTCACCCGCGGCGGTGTCTACCTGTACCCGAGGGATACCAAGAACCAGGACATGCCGGGACGGCTGCGGCTGCTGTACGAATGCAACCCGGTGGCCTTCATCGTGGAGCAGGCCGGCGGTGCGGCCAGCACCGGCCGCGAGCGGATCATGGACATCCAGCCCGACGGCCTGCACCAGCGGGTGCCGCTGATATTCGGGTCACGCAGCGAGGTGGAGCGCATCGAGGGTTACCACCGCGACCAGGCCAGCGGGCAGGGACCGGCCTTCGACGACTCGCTGTTCGGCACCAGGTCGCTGTTCCGGCTGCCCGGACGGGTCTGAGGGACCCCATGTCGGCCAGGCATCCTATCGTCGCCGTCACCGGCTCGTCCGGCGCGGGCACCACGTCGGTGACCAGGACCTTCCAGCACATCTTCCGCCGGGAGGAGGTCAACGCGACGCTGGTGGAGGGTGACTCGTTCCACCGGTACGACCGGGAGCAGATGACAGCCGCCATGGCGGACGCCGAGCGGGAGGGCAACCACCACTTCTCGCATTTCTCCCCCGAGGCCAACCTGCTGGAAGAGCTGGGGGACCTCTTCCGCGGATACGGCGAGCACGGCGGCGGCAAGGTCCGGAAGTATCTTCACGACGCCGGGGAGGCCACGCCGTACGGGCAGCCACCCGGCACCTTCACGCCCTGGGAAGACATCGGCCCCGGCAGCGACCTGCTCTACTACGAGGGACTGCACGGCGCCGCGGTGACGGGCAAGGTGGACATCGCCCAGCACGCCGACCTGCTCATCGGGGTCGTCCCGATCATCAACCTCGAGTGGATCCAGAAACTTCACCGCGACAAGTCCGCCCGCGGGTATACCAGCGAGGACGTGGCCCATACGATCCTGCGGCGCATGCCGGACTACGTGAACTACATCTGCCCGCAGTTCTCCCGCACCCACGTGAACTTCCAGCGGGTGCCCACGGTGGACACCTCCAACCCGTTCATCGCCCGGACCATCCCCAGTGCGGACGAGAGCTTCGTCGTCATCAGGTTCGCCGACCCGAAGGGGATCGACTTCCCCTACCTGCTGTCGATGCTGCACGACTCGTTCATGTCCCGGCCTAACATCATCGTCGTGCCGGGCGGGAAGATGGAGCTGGCCATGCAGCTCATCTTCACCCCGCTCATCCTGCGCCTGATGGACAGACGGCGCCGCGCCTGACGCGCTGGGGTGCCCGGGAAGCTCTTGCGGGCACGCGCAGAAGAGTCCTAATATATTCGAATATTCACATATTCCTACCTTAGCCCAGGCTGGCCGCGTAGCTGGGGGTGGAGGTGACGGTGATCACCCGCGCGCAGATTGCTGAAGGGCTTCGCAGCGTCGAGGATCCCGAGCTTC